>NZ_JAOPWB010000268.1 GCF_025965855.1 Mycobacterium sp. | reverse complement strand
CAGATGCGACGAGTAGTCGCCGACCGACCGCACCCGGTGGGTGGCGAACAGGTTCGGGAAGACCCGGGCCATCGTGCGCCGGTTCTCCATCACGTAGGAGACACCGGACGGAGAGCGCAGGTTGTCCTCGAGCACCCGAAAATCGCCCTTTGCGTCGCGGACGAGGTCGATGCCTGCGACGTGGATGCGCACGCCGTTGGGCGGGGCGATGCCCACCGCCTCGCGGTGAAAGTGCTCGCAGGACGTGACGAGACGGCGAGGGATGACGCCGTCGCGCAGGATCTCCTGCTCGCCGTAGATGTCGTCGAGGTAATGCTCGAGCGCCTTGACCCGCTGGGTGATGCCGCGCTCGAGTCGCGTCCACTCCGCCGCGGAAATGACTCGCGGCACGAGGTCGAGGGGAAACGGCCGCTCCTGGCCGGACAGCGAGAACGTGATGCCCTGGTCGGTGAAGGCGCGGCCCAGCGCGTCGGCGCGGGCTTCCAGCTCAGAGGCATCCGACGGGGCAAGCTCGGCGAAGATGCCCTTGTACGGTCCGCGGACGTTGCCCTGGGCATCGAACATCTCGTCGAAGGCCTTCGAGTAGCTACCGAGTCTGTTGTAACCGTCGAAGATGCCGTCGTACCGTTTGGACGTCCGGGCGTTTGTGCGGGACGTTCGCGAGGTCCCGGTTGGCAGCGTTCGAAGGCTCACCCATCACATGCTGCACCACCGGGGCCGTTTCGGCAGGCCAGTGGGCCTCGCTTTGGGAGATTCAGCGGTGCGCTGGTACCCTGAACAGTCGCTGCCCGTCGCCGGGCGCCTTACAGACTTGCCCAACCCAGTCGAGATTTGCGAAGGAACACACGCGTGGCCAACATCAAGTCGCAGCAGAAGCGCATCAAGACGAACGAGCGCGCCCGCCTGCGCAACAAGTCGGTGAGGTCCTCGCTGCGTACCGCCGTCCGCGCCTTCCGGGAGGCCGCCGACGGCGGCGACAAAGAGAAGGCCGCGGAGTTGCTGGTCTCGACCAACCGCAAGCTGGACAAGGCGGCCAGCAAGGGTGTCATCCACAAGAACCAGGCCGCCAACAAGAAGTCGGCGCTGGCGCGGGCCCTCGGCAAGATCTGAGGCCCGGACGGCCTCTTAGGCTGCTCAGTGGCCCCGGTCGGCCACCAATTCGGCAACCTGCCTTACCGCCGATTCCAGCGCGTAGTCCGCGTCGGCGACGGCCCCCTTCACGTTGGCGTTGAGTTCCGCCACCACCTTCATCGCGACCGCCACCGTCTCGCGCGTCCAGCGTCGGGCCTGCTTCTGCGCTTTCTGCACGCGCCACGGCGGCATGCCCAGCTGCGACGCCAGGCGATACGGGTCCCCGGATAGCGGCCCTACCCGGCCGATGGTGTGCACGGCCTCGGCCAGCGCATCGGCCAGCACCACCAGCGGCTCGCCGCGCATCATCGCCCAGCGCAGCGCCTCGGTGGCTCCCGCGACGTCGCCGGCCACCGCCTTGTCGGCGATGTCGAAGCCCTTCACCTCCGCCTTACCGCTGTGATAGCGGCGCACCGCGGCGGCATCGACGGCACCCGCGGTGTCGGCGACCAGCTGCGAACACGCGGCGGCCAGCTCGCGCACGTCGGAGCCGACCGCGTCCAGCAGGGCGGTGACGGTCTCCTCATCGACCTTGACCCGCAGCGCCCGGAACTCCTTGCGGATGAAGTCGACGCGTTCGCTCGGCTTGGTGATCCGCGCGCACGGATGCATCTGCGCGCCGAGCGACTGCAGCTCGGTGGCCAGCGCCTTGGCCCGTCCGCCGCCCGAGTGCACCACCACCAGCACCGTGCCCGCCGGAACGTCGGCGGCGGCCGAGGCGATGATCGCGGCCGCCTCCTTGCCCGCGTCGGCGGCCGCTTCCAGCACGACGATGCGCTCGTCGGCGAACAGCGACGGGCTCAGCAGTTCGGCGAGCTCGTAGGTGCCGACATCGCCGGCCCGCATCCGGCTCACGGGAACGTCCGGGTTCTCAGAAGTGCCGGCCCGCTCGCGCGCCGACCGCAGCACATCGGCCACGGCCCGCTCGACCAGCAGCTCCTCGTCCCCCAAGACCAGGTGCAAGTGCGCAATCTCGCTCACCCCACGATGGTGTCACGTGGCTCTGACTAACGGCCGACTACTCCGATGGTGGCGACCCGCTACGCCGCGCTTGCGATCACCACTAGTCCGGACAGCGACCAGGCCAGCGCGCCCATGACGACCGCTCCCCCGGCCAGTCCGAGCGCGCCGCGAAACCAGCGCCACCGCCACAACAGCCTGGCCACCAGAAGCACCGACACCGTGCCCGCGGCGACCACCACCACACCGGGCACACCGGCCGGCACGGGCAGCGTCGCCACGGGCACGTCGGCCGACCACTTCGCCACGTTCAGGACCCACCACAGTTCGGGGCCCGTGAAACGGATCAAAAGCGCCGCGCCGGCGGGCCACAGCACGCACAACAAGGCCGCCGCGCTGCCGAGCACGGTGATCGGCGCGATCACGGGCGCGACCGCGAGGTTGGCGGCCGCGGCGACCAGGCTGACCCGGCCCGAGATGCCGGCGACCAGCGGGGCGGTCACCGCGTGTGCGGCGCACGCGACGGCGAGCGCATCAGCCAGCGGCTTGGGCCAGCCCCCGCCGACCAGGCGCCGTGACCACGCCGGCGCGATGACGATCAGCGCGGCCGTTGCCAACACGGACAGCGCAAAGCCCACGTCGACGGCCAGGTGCGGAGCGACTGCCAGCAATATCAGCACCGTGGCCGACAGGGCCGGAATCGCTTGCCGCCGACGCGAAGACAGCATCGCCGTCAGCGCGATGGCGCCCATCACGGCGGCGCGCAGCACGCTTGCCGTTGGCTGCACGACGATGACGAACGCCACCAGCGCCACCGCGGCGAGGGCGACGGCGGCGCGCGGGCCGATCAACCGGGCCGAGAACAGCACCGCGCCGCACACGATTGTGACGTTTGCCCCCGATACGGCCGTCAGGTGCGTCATGCCGCCCGCCCGGAAGTCGCGGCTGGTCTCGCCGCTGACCGCCGAGGTATCGCCGAGGACCAGGGCGGGCAGCATCGCGGCCTCGTCCCCGGTCAGGGCCTCGCGGGCGGCGGCGGCGAACCGGCCGCGCACGGCGTGAGCGGCCCGCTGCACCGGGCCGGCGGTGCCCATCGTCGGACGCCCCGACGCGTTGAGCACCGCGACCGTCAGGTCACGGCGGCCCGGACGGTTGATGCGCGCGGTGAACCGCACCGGCTGGCCCACCGTCAGGTCGCCGAAGTCGGATGCGCGGGCGAAGACGACCACGCGGCCGGACATCTTGTCGTCGCGCAGGCGCTGCAGGGTGGCGCGAAACATCAGCCGGCCCGGGCCCAGCGACCGCGCGCTTTCGGTCGGGGTGACCGTCACCGGGGCGGCCGCGCCGAACGCCCCGGTGATCGGGTGGCGAGCGACCGCATCGGTGCGCAGCGCGATCGCCAACCCAAACCCCGCGCCCACCACGCCGACCGCCACCAGGCCGGCGCTGACCGTCCGCATCCGCCGGGCTTGGCCGGGCCTGCGAGCCGCGTAGCAAGCCAGCACCGCCGCCGCGCCGAGCAGCACGACGCAGCACGACGCCACGGCCCGTCCGACCGGCCACCAGATCCCGGCGGCGGTGACCGCCCAGCCGGTGAGCGCGGCCGGTACCAGCCGCACATCGACGCGCGCGGCGGCCGGTTCGCCGCGGGCCGGGTCGCACACCGCTGTCAAACACGTACCAGCGGGCGCAGTTTTTCCAGCCGCGCCGGACCGATGCCGTCGACATCGGCGAGCTGGTCGACGCTGCTGAATTTCCCGTTCGCCTGTCGCCACGCCACGATCGCGGCGGCGGTGACCGGCCCGACCCCGGGCAGGGCGTCCAGCTGCTGTTGGGTCGCCGTGTTGAGGTCGAGCACCTCGCCGGCCTTCGGCTTGACCGTCCCCGAAACCGGCCCCGGCGCCCCGGATGCCGGCGACGTCCCCGCGGACACCGAGCTGCCAAGTGCCGTCCGCTGCCCCGGAACCGGCGCGAGCCCGACCACGATCTGCTCGCCGTCCGCGACTGGGCGGGCCATGTTCAATCCGATGGTGTCGGCGCCGTTCACCGGTCCCCCGGCGGCCTGCAGCGCGTCGGCGATACGCGCGCCGGGCGCCAGGGTGACCAGCCCCGGCGTGTGCACCAGGCCGACCACGCTGACCACCACCGGCCGGTCGGGACCGGCCGGCTGGCCGGCAGCCGGGCTCGCCGACGACCTGGGGCTTGCGGTGGCGGCCTTCTCCACCGGTGGCAGCTTGGCCGACATCACCGGCGCGGGCCGGTCGCGCACCAGCGTGAAGACCGTCACGAGCACCGCGAGGGCGGCCACGACCGCCAAGGCGATGGCACCGGCGCGGCCGGGATCGGCGCGCATCCTCGCCACCCAGCCCCGGCTCTCGGCGGCCTCGGGAAGCCACCGCGGCAACAACGAGTTCTGGTCCTCGCCCGGGGCCTCTTGGTCTGAGTCCGATTCGTCGGCGGGCTCGGCGCCCGAATCACTCTCCGGGCCAGCGCCGAGTCGTCGCTGTAATCGCTCGGCGGGCAGTTCTGTTCGCATGCGCTGACCGTAGGTGCGCCGACCGCCGCGACGACCTCCCGCGGCGGCGTCGCGAGTCCCGCGTGTGGACTAATCCGAGGCTGTGCACAAGCACCGAACGGGATGGGCCAAGATGGAAAGGTTCGCGACGTTCACCTCAAGCGAAGGAGGCTGCCGTGCAGCTGGCGCTCACACCGCAGGAAGCGGCGTTCCGCGACGAACTTCGCACCTTCTACACCACCCAGATCCCCGAGGAACTCCGCGAGGCGGTGCGCCAGGGGGCACCGGTGACGAAGGACCTGATCGTCACCAGTCACAAAATCCTGAACGACCACGGACTCGCGGTGCCCAACTGGCCGGTCGAATGGGGCGGCAAGGATTGGACTCCCACGCAGTTCCAGCTCTGGGCAGACGAGATGCAGCTGGCCTGCGTTCCCGAGCCGCTCAACTTCAACGTCAAGATGGTCGGCCCGGTGATCGCCGAGTTCGCGTCCCGGGAACTGAAGGAGCGCTTCCTGCCGCCGACGGCCAGCATCGACATCTGGTGGTGCCAGGGGTTCTCCGAGCCGGAAGCCGGCTCCGACCTCGCGTCGCTGCGCACCACCGCGGTCCGCGACGGCGACAGCTACGTCGTCAACGGGCAGAAGACGTGGACGACCCTGGGCCAGTATGCGGACTGGATCTTCTGCCTGGTGCGCACCGACCCGCAGGCGCCCAAGCGCCAGGCAGGCATCTCGTTTCTGCTCATCGACATGGCGACGCCGGGCATCACGCTGCGTCCGATCAAGTTGATCGACGGCGGCCACGAGGTCAATGAGGTCTTCTTCGAAGACGTCCGGGTGCCCGCCAATCAGCTTGTCGGAGAAGAGAACCAGGGCTGGACGTACGCGAAGTTCCTGCTGGGCAACGAGCGCACCGGCATTGCCGGGGTGGGCCGGACCAAGGTCCGACTCGCCGAGGTGAAAAAGCACGCCGCACAGACCGGAGTGCTGAACGATCCGCTCTTCGCGGCGCGCCTGGCCGAGGCCGAAAACGAGGTGCTGGCCTTGGAACTCACCCAGTCCCGGGTGACCACGGATTCCGCGAAGGGTAAGCCCAACCCGGCCTCCTCTGTACTCAAGATGCGCGGCAGCCAACTGCAGCAGCTGGCCACCGAGCTGCTCGTCGAGGTAGCCGGCCCCGACGCGCTGCCGATCGACGGTGACGACATCGCGTCGCCTCCGTGGGCGCAGGCCAGCGCCCCGCGCTACCTCAACTACCGCAAGACGTCGATCTACGGTGGCAGCAACGAAGTGCAGCGCAACATCATCGCGTCCACCATTCTCGGATTGTGAGGCAGCCATGGACTTTCAGCTGAGCGACGAGCAGGCTCTGCTGCGCGACACCACCCGCGACCTCCTGTCGCGCACCTACGACGCCGAGAGCCGCAACAAGATCATCGAGAGCGAGCTCGGCTGGAGCCGCGATGTCTGGAGCCAGCTGGCCGACACCGGGATTCTGGGCCTCGGATTCGAGCCGGAGGAGGCGGGCCAGATCGAGATCATGGTGGTGCTCACCGAGGTTGGGCGACGGCTGGCGCCCGAGCCCATCGTGCACGCGGCCCTGGCGCCCGGTGCGCTGATCGCCGAGCGAGGAACCGACGCGCAAAAGCTGCTGCTGGACGAGGTCGCGGCGGGTCAGAAGCTGCTCGCGTTCGCGCACCTGGAAACCGGTCACCGCCGGCCCAGCGCGACCGTCGCGACACAAGCTGTGCGGCAAGGTGATTCGTGGACGTTGACGGGAACGAAGAACCCCGTGCCGGCAGGTGACTGCGCCGACACGCTGGTGATCAGCGCCGCGTTGCCGGACGGCGGCACCGGATTGTTCCTGGTGAGCGGGGAGGCGGTGGACCGGCACCCCTACCCGACGTTCGACGGACAGCGCGGCGCCCAGATCAAACTGGAATCGGCGCCCGCCGAGCCCCTCGGCGACGCGGTGGACGCCTCCACCGCGATCCGCGACGCGATCATCCGCATCCAGTCGGCATTGTGCGCCGAAGCGGTCGGCGCCATGGAGGAGGCGCTGCGCCTGACGACGGATTACCTCAAGACCCGCAAGCAATTCGGCGTCACACTGAACAAGTTCCAGGCGCTCACGCAACGGGCCGCCGACATGTACGTGTCGCTGGAGTTGGCCCGCAGCATGACCTTCTACGCTGCGATGTCAGTCGCCGACGGCAACCTGGACCCGGTGATCGCGTCGCGGGCCAAGCTGCAGATCGGCCGGTCGGGCCGGCACATCGCGCAGGAGTCTATCCAGCTGCATGGCGGCATCGGCATGACCGCGGAGTATCCGGTCGGGCACTATGCGGCCCGGCTCACCGCGATCGAACACACGCTGGGCTCCTCGCAGGACCACCTGCAGGTTCTCATCGAACAGATCGCCGACTACGACCTGGCCCGGCTTTGAGAACGCTTTGAAAGAAGCCGCACCCCATGAGCGCTGAAGAACAGCAGCCCGCACCGCGTGCGGCTGACGAGCGGGCCGCGCTCCGGAGCGTTCCGATACTCGCCGACATGGACGATGAACAACTCGATCAACTCTCGAGCGCCGTTGATCGCCTTCACATTCCCGCCAATGAGTGGCTCTTTCGTGTCGGAGACCCATCGGATGCCATCTATATGGTTGCCTCGGGGCGGTTCGCGATTGTCGGTGCCGATGGGCAGGTGATCCGGGAGATGGCGTCCGGCGACTCAATCGGGGAATTGGGCGTGATTGCCGGCGCTCCCCGCTCGGCTGGAGTAAGGGCTGTCCGGGACGGCGTCGTGTGGAGGATCGCCGCCGACACGTTCGCCGAAATGCTCGCGACGACTCCGCGGGTCCAATCGGTGATGCTGCGAGCGCTGGCGAGGATGCTTCAACAGTCCCGATCCGCGAACATCTCTCAACGTCCGCGCGTCATTGGCGTGCTGTCGACCGGTGAGGCCGACGCAGCCCCGATCGTCGACACGATCGCTACTCGACTGCGCCCACACGGTCAGACCGCCGTGATCGCTCCGCCCGTCGACACCACCGCTGAAGTCCAAAATTACGGTGAGCTCGTAGAAGGATTCAGCGAAGCCCTTGATCGGGCCGAGCGAAGCAACGACTGGGTCCTGGTGGTGGCCGACCGAGGGTCAGGTGATCTCTGGCGACGATATGTTGCCGCGCAAAGCGACCGACTCGTGGTCCTTGTGGCGGAACAACATCCGCCGACCGGCCTCGATCCGCTTGTCGCCCAGGGGCGGCCAACCCACCTGATCACCTGCATGAGCGAACCGGATCCGAGTTGGTGGGAACTGCTGCGGCCGGTCTCGCATCACTCCGCCGACGACGATGGCATCGGTGCTCTGGCTCGCAGAATCGCCGGCCGATCCCTAGGTCTCGTGATGGGGGGTGGCGGCGCTCGAGGACTCGCACATTTCGGTGTGTACGACGAGCTCACCCGGGCAGGCGTCGTCATCGATCGGTTTGGCGGAACGAGCGCCGGTGCCATTGCTGCGGGGGCCTTCGCGATGGGGTTGGACGGCGAGGAGGCGATTGCCGCGGCACGTAAGTACATGGCAGAAGCCAACCCACTCGGCGACTACACGATCCCTGCGGTGGCCTTCACTCGAGGTCGACGCGTCGATCGGCTGGTGGGGGGCTTCTTCGGCAGCAGGTTGATCGAGCATCTGCCCAAGGGGTTCTTCTGTATCTCGGCGGACATGATCACGGGCAATCAGATCATTCACAGACGTGGGTCTCTGTGGCTCGCCGTGCGCGCTTCGGTCTCGATCCCCGGTCTTCTTCCGCCGCTGCAGCAAGGCGAGCGGCTGATCGTCGACGGTGGACTGTTGAACAACCTCCCGGCCGACGTGATGTGCGCAGACCCGGACGGCGACGTCATCTGCATCGATCTACGTCGAATTTACGTGCCGTCGAAGGGCTTTCGTCTGCTCCCGTTCGTCCGGCGGCTCGTTACCGGCTCGGATGTCGCCTTACCGCCGGTGCAAGAGACATTGCTTCGCGCCCTTGACCTTGCGGGGTCAACTCCGAACCTGCACGAGCTCCCTCACGTTGCGGCCGTCATCCAGCCGGACGTCACCGCGATCGGTCCGTTGGACTTCAAAAATATTGACGCCGCCCTACAGGCTGGGCGACGCGCAACCCAAATAGCCCTTGAGGCACATCCGGCGCTCGTTCGGTGACCGCGGCCCTGCCGCGCTTGCCTCAGGGAGATGGTGGCGGTGAACACAAGCGGCTAGGTTGTTAACCGTGGACGCCGATTGGCGGGGCGAGCCGGAGGCCCACCTGATCATGCGCGCGGAGGACGGCGCGCGCATCGTGCCCATTTTCGATCAACTTTTTGTCGGGCGAGATTGCTCGGGTATCGCGGAACAACGCCGACTGGTGATCAACCAGCCGGGCATCTCCCGGAACCACCTCGAGATCCGCTTGGACCCCGCCACCGACCAGGCTTTCCTGATCGACACCAGCACCAACGGAACCTTACTCAACGGCGAGCGGCTCGAACGCGCCGTACTGGTCCCCCTCAGGCCCAACGACCAGATCCGCATAGGCGACCTCGCGCTGAGGTTTCGATCGGACCGGTTCAACGCCGTCGGGGAGGCCGGCACAGATTTCACCGAGGCCCGGATCGTCGAGGAGATCATGGTGATGGTGGTGGGCGATATCACCAACTACTCGACGATCTCGGAAGTCACCGACAGCAAGGTGATCGCCGAGAGCCTGAACGACCTTTGGCACGAACTCCGCCGAGTGCTGCGCACCCATCGCGGCACGCTCAACCATTACGCCGGCGATGCGCTGTATGCGGTCTGGGGACTGCGGACGCTTCCCAATGCCAATGAGCTCGCGATCGATTTCGCGCTCGCTGCGAACCAGGAGGTCGAGTATCTCGCGCCCAAACTCCCGCTCCGTGCGCCGGACGGCTCGCCGATCCGCATGGGCTGGGCTGTGGTGCAGGGCAAGGCCGCGATCGCCGCAATGACTCGAACGGTCGAGGCCGTGATCGGCGACGCGACTAACGTCGCGTTCCGATTGGCCGGAATTGCCGGGCGGGGCGGGCGCGCGGCCGTGATGACCACCGATGCCGTGCATGCCTTCGCCGAGGCGAAATACGTCTGGGGCCCCGCGGAGCAGGTTGCGATCAAGGGCCGAAAGGGAATGCAGACCGTGTTTCCGGTCATCGCACGTTCAACCCAGACGTCGCCTTAGAACTCGAACGCGGTCTGGCTGGAACGTCGCTGACAAACGCCGCGTAGGGCCAACGTTCTAACCGAGAGTCCTTGGCGCGCAACCGGTTCGCTGCGGCCAACGTCGACGTCGGGTGCTCGTCGCTGCCTGCGCCGACGCACTGGTGGTCAGCGCGGCGTTACCGGACGGCGGCGTGGGGTCGTTTCTATGTCGGCTCGGACGCACCGACGGATTCGACTTCACCTGACTGGGCGCCCGGCTGAGGGTCCGACTGTGGGCCCGACTCTGAGTCCGACTCCGGTAGCTGACCTGCGAGATACTCGGCGAGCCCGCCGAGCGTCGGATAGTCGAATACCGCGGTCGCGTTGATCGTGAACGCGCCACCGAACTGGCTGTGCAACCGGTTGCGGAGTTCGACCGCCATCAGTGAATCCGTGCCCAGGTCGAGGAATCGACTGGTCGCGGCGGGCGGTTGCGCGAGCCGCAGGAAGCCCTGCACTTCGCGCTGCAGGAATTCGGTAATGAAACTGGCGCGCTGCGCCACCGGTATCTCCTGCAGTTGCCGGAGCAACTCACTGTCGCCTGTTGCCTCCGTGACGGCGCTCGGCAACACGAGGTCGAGAATCGGCGGGCGGGAACTGCCCAGCACCTTCGCGGCACGCTGCCAGTTGGCCTTGATGACCGTTGCCTGCGCAGTTCCGTTGGCGACCACCTCGGCGAGCGCGCTGAGGGCGGCCGAGGGCTCCAGCGGAACCAGGCCTTGCGCACCGATATTGCCGCGCGCGGCCTCCGAAGAAGCCATGCCCCCCTTGGCCCAGGGACCGAAGTTGACGCCGGTCGCCGGCAAGCCTTGCGCCTTTCGTTCCGCGACCAGCCCGTCGAGCAGCGCATTGGCCGTCGAGTAGTTGGCCTGGCCGGGCGAACCGAGCAGGCTGGACACCGAGGAGGACACGATGAAGAAGTCGAGATTGTCGTTCTTCGTCAAGCGGTCCAGGTAGCAGGCACCAAACGCCTTGGGCGCCAACGTCGTCCGGAAACGCTCCAGGCTCTGCTGTGACAGCAGCGCGTCGTCGAGCACGCCCGCCAAATGCGCCACTCCCGCGAGCGGCGGCAACTCCGCGCGGATCCGCTCCAGCAGCTTTGCGACTTGCGCCTCGTCGCCGACATCGGCCGCGAAGGTATGGACGCGGCACCGGTAGCGCTCGGTGATGTCCTCGATTGCCCGCTGCGCGTCCGCATCGGGGGCGCGCCGGCTGGTCAACACAATGTCACCGGCGCCGAGTTGGGCCAGATAGGCCGCCGTGTGCAGGCCGATCGCGCCGAGTCCACCGGTGATCAGATAGCTTCGATCGCCGCGCGGCTGCAACGGGTTCGGCATTTGCAGCACGATCTTCCCGATATGACGCGCCTGCTGCATCCGGCGAAATGCCGTCTTCGCCTCCGTCAGCGGGTAGATCTCGGCGGGAAGGGGCGCCCACTCGCCGCTGGCCAACCCGTCGGACACCTCGCCCAGCAGGCCACGAATACGATCGGGCTCCTGCAAAGTGGTCGCGTCCAGCGCGACGATTTCGTAGGCGATATCGGGACGGGCCGCCGCCATCTGCGCATGCGTCCAGATGTCTCGCTTGGCGATCTCGGCGAAACGGCCGTGCCGGGCGGTGGCCCGCACGGTCGCTTCGACAAACCCCTCATTGGTCAGGCTGTTGAGCACCACATCAACACCCGAGCCGCCGGTATCCGCCAGAATCTGATCCGCGAAATCCGTACTGCGCGAGTCGTAGACATATTCCACGCCCAGCTTGCGCAGTGTCGCGCGTTTGTAGGTGCTCGCGGTGGCGAAGACGATCGCACCGTGCTGCTGCGCCATCTGGATGGCGGCCAATCCGACACCACCGCTGGCGGCGTGAATGAGCACACGGTCACCGGGCTTCAGCTGCGCCCAGTCGAACGCGAGCCGGGCCGTGAGCGCCGCCGCGGGAATGGTCGCCGCCGCCACCGCACTGACCCCATCGGGCACCGGAGCCAGCAATTGGACCGGCACATTGAATCGGCTGGCGAATGCGCCCTGCATGAAGCCGAAGACGCGTTGACCGACCTCGAGTCCGGTGACGCCGCTGCCCAACTGCGTGACGATGCCGGAGAAGTCACCACCGATCGGGCCCGGATCGCCCGGATAGAGACCCAACACGTTCAGCACGTCCCGGAAGTTCAAACCAGCGGCATCCACGCGGACCTGCACGTAGCCGTCGTCCGGCGGCGGCACTTCCGCCTCGGCCAGACGCAGGTTGTCGATCGCGCCGCGTTCAGTGGGCGCCAACACGTAATCGGTTGCTCGCGGTACCGCGAGATGACCGCTGCGCGACCATTGCAGCAACCGGGAGGCCAAGAACTTGCCTTGGCGCAAAGCGAGCTCCGGTTCCTCGAGGGGCGGCCCCGGTTCGCCGAGAAGCCCGGCGAGCAACTGCACGGCCTGCTCGGATCCGTCGCAGTCGACCAGCCTGCAGCGCAGGGCCGGTTCCTCGTTGACGATGGTGCGCCCGAGTCCCCACAGCGCCGCCTGCACCGGGTCGACCGGCTCGCCGGATTCGGTCGCCACGGCCCGTTCGGTGATGATCCACAGCCCGCCGGGAAGTTTCCCCGTCCCATCGGTCTGAAGGCCCTGCAGAGTGTGCACGGCGCTGAGCAGGTGGGCGATCTCCATCTCCAGCCGCGCGAGCGATTCAGCGCTCGACTCTCCCGCACCCGGTCCGGTGCTGCGCCAGACGATGCCCGAGAACGGCATACCGCGCTCGTCAGCCTGCGCCAACAGCCGCCCCAAGGGCTCCGGGTCCACTGAAATCGAGGCCCGGTCAAAAGAGATGCAGCCCGGCACGTTGGCCGCGAGTTCCTCGAATCCGGCGATCAGCCAGTTGCCGATCGCGTTTCCGGCACCCCCGCTCGATGCCGGCAGCGGCACTTCGTGCCAGCCGAGGGTGTAGAGCAGCCGGGTGGCATCGCCGCCGAGCCCGCGCAACAACGCCTCTCGGGGCGCGCGTTTGACCGTGAACTCGCGAATCCCGCCGAGGCGGCGGCCATCCCGATCGACGAAATCGAGATCGAAGACCTGGGTTTCGCTGTCGAGGCCGCTGGTGTGCCACCTCGCGCGGCAGTAAAACCGCCGCGGCATCTTCTCCCGCAGCTCCACCCGCCCGTACCGCAACGGCAAGAACAGGTCGTTCACCCCCTGTTCGGCCGCGAGAAGTGCCGGGAACGCCGGGAAGGCGACGCCCGTGCACAGGTCGAGCAGCACCGGATGCATCGGCTCGGTTCCGAGATGTTCCGCGAGTTCTTCGCCGACGGTGATATCGCCGATCGCCTCACCCTCCCCGAGCCACAGCGACTTCAAAGAACCGGACCAGTTAGGCCCCCATGCCAGCTCCATGTCGGCGAAGGTCTCGAACAGCTGCTGCGGACGCATGCGGTTCATCCGCTCGATTGCCGCGTCGATGGGATCCGCCGGATCGGGGGCCGGGTCGGCCTCGACACCAGTGACACCGGCGATGACGGTGCCGTCGGCGTTCAACGACCATTCGGCATCGCGGACGCCGTACGGTCGGCTGTGCACTCGGAAGCTCCAGCCCGCCCCGTCTTGCAAGCCGTCCTCCAGCGGATGCAAAGTCAGCTGCACCTCGCGAGAAGTCTTCTCGGTCAGGATGATCGGCTCATAGAAAAAGACGTCTTGCACCCGCCCCGGCGGGCCAACCGCGGCCAGGGCCATCGCCGCATAGGTCGCCCCCGGAACGACGACGGTGCCGTAGATGACGTGATCGGAAAGCCAGGGCTGCGACTTGACCGACAGCCGGCTGGTGTAGACGGAGTCGCCGGAGGCGAGATCTTTTGCACTACCCAGGATTCCGGATACGCCGGCGCCCTGTCCGTCGATGCCGGCGACGCCGGAGGTCTTGGGCCAGAAGCGACGCCGCTGGAACGGGTAGGTGGGCAGTTCGAGTCTGCGGCGAGGTTGACGCTGCAGCGCGGCGAACCTGGGCCGATGGCCGCTGACATAGGCGGCGGCCAGCGCTTCGGCGATCTGGCGCCGGTCGCCGACGCCCTTGCGCAGGGAGACAATCGCACGCGGCGCGGCCAGATGTTCCGGCCAGACCTGGACCGCGGCCCCGGTCAGAACCGGTTGCGGACCGATCTCCATCAACACCGAGCACCCCAGCGCCGCCACGGTGCGCACGCTTTCGGCGAACTGCACCGGCTGGCGGGAATGCCGCCGCCAATATTGCGCGTCCAGAGGGGTTTCCGCCGTGAGCACGGCGCCGGTGCGGTTGCAGACCAGCGGCAACGTCGGCACAGCGAACTGCAACCGCGCCGCGTACGACTCGAATTCACCGAGCACCGGCTCGAGCAACTCCGAATGGAAGGCGTGGCTGGTTTCGAGCCAGCTGCAACGGATCCCGTCGTTGCCACCCCTGGCGACGACCTGTTCGAGATCCGCGCCGGGACCCGACAGCACCGTGTTGGGGCCGTTGTAGGCGGCGACCGAGACGCGGGGGAACTCGTTGGCGATCTCCTCGACGTACTTGGCATCGGCGAAGACCGCCACCATTCGCCCGCCGTCGGGCAGACTGCCAAACAGCCGGCCGCGCTCGGCCATCAGCCGCGCTCCGTCCTCGAGGCCGAAAACCCCGGCCACACACGCCGCCGCGTACTGGCCCACGCTGTGCCCCAGCACCACGTCGGGCTCGACGCCCCACGACTGCCAAAGCCGGGCCAGGCCCATCTCCACGGCGAACAGCGCGGGCTGCGCAAAAGAGGTGTGCCGCAGTGTTTTTCCGGCGTCAGCGCCGGTTTCCCGGTCGGTCGCGAACAGCACCTCCAGCAACGGACGCGGCAGCATGCCCTGCACCGCTTCCGCGCATCGCGTCACGGTGTCGGCGAACACCGGCTCGGCGTCGAACAACTCGCGCGCCATCCCCGGGTACTGGCTGCCTTGCCCGGTGAACAACCACGCCGTCGTCGGCAGGTCCGTGCACTCGCCCCGTAGGACTCCCGGTCGCATCCGGTTCTCGGCCAAATCGGCCAGCGCCTCGCGGGCGCTCTGAACCGAATCGACGACCAGCGCGGCCCGGTGGTCGAAATGCGAACGCCCGACCCCGGCCGTGCAGCACACCTCGGCGATGTCGACCTTTGGGTGGGCGTTCAGCCATTCCACATATCGCTGCGCCAACGCCGCCAGCGCCTGGGGCGACCGCGCGGACAGCGGCAGCACCTCGACCGGCTCATCTGGCTCGTCCAACTCCGCGATGTCGCCCGTCGAGTATTCGTCCGCGGTCGCCCCTAGTGGTGGCGCCTCCTCGATCAGCACGTGTGCGTTGGTGCCGGTGAACCCGAAGGAACTTATGCCGGCGCGTCGCGTCCTGCCGTTGGCCTGCCACGGCGTCGCCTTGTCCACGACCCGCACCGGCAGCGAGTCCCACGGGATATGCGGCGACGGTGTCTCAAAGTGCAGGCTCTGCGGCAGCATCTCGTGCTGCAGCGACAACACGACCTTGATCATGCCGGCGACCCCCGATGCCGATTCGAGGTGGCCGATGTTGGTTTTCACCGATCCGATCAGCAACGGCCGGTCCGCGTCGCGAGCGGCACCATAGACGGCCCCGGCCGCCTGCACCTCGATCGGATCACCCAGCGCGGTGCCCGTCCCGTGCGCCTCGAGGTAGTCAACATCCCCGGCGTCGAGACCGGCGCGAGCCAGCGCCGCGGTGATAAGACGTTGCTGTGCGCCCCCATTGGGCACCGTCAAACCACTGGAAGCGCCATCTTGATTGACCGCGCTGCCCGGGATGACCGCGCAAACCCGATCGCCGTCGCGCACGGCATCGCTCAGCCTCTTGAGCACCAGGATCCCGCAGCCTTCACTGCGCACGTAGCCGTCGGCGGAGGCGTCGAAGGTCTTGCAACGCCCGACGGGGGAAAGCATCCTGGCGCGCGAGGCGGCGATGGTGGACACCGGGCTCAGCAAGACGTTCACACCACCGGCCAACGCCAAATCGCAGTCACCGGAGTGCAATGCCTGGCAGGCCTGATGGACGGCGACCAACGACGAGCTGCATGCGGTATCGACCGCGACCGCCGGTCCTTCCAGCCCGAGCGCGAACGCAACCCGGCCCGAGATGGCATTGAGCGCATTGCCGGTGATGAAGTGGGGCTGGAGGTTCTCGACCGAGTCGGCGGACAGCAAATGCGAATACTCGTTGGCGCCCACCCCGACGAAGATCCCGCTTCGGCTGCCGCGCAACGCCCCCGGGGAATACCCGGCACGTTCCAGGCCCTCCCACGCCGTTTCCAGCATCAACCGCTGCTGCGGATCAATCCAAACAGCCTCGCGCGGCGAAATACCGAAGAATTCCGGATCGAATCCGTCGATGCCGTCGAGGAATCCACCGAAGCGGCTGTAGATCTTGCCCGGAGTATCTGGGTCCGGGTCGTAGAACTCGTCGATGTCGAATCGGTCATCCGGGACTTCCCGGATCGCATCGACACCGCCGGACAACACCTCCCAGAACGCTTCGGTATCGGGTGCGCCGGGAAAACGGCACGCCACCGCGACGATTGCGATCGGCTCGTCCGTGCGCCCCGTCACTACCGAGGCCGGCCGCGACCCCGACTTCGGGGATCCCTGCTCGCTGAGCCCGAGCACGTCGCCGAGCAGGTAATCCGCCACGTCGGACAGACGTGGGTAGTCCATCGCCAGGGTCGCCGGTATCTCCTTGCCCACCCCTTGCTCGATGAGGCGCCGCAATTCGACCGCCATCAGCGAATCCATGCCGAGGTCGAAGAATCCGGCGTCCTCGCGGATCTCCGCGGTATCGACTCGCGTCACCTCCGCGACCGCCTCACGCAGGTAATCCGTGAGAAGTTTCTTGCGCTGCTGCGCCGGCGCGTTGGTGAGCCGCTCGACCAGCCGAGTCTTCCCGGCCGGCCCGGACAAGGACGGTGCCGATACCGACTCCGGCACCTCACGCTCCAGCTCCGCCAGGAATGACCGCCGCCCCGCCTGCTGGTAGAGCGGCAGGAAGCGGGCCCAGTCGATCCGGGCCACGACGCCCTGTACTGCTCCCTGCGCGGAAGAAGCCGCCATGAGATCGGCCATGCCCGCCAATGCATCGGCAGGTGACAATGTCCGGACCCCGCGCTGAGCCAGTCGCGCGCGAGCTTCGTCGTCGGCCATGCCCGCCGACCAGGGACCGAAATTGGCGCTGAGCCCCGGGACCCCCTGCTCGCGCAGCCGCCAGGCCAGCCCGTCGAGGAAGGCGTTGGCCGCGCCATAGGCGGTCTGGCCGAACCCGCCCCATACCGAAGCGATCGAGGAGGTGCTGAGGAAGAAGTCCAGCCGCAAATCCAAGGCCGCTTCGCTCAAATGCCAAGCACCCCAGACCTTCCCGGCGAAGACCCGATCCACTTCGGCGTCGTCCAGGGTGCGCAGCGGGGTGGTACCGATCTCACCCGCGGCATGCACGATGCCGGCCAACGGCGGTAGTTCGGCCCGCACGGTGGCCAAGAGGCGCGCGACGTCGTGCGCGTCGGCGACGTCGGCCGCGACAACCAGGAATTCGCAGCCGTGCTGCTGACGCAACGCATCGATGCGCCCTTGCGCGGCATCGCTGGGCGCGCGCCGGCCGGTCAGCACCAGATGCCGGGCGCCGTGCGCGGCGAGGTATCCGGCGATTTCCAGTCCGACCGAACCGAGCCCTCCGGTCACCAGATACGTTGCGTCATCACGCAGTGCCAGTGGTGTTGCGATCGGCCGACCGACGCGTCGAACCAGCCGGGGAACGTAGAGCGCTTGATCCCGCAGCGCGACTTGGTCTTCCCTGATGGCCGGCTCGCGCGGTGCCGCCGCCACCTGGTCGATCAACCGCGACCATTCGTCGGCTTCGTTTTCCCTGCCTTTTGACAAGTCCGCCAGTCCGCCCCACACTTGCGGATGCTCCAGCGCAGCAGCCCGACCGAATCCCCACAGGCAGCTCTGATCCGGTGACACGGCGTCCGCGTCAGTGACTCGTTGCGCGCCGCGGGTTACCACCCAGATGGGTCTGCGCAGTTCAGCGGCGACAGCGGCCCGAAAGAGGCGCCGTGTTCCGCGCAGGACTCGGTGTTGCATCCGCAGCAGCGAACGCATCGACGGTGCGGTGTCGGAGTCGAGGGCCGCGAAATGCACGATACGTAGCGCCGGCTCGTCTGCCACCGCAGCGCGCAACGCGACCGCGAGGCGTTCCTCGTCGGCGTCGGACACCGGTAATCCGAGAATCCGATGGTGGTGCCCGCGCGCGGTGAGCGCGTCGACCAGAGGCCCAACCGCATCGGCGTCATCGCCGATGAGGATCCAGGCAGATCCCTCGCCGGCTTCCGGATCTGTGGCCCCCGGAACGTTCTCCCAGCGAACTTCGTAGCGGTCGTCCGCGATGGACCGGGTTTCACGTTGTTGGTTGTGTTGTGCGGCAAGCTTTGTCAGCACATCCACGGTCTGCTGATTGCCGCTCGCGCCGTCGAGTAGCGCGGCGAGTTCCTCGATCCGGCCGTCCTCGAGAAGCCGGACGGTTTCGGTACCCGCGGCGTTGTGTTGTTGGTTGGGGCGGACCCGATTGTCTCGAAACCAGTACTGGCGATGCTGGAACGGATAGGTCGGCAGGTCGAGCTTTCGCGCCGGCCCTATGACAGCGCCGAAGTCGGGCAGGTGGCCCAGCACGTACGCGTCGGCAAGGGCTTCGGTGATCTGGCGGTGGTCGGCGGTGTTTCGACGCAATGACGCGATCGCCCGCGGCGCGGTGGCCGGGTCAGGCCATGCCCGCAGGGCCGCGGCGGTGAGCACCGGTTGCGGGCCGATCTCTAGCAGCACTTTGCAACTCAGATCGGCAAGGGTGCGCACGCTTTTGGCGAATTCCACCGGTTGGCGGGCGTGGCGACGCCAATAAGCACCGTCGAGTTTTACGCTCCTGCCGAGCGCGGCGCCGGTGCGGTTGCACACCATAATCCGTTGTGGCGGGCTGAAATCGAACCGGTTCGCATACGACTCGAACCCGTCGAGGATCGGATCCAGCAGCGCCGAGTGGAACGCGTGGCTGGTGTCCAGCCAGTCACACCGGACACCGTCGGTCGTCAACCGGGCCACCGCCTGGTCCAGATCCTGCGCGGGTCCCGACAGTACGGTGTTGGCACCGTTGTAGGCGGCAACCGACAGACTTGGGAACTCGTCGGTGAGGCTTTCGACGCGCTCGGCTTGGGTGAACACCGCGACCATCCGGCCGCCCGCAGGCAAACTGCCGAAAAGGCGGCCGCGCTCGGCCATCAGCAGCGCGCCGTCTTCCAGGCTGAACACGCCCGCGACGCAGGCCGCCGAATACTGGCCGACACTGTGGCCCAGCACCACGTCGGGTTCGAAGCCCCATGACTGCCAGAGGCGGGCAAGGCCCATCTCCACCGCGAACAAGGCGGGCTGGGCGTAGGACGTCTGCCGCAGCGCCTCTTCGTTGGCCGGGCCATCCACATCGAAAATCACGTCCAGCAGCGGTTTTTCGAGAACGTCAGCCACCACGGCCGCGCAGCGGGTCAGCGCCTCGGCAAACACCGGCTCGGTGTCGAACAGCTCCCGGGCCATGCCCGCGTACTGGCTGCCCTGACCGGTGAACAGCCACGCCGTCTTCGGCGTGTCGTCGGATATTCCGCGCACCAGACCGGGCGCCGGGCGGTCGTCCGCCAGCGCACCGAGCAACTCAGCGGCGGATTCCTTCGAATCGACCACCAACGCGGCCCGGTGCTCGAAGTGTGCTCGCCCCACCCCGGCGGTCAAGCACAGGTCCGCCAGGCTGGCCTCCGGGTGCGCGCTCAACCAGCCGCGGTAGTGATCGGCGATCTGCACCAGCGCGGCGGGCGTGCGGGCCGACAGCGGCAGCACGCCGAATCGTCGGTCGCCGGGCACCTGAACTACGTGTTCGGGCGCTACCGGAGCCTCTTCGAGGATGACGTGCGCGTTGGTCCCGGCAAACCCGAATGAGCTGACTCCCGCGATACGGGGCCGACCGTTGCGTTCCCAGGCGGTCGCCTCCTGCACAACCTGCACCGCAAGCCGGTCCCAGGGAATGTGCGGCGACGGATTGCGAAAGTGCAGGTGCTTCGGCAGTACCTCGTGCTCGAGCGACAGGATGACCTTGATCACGCCCGCGATTCCCGCGGCCGCTTCCAGATGGCCGATATTCGTCTTCACCGAGCCGATCAACAGCGGGCGGCTCGCCTCGCGCCCCGCGCCGAACACCGCACCCGCGGCCTGGGCCTCGATCGGATCGCCCAGCGATGTCCCGGTCCCGTGTGCCTCCAGGTATCCGACGTCGCCGGGTGCGATGCGCGCGCGCTTCAGCGCCTCGGCGATAACCCGTTGCTGAGCAATGCCGTTCGGCACCGTCAAACCACCCGATGCGCCGTCCTGGTTGATCGCGCTGCCCCGGATGACGGCCCGAATCCGGTCACCGTCGCGGATCGCGTCCTCGAGCCGCTTCACGACAATGACACCGCAACCCTCGCCGCGCACGTAGCCGTCCGCGGCCGCGTCGAATGTCTTGCACCGGCCGTCAGGCGCGAGCATGTGCGCATGGGAAAAGGTGATCATGGTCGCCGGGGTGAGCAGCACGTTCGCGCCGCCGGCCAGCGCGAGGTCACATTCCCCGAGGCGCAGCGCTTGGCATGCCTGATGGATCGCCACGAGCGACGAGCTGCACGCCGTGTCGACGGCGATCGACGGGCCCTGCAGCCCCAATCGATAGCTGATCCGGCCCGCTGCCGCGGCATTCGACGTCCCGATTGCCATATAGGCTTCGATCTCGGGGTAGGTCAGCTCGTCGGATGCCATCCCCAGGTAATCATGGGTGGCCAAACCGACGAACACACCGGTGTTGGTGTTTGCCAAAGCCGTTGGCGCGGTGCCCGAATGCTCCACCGCGCGCCACGCCGTCTCGAGCAAGAGCCGATGCTGCGGGTCCATCAACCTGACCTCGCGCGCCGACATGCCGAAAAACGGCGCGTCGAATCCCGTTACGTCGTCGACGAAACCTGCCCGACGGGTCACAACCTTCCCAGGCGAATCGGGATCTGGGTCGAAGAATTCGTCGGCATCCCACCGATCGGAGGGCACCTCCGATACCGCATCCCGGCCTTCGGCCAGCACCTGCCAGAATTCGTCAGCGTCCGCGGCACCCGGAAAACGCGCCGCGTAGCCGACGATCGCGAACCCCGCGCAACCCAAAGCCGGCTCCATCAGGCCTTCGGCGGATGCCATGCGATTGTCCTCCCTGCTTCGGTGGGCGAAGATTCGATGTGCCCGCGGGCCCTTTCGGCGCCCGGACCGTGGTAACTGCGAACCACGTCTTAGGCCACTCACTGCACGCACCCAGGACCCGACCTGGCGGAACTCCCCGGCGTACTGCTTCCAGCGACCGTCGTTAGGTAATCTACACATGTCCGGCCCAATCCCGCAGCCGAATCGCCGCCGACGCCGAAGTATTTACAGCATGGGTACTTCGCCGCGGGCTCAGGCAAGTATCGTCACGTGTCGGCCCGCTGCACCATGGCCACCGGCCGCCGCGCCGATGAGCAGTTGCAGGCGATCCGCGCATGTCGGCGCCGGTGATCGCCGAGAGCGTTATCTTGGTGTCGCTGCCGGCGGCCCGAACCGCAGCCGTCCAGACCGAGGAGAAGAGATTTGCGCATCGGGAAAATAACGATCGGCTCACTCGGTGGCTGGACGCCGAGCCCGGGGTCGGTCATGTCCTGGCACCCGACGGCCGCGGCTACCGAAAAGGTCCGGGAAGCGCCGGCCAGTTCCGTGCCGGTCAGCTACATGCAGGGCCAACATCTTCGTAATTATCACGAACGGACTTCCGCGGGGCTGGACTTCTCCCGGCAAATCATCGCTACCTGTGAAGTACCCGGCCAGTGTGACATTCCTGCCATGGATCACGCCGTCAACGCATACCTGCGCCGGCACGACACGTTCCGCAGCTGGTTCGACCACGCCGGCAATGGAGAGTTCATACGGCATACCATCAGCGATCCCGCCGATATTGAATTCACGCCGATCGAGCACGGCAAAATGACGGTCGACGAAATACGCGCGCATGTCGTGGCCATACCGAATCCGTTCGAATGGGGCTGCTTCACCTTCGGGATTGTCCAAAGCGAGGGTTATTTCACTTTCTTTGCCGCCATGGATCATGTCCATGGGGACGCGACGTTGATTGGCACAACGATGCTCGAGGCAAACGGAATGTATGCGGCGTTGAGCGGAGGTGGTGAACCCCTTGCGCTTCCCGATGCCGGCAGCTTTGACGATTTCTGCGCCCGCGAGCGCCAGTACGCGTCAACGTTAACCGTAGATTCGCCTCAGGTGCGCGCGTGGATTGACTTCGCCGAGAACAACAACGGTGGATTTCCTGAATTTCCGCTCCCACTGGGTGACCCGTCGGAGCCGAGTGACAGTGAGATGGTCTCCGAACTCCTGATGGACGCCGAGCAGACGGAGCGGTTCGAAGCAGCCTGCACGGCGGTCGGCGCGCGCTTCATCGGCGGCTTGTTCGCCTGCCTCGCCCTGGTAGAGCATGAGTTTACCGGGGCTCTCACGTATTACGGCCTCACTCCCCGGGATACCCGCAGAACTACGGATAATTTCATGACGCAGGGTTGGTTTACCGGCCTGGTCCCGATCACCGTGCCGATAGCCGCGGCCTCTTTCGCCGATGCCGCGTGGGCGGCACAGGCTTCTTTCGATTCGGGTCTGGACCTGGCGAAGGTGCCGTATTACCGCGTGCTGGAATTGGCGCCGTGGTTGAGCTGGCCGGAGCCGAACTTTCCGGTGTCGAACTTCCTGCATGGCGGCGCCGCTCCGCTCAATGCTGTTCTTGCAGCGGCCGAGCTGGGTTATGCGAACAATATAGGAATCTACTCTGACGGCCGGTATTCATATCAACTGACCATCTATGTGTTTCGGTACGGGGAGGGCACGGCGATGGCGATCATGTTCCCCGACAATCCGGTCGCCCAGAAATCGGTTGTCCGCTATATGGAAGCGATGAAGTCCGTCTGCGCGCGGGTCGCCGCCAGCGGGCATTGGGGACGCGTTGCCTAACGGGGAGTAGTTCGATGGCTCTTAGATGGGTCCGAGTGCGAAATTGCGCGGTTTGAGGGTGAGGGCGAAATGCGACGGCTAGCCGATTTTGTGGTGCGGTGGCCCTGGGTGGTGATAGCGGTGTGGGTCGCGATTGCGGTCGCCCTGCCACTGACGCTCCCATCGCTGGGCGAGATGGCCCAGAAGCATCCGCTCGCCATCTTGCCCAGCGATGCACCGTCGAGCGTCACCACTCGAAAGATGGCCGAGGCATTTCACGAATCGGGTTCGGAAGACCTCCTGTTGGTGGTCCTGACCGACGACAAGGGGCTTGGCCCCGCCGACGAAGCCGTGTACCGCAAGTTGGTGGACGCGCTGCGCCGGGACACGCGAGATGTCGTGATGGTGCAGGATTTCCTCAGCACGCCGCCCCTGCGTTCGGTCGTGACCAGCGCGGACCACAAAGCTTGGGTGCTGCCGGTCGCCGTCGCGGGCGAGTTGGGCACTCCACAGTCGTACGCCGCTTTCAACCGGATTAGCGACACCGTCAAACACGCCATGGAACAGGCCCCAGACGGAACACATCTAACGGCGAACGTCACCGGCCCCGCCGCAACCGTCGCCGACCTCACGGTCGCAGGCGATCGGGACCGGCTTCCGATCGAGCTGGCGATCGCCGTTCTGGTGCTCATCGTCCTGCTGGTGGTGTACCGCAGCGCGGTCACCATGCTGCTGCCGCTGATAACGATCGGGTTGTCCCTGGTGATCGCGCAGGCGGTGGCGGCGGGCTACGCGCAGGTCACAGGCTCGGGCGTCTCGAACCAGTCCATCGTGTTTCTGAGCGCGATCATGGCCGGCGCCGGAACGGATTACGCCGTCTTTCTCATCAGCCGCTATCACGACTATCGGCGGTCAGGCGCGGATTTCGATCAGGCGGTCAAGCGGGCGATGATCTCGATCGGGAAAGTGATCGCCGCATCCGCCACCACCGTGGGAATCACTTTTCTGCTCATCAGCTTCGCCCGAATGGGAATTTTCAAGACGGTCGGAGCGTCGTCGGCGATCGGGATCGGCGTAGCATTCCTCGCCGCGGTGACGTTGCTGCCGGCGATTCTGGTGCTCGCCGGCCCACGCGGCTGGGTCAAGCCACGGCGCGAACTGACCGCTCGATTCTGGCGGCGCTCCGGCGTACGCATCGTGCGCCGGCCCAGGGTCCATCTGGTCGCCAGCGTGCTCGTGTTGATCATCCTGGCCAGCTGTGCCGGCCTGGTGCGGTACAACTATGACGATCGGAAGGCCCTTCGGCCTTCGGCTCCCAGCTCCATCGGGTATGCCGCGCTGGATCGCCATTTCAACGTGAATCAGTCCATCCCGGAGTACATCCTTGTCCAATCGCCGCACGACCTGCGCACGCCGCAGGCCCTTGCCGACCTGGAGCAGATGGCGGACCGGGTCAGCCAATTACCGAATATCGCGGTGGTAAGCGGCATCACCCGTCCCACCGGAAACGTGCCGGAACAGTTCAGAGCCACCTATCAGGCGGGCGCCATCGGCACCATGCTGGCCAGCGGGTCCACCATGATCAACGACCACACCAATGACCTCAACCGGCTGGTCGACGGGACCGGCACGCTGGCCAACAGCCTCGGTGAGGTGCGCGGCCAGGTCAACCAGCTGGCTGCCGGCGTGCAGGAACTGGAGAATGCCTTCTCATCGGCGAAGAACCAGTACAGCGGCGACGCGCTGGTCAAAGAGGTCGACCTGGCAGCCCAACTCGTCGACCACGTCAACTCGCTCAGCAATGCCATGGGCTGGAACTTCTCGGCCGGCAAGAGCCTGTTCGCCTGGATAGGCCCGGTGCTGACGGCGTTGCAGGGCAACCCGATCTGCGACGCCGATCCGTCGTGCAGCGCCACCCGCGGGACATTTGAGCAGCTGGTCGGTGCGCGCGATCAGGCAGACCTCGACGCGATCGATGACTTGTCCCACCAACTGCAGGAGTACCCGGACAAACGCGCGCTGAAGGCGTCGACAGACCGCCTGCGCAGTGCATTGACCAAGCTCACCGACGTGCTGCATTCCATGGGGATGGACCAACCCGGTGGCCTGCAGGCGAACCTGAACAGCCTGCAAAACGGCGCGGACCGGTTCGCCGGTGGGAGCAGGCAAGTGGCCGACGCGGTGGCTCAGCTCGTCAACCAAGTCAAACAGCTGGGTGTCGGGCTCAGCGAGTCCGCGGCGTTTCTGTTGTCGCTGAAGCATGACGCCGCACAACCGGCGATGGCCGGGTTCAACATCCCGGCCCAGCTGCTGCACTTACCCGAGTTCCAGCAGGCCGCCAAGGTATTCATCTCGCCGGACGGCCATTCGGTGCGCTATTTGGTGCAGACCAAACTCAATCCGTTCAGCACGGAAGCCATGGATCAGGTCAACGCGATCAGCGCGACCGGTCGGGGAGCCCAACCGAACACCACATTGGCGGACGCCAAGATATCGATGGCGGGATACACCGTCGGCCTCAAGGACACGCGCGACTACTACGAACACGACATCCGGTTCATCATCGCGGTAACCCTCCTCGTCGTGCTACTGACCTTGGTCGCGCTGCTGCGTGCGATTGTCGCGCCGCTGTATCTGGTTGCGTCCGTGGTCATTTCGTATTTGTCGGCGGTGGGCATCGGCGTTGTCTTATTCCAATTCCTACTCGGCCAGCAATTACATTGGAGCGTGCCACCACTGGCGTTCGTGGTGTTGGTGGCGGTGGGAGCCGACTACAACATGCTGCTCGTCTCGCGGATGCGTGACGAGTCTCCGCACAGCATGCGCTACGGCATCATTCGCACCCTGAGTTCGACGGGCGGGGTGATCACCGCGGCAGGTCTGATCTTCGCTGCCTCGATGTGCGGTCTCTTGTTCTCCAGCATCGGCACCGTGGTCCAAGGCGGTTTCGTGATCGGTGTGGGAATTTTGCTGGACACCTTCCTGGTACGCACCATCACGGTTCCCGCCATCGCCGCGCTGGTCGGGCGGGCGAACTGGTGGCCGTCACGAGTGGACGCGCGGGGGTCGCCGGCCCGGCGTGCCGAGCCGCAACCCGGTTAGTGCGCACACATGATGTATGTGAAACTGGAGAAGCCGAGGGGTCAGGAGTAGGGATGAAGAAACTACTCGCAGGAGTTACGGCGCTGGTAACTGTCAGCGCCGCAGGGTGTTTCGGCGTCAAGACGGTGTCGGCCGATGACACGCCCATCGGCGGTCCGCCGACCCCCGGGGCGCCGGGCGACCAGACCGCGTTCGCCCTCGGAGGCGCTCACGTTCTGGGCATCCCCTACGACGAGTACATCCGCGAGGAGGGCGCCCAGTGGTTCCCCGGCCAGAAGCGAGAAATCGTCCGCTACCCGGCCGGGCAGGTTCAGGGTCACGTGCTGGAGCGACTCTTCCCGGGCATCGGCAAGATCGATGAGCAGTTCCCCGGCCTGGGTCTGAACGGCCCCAGCGTCGGCGAGTCGGTCGACGCGGGAGTGAACAACCTCGACGCCGCGATCCGCACCGGTCGCCCCGGTACGGCGATCGGCTTGTCTGAAGGCGGGTTCGTGGTCGACGGCGAGCAGGCTCGACTGGCCAATGACCCGACCGCTCCCCCGCCGGACACGCTGAACTTCGCCACATTCGGCGACCCGATTGGGCGTCACGCCTTCGGCCAGAGTTTCCTCTCGGCCATGTTCCCCGTCGGCAGCGTTGTTCCCGCGCTCGACTACCGCATGCCACCGCCGTACGAGAGCCAATACGACACCAACAAGTTCGTGGCTGCGTACGACTCGATCGCGGACTTCCCGGACCGGCCGGACAACATGTTCGCGCTCGCCAACACGCTCCTGGGCCTAGCCACGGGTCACACCGCGGTGGCCTTCACGAACCCGAGCATGGTGCCGCCGCAGAACATCAGAACCACGATCAACTCCTGGGGCGCGAAAGAGACGACGATCATGGTCCCGGAAAAACACCTGCCTCTGGTCACGCCGTTGGCCTACATCGGGATCCCGGAGGACACGCTGAACAAGCTCGACGCAATCCTGATCCCCCGGGTGAACGCGGGCTATTCGCGAAACGACGACCCGTCGACCGCTCCCGTTCAGGTGGACCCGGTGCACGGCTTCGACCCAGCGGAAGTCACCGCGCCGGCCAACCAGGCGACATTCGGCGGCGGCGCTGACCCGTTCTCGCAGATCCTCAGCGGTGCCATGTCCGTGTTGTCCCACGGCGCAGGACAGGCTGACCACTGACTCCGATGCGACGCATTGGACAGATCAGTACGGACGTAATGTGACGACACCGCCCCACTCATCCATTCTCTCGATGCTGCACGGACGCGCCAGCCTGCGGCCCCATGACATCGCGTTCACTTTTACCGATTACGAGGACGACTGGGCGGGTGTTCCCGAGAGCCTCACGTGGTCGCAGTTATCCCGCCGAACACTCAATGCGGCGCGCGAGCTCAGCCTTCATGGGTCGGTCGGAGACAGGGCGGTGATCCTGGCTCGCCAGAGCCTCGATTACGTCGTGGCATTCCTGGGATCGATTCAGGCCGGGCTGATCGCGGTTCCGCTGCCGTTGCCGCACCGCGGCTCGAGTCATGAGCGTGTCAGCGCGGTCCTTGCCGACACGTCGCCCGCGGTTGTTCTCACGACGTCCGCGGTCGCGGAAGATATCGCCGAATATGTGGATCAGGCACGCCTGGACGCTGTTCCGAAGATCGTCGAAATAGATTCGCTGAATCTGGACGCCGATGGCGGAACAAGCGTTCGGACAGCCGATTTGCCGAGCATCGCGTATTTGCAATACAGCTCGGGTTCGACGCGGCTGCCCACCGGGGTCATGATCTCGCACCGCAACCTCCAGGTGAATTTCGAGCAGCTGATGCGCGGCTATTTCGCGGACTCCCGCGTTAAAGCCCCATCGGATGTCGCGGTCGTGTCGTGGTTGCCCTTTTACCATGACATGGGTCTGGTGCTGGGAGTCTGCGCACCAATCCTGAACGGCTGGCGCGGCGAGCTGACGAGTCCGATTTCGTTCTTGGAACGGCCGGCCAGATGGGTGCAGTCGCTGGCCGGGAGTCCTCAAACGTGGTCAGCGGCGCCTAACTTCGCCTTTGACCTGGCCGCGCGCAAAACAACCGACAACGACCTGGCCGGGCTCGACCTCGGCGGGGTGCTGGGCATCATCAGCGGTGCAGAACGTGTCGAGCCGGCCACAATGCAACGCTTCGCTGATCGGTTTGCTCACTTCAATTTTCGGGACCATATGCTGCGCCCTTCGTATGGCTTGGCGGAGGCAACCGTCTTCGTGGCGACCGGCAGCTGGAGTGAATCATCGGCGGCGGTTCACTTCGATCTCGGGGAGCTGGCCGCGGGCCGCGCTCGGCGGTGTTCGGCCGGGACCGGCACAGAGCTGATCAAGTACAAAATTCCGCAAACACCCACGCTGCGCATCGTCGACTCCGACACGAACCGCGAGTGCCCTGACGGCTTGGTCGGCGAGATCTGGGTGCATGGCGCCAATATCGCCGACGGCTATTGGCGCAAACCGCCGGAGGAGCAGCGCTGCTTCGGCGCAACGCTCGTCGACCCTTCGCCGGGCACGCCCGACGGACCCTGGCTGAGAACCGGCGACCAGGGTTTCATCTCCGAGGGTGAGCTGTTCATCGTCGGCCGCATCAAGGATCTGCTGATCATCCACGGGCGCAATCACTATCCCGAGGACATCGAGGCGACGGTCCAAGAGATCACACGCGGCCGGGTCGCGGCGATATCGGTCCCGCTGAACAGCACTGAGAAGCTGGTCACCATCATCGAGCTGAAGAAGCGGGGCGATTCGAACGAGGAGGCGACGCACTGGCTCAGCGGGGTCAAGAGCGACGTCACCTCCGCGATATCCAATGCGCACGGCTTGAATGTCGGGGACCTCGTTCTGGTATCGCCCGGGTCGATTCCCACCACGACGAGCGGCAAGATCCGGCGCGCCGCCTGTGTCGAGCAGTACCGTCAGGACCAATTCACCCGGCTGGACGCCTGACTCCAGCCGGGTGAACGTCGAGTTGTTGGGCTGGCCCGTCGGGTTTCGGCCCAACAAGTCGACGTTCGCGCGCAAAACAAAGGAGCCCCGATGAGCACGACCAGCGCAGACCGTCCGTTTCGTGTGATCCAGTGGACGACCGGAAACATCGGGCGGCGATCGCTGCACGCCATCATCGGCAGACCGGACATGGAACTGGTCGGCGTCTACGCCCACGGACAGGACAAAGTCGGCGTGGACGCCGCGGAGCTGTCCGGGTGGGCGGAGCCGACCGGGGTCAAGGCCACCAATGACATCGATGCGCTGCTGGCACTTCAACCCGACGCGTGTTGCTATAACCCGTTGTGGCCCAACATCGACGAGCTCGTGCGACTGCTGGAGGCGGGCGTCAATGTGTGCACCAGCGCCGCCTGGATCACCGGCGGCAAACAGACACCGGAGGACCGCGAGCGCATCCAGGACGCCTGCCAGCGGGGCGGTTCGACCATCTTCGGCAGCGGAGCGCATCCCGGAATGACGAACATGGTCGGGATGGTGCTCAGCGCCTCCTGCGAGCGCGTCGACGAGATCCGCATCACCGAGTCGGTGGACTGCTCGACATACGAGTCGGCGGAAACCCAAACGGCGATGGGGTTCTCGCAAGATCCCGACACTCCCGGACTGGCCGAGAGCGTGGGCAGGGAAAGCGAGGTCTTCGCGGAATCGGCCGCGATGATGGCCGACGCGATCGGGGCCAAGCTGGACAAGATGACGTTTGACGTCACGTTTACCGCGGCCACCGCCGACTCCGATCTGGGCTTCATGAAGATTCCCGCGGGAACGGTCGGCAGCGTCTACGGCTACCACCGCGGCTGGGAAGGCGATCGCAACGTCGTCAGCGTCGGATTCAACTGGACCATGGGCAGCCATGTGGTTCCCCCCAAACCGCTCGAGCACGGCCACGTCATTCAGGTTTTCGGATTGCCCAACATGCGCACCGTCCTGCATTGCCTGCCGCCGAAGGATTGGACGGAGCCCGGCTTCATGGGACTGGGAATGATCTACACCGCGATGCCGGTTACCAACGCAGTCCCGGCCGTCGTCGCCGCCAGGCCGGGGATTGTCACGCTCGCCGATCTGCCGCCGGTCACCGGCAGGGTGGCGCGCTAGCCCTGTATTGGCCCACACCCGGAGGAACGTTTCCGTGCACTAAGGTTTACGATTCTTAGCTGAGCAAAGGTTCTATCGACAACTGGCGTTGTCGGCGACGGCGGTGAGCGGAAGGCGGTCAGGTGGCGAGACCAAATACCGGTGTCATAATCCGCGCCGTCAAGCGGGCATGGATACCTCTGCTGTTGGTGGTCGTTCTGGCGGTATCCGCGCTGGTCGTGTCGCGGCTGCACAAAATCTTCGGCTCGCAGGATCTCAACGCGAATGCCGGCGCCGGCATCGAGATCGTCCAGTTCAACCCGAAGGTCGTAGTCTACGAGGTTTCCGGTGCCGCCGGGACCACGGCAAACATCAACTACTGGGACGAAAACGCCAATACCCACCAGGTCAATGGGGCCCCGCTGCCATGGTCGTTCGCGATCTCGACCACACTGCCCGCGGTGAGCGCCAACATCGTGGCGCAAAGCGACGGCAACCAAATCAGCTGCAAGATCACCGTGGACGGAGTCGTCAGGGAACAGCAGAACTCTGATGGCCACAACGCCCAGACCTTCTGCCTGGTGAAGTCCGCATGAGCGAGCTGAACAGCAAGAGCCACCCGGACACCGCTGGCACCGACGCCACCGGCCCGATCAGGGTCCAGAAGGCCGGGCGCCCCCCGCGCGGGCATTGGCCGCTGATCCCGCACATGATCCGCTGGTTCGCGGTGCCGATCATCCTGGGCTGGGTGTTCGTCACGGTTCTGGTGAATGTCGTCGTTCCGCCGCTGGAAGTCGTCGGCGAGCAGCACTCGGCGCCGATGGCGCCGCTGGACGCGCCGTCGATGAAGGCGATGATGCGGCTGGGTCATAACTTCAAGGAATTCGATTCCAACAGCACCGTCATGATCGTCCTGGAGGGCCAGCAACCCCTCGGCGAGGACGCGCACCATTACTACGACAACGTGATTCGCCTGCTGCGCGAGGATCCCAAGCACATTCAGCATATCCAGGACTTTTGGGGGGACCGGCTGACCGCGGCGGGAGCCCAAAGCGGGGACGGCAAGGCCTCGTACGTCATGTTGAACCTGGCCGGCAACCAGGGCACGACGCTGGCCAATGATTCCGTCGACGCCGTCCGCAAGGTGATCGAGCGGAACCAGCCGCCGCCCGGTGTCAAGGCCTACGTCACCGGTCCGGCGGCCCTGTCCGATGACATGCACATCATCGGCAACGCCAGCCTGGCCAAGATAACCCTGTTCACCTTGGGCGCGATCGCGATCATGCTGCTGCTGGTCTATCGCTCCATCGTGACCACACTGGTCCAGCTGTTCATGACCGGCATTGCGCTCTCGTCCGCGCGCGGAGTGATCGCGGTTCTCGGGTACAACAACGTCTTCGGCCTCACGACCTTCGCCGCGAATATCCTCACGATGCTGGCGATCGCCGCCGGGACGGATTACGGCATCTTCCTGGTGGGCCGCTACCAAGAGGCACGCGCGGCGGGCGAAGACCGGGAAACGGCGTACTACACCACCTTTCGCAGCGTGGCTCCAGTTGTGCTGGGATCGGGTCTCACCATTGCGGGAGCGACGTACTGCCTGAGCTTCGCGCGTCTGCCCTGGTTCAACACGATGGGCGCGCCCGTCGCGATCGGAATGGTGGTCGTCGTCTTGGCCGGCCTCAGCCTGGGTCCCGCGGTGATCTTCGTGGGGAGCAAGATTGGGCTTTTCGAACGCAAGCGGGCTGTCAGGGGCACGCTGTGGCGACGTGTCGGCACCGCGGTGGTGCGTTGGCCCGCACCGATTCTGGCCGTCAGTGCCGCCGTCGTTCTCGTCGGCATGGTCGCCCTGCCGAGCTATGTCACGAGCTACAACGACCGCTATTACCTGCCTACCAGCGCCCCGGCGAATGTGGGATACGCGGCCGCGGACCGGCATTTCTCTCAGGCTCGGATGAACCCGGACATGCTGATGGTCGAGGCGGACCACGACATGCGAAACCCGGCCGACATGCTGGTGTTGGACAAGGTGGCGAAGAACGTCATCCGGACGCTGGGCATCGCGATGATCCAGGACATCACCAGGCCGCTGGGCATTCCGATTCAACACAGCTCCATTCCGTTCCAGAACAGCATGCAAAGCCAGACGACCATGCAGAACATGGATTTCCTCAAGGAGCGCATGGCCGACATCCTCAAGTTGGCCGACCAGCTGCAGGTCAACATCGACGTCACGGAACGCCAGTACGCGATAACGCAAGACCTTTCCAAGGCTGCTGACGACAGCGCACGGACCACGGCTGAAACATCGGAAATCACCGATACGTTGCGGAACCACATCGCGGATTTCGACGACTTCTGGCGGCCGATACGCAGTCTCTTCTATTGGGAGAGGCACTGCTACGACGTTCCCATCTGTTGGTCAACTCGGGCGCTGTTCGACTCATTGGACGGGTTCGACCAGCTTGCCGAGAAGTTCCACGAACTCACGGCGGACATCCAGCACACCGCCTCGGCCACGCACGAGCTGATGACGCTGTTCCCCACGCTGATTGCGACGCTGAAGGCCACCAAGGGCATCACGTTGACGCTGTACCAGACGTTCTCGGCGATGATCAACCAGATAGAGGCCATGAGCAACACCGCAGTCGTCATGGGGCAGAGCTTCGACGCCTCCAAGAATGACGACTTCTTCTACCTGCCGCCGGAGGCCTTCGACAACCCGGACTTCCAGACGGGGCTGCGCATGTTCCTGTCGCCGGACGGCAAGTCGGCGCGCTTCTTCATCACCCACCAGGGCGATCCCATGACGCCGGAAGGCATCTCGCGTGTCGATTCCGAGCGCACCGCCGCCCAGGAGGGGGTGAAGATGTCCTCCCTCTCGGACGCCAAGATTTATCTCGGCGGTACCGCCGCGACCTTCAAGGACATGCACGACGGCGCCAAATTTGACCTGATGATCGCGGTGGTCTCGGCGCTCACGCTGATCTTCATGATCATGTTGCTGCTCACCCGAAGCGTGGTGGCCGCGCTGGTGATCGTCGGGACCGCCGCCAGCTCGATCGCCGCGTCCTTCGGGCTGTCCGTGCTCATCTGGCAGGACCTCTTCGGCATCAAGATCCACTGGATCGTCATGGCGCTGTCCGTCATCATCCTGTTGGCCGTCGGCTCCGACTACAACCTGCTGCTGGTGTCCCGGTTCAGGGAAGAGATCCATGGCGGGCTCAAGACGGGGATCATCCGGTCGATGGCCGGCACGGGCGGGGTCGTGACGGCGGCGGGCCTGGTGTTCGCCTTCACCATGGCTTCCATGCTGGGCAGCGAACTGCGCGTGCTCGGTCAGTTCGGGTCAACCGTGTGCATCGGCCTGCTGCTCGACACGCTGATCGTGCGCACGCTGCTGATGCCGTCGATCGCCGTCCTGCTCGGGCGCTGGTTCTGGTGGCCGCAGGTCGTCCACCCGCGCGGTGACAATGCCGTTCGGGCCCTGCGCGCCTAAGCGGGCCTAGGTTTCTGGTAGTTCCAGACACACCGCGACGGCCCCCGCGCCGACATGCAGCCCGAGCACCGGCCCCAACGGGCTGACCATCGCCGGCTCGCACGCCGGTAGCCGCTGCGCCAGCGCCGCCGCCACCTCGTTCGCGCCCTCCGGGTTGGCCACATGGTGCACCGCCAGGGCCGCGGAGCCGTCGCCCACGACCTCGCAGACCCGGTCGATCATCGCCGCGGTCGCGTGGGTGACGGTGCGCACCCGTTGGGCCAGAACGAGTTTGCCGTCATCGATGCGCAACAGCGGCTTGAGCGCCAGGGCGGTTCCCAGCCACGCCTTGGCCCCGCCGATCCGCCCGCTGCGGCGCAGGTTGTCCAGCCGGTGCACCACCACGAACGCGTGGCCACGCGACACGGCCGAACTCGCGGCGCCAGCGACGGCGTCCAGGTCGCCGCTGTTGGCCGCCACGCGCGCGGCGGCCAACGCCACGAACCCGGTTCCCATCGCGGCCGACCGCGAGTCGACGACGCGCACGTGCGGGTCGAGGTCGGCCGCGGTCCGCTGGGCGGCGCCGTAGGTTCCGGACAACGCCGAGGAAAGGTGCACCGCCACCACACCATCGCCGCCGCTGTCGGCCAGCGCCTGCTGGTAGGCGTGGGCCAGTTCGGCCGGGGTGGCCGCCGCGGTGGTCGCGTGCTGCTTGTAGATGTCGTCGGGGATGTCGTCCACGCCGTCGCGCAGGTCGCGGCCGTCGAGCAAGATGTGCAACGGAACGATGCGTATCGACCACTTGTCGAGCAGATCGGCGGGCAGGCGCGACGACCCATCGGTCACCACCACGACGGTCATGGCGCTACCCGCGCGGTTTCTCTTGGGGCACTTTAGCTGTCTGCAAGGCTTCGGCCAGGGCCTTGAGCATCAGCTCCGCGACCGCCTGGTGGGCTTCGAAATTCCAGTGGATGCCGTCGGGATTGCCGCGCCCGGTCATGACCTGTTCGGCCACAGCGGCTTTGAGATCCACCAAGGGAACATCGTGTTGCTCCGCCCATTCCGTGATCGCGGCCACCGTCCCCGGGCGCCCATGGTGAGCCTTGCCGTAGGTCTCGGCGATATGCACCGACGGCAACGACGCCACGATCGGGATGCCGGGGCGGTTGAAATCGATTGCGCCGCGCGTCTGTTCGAGGTATTCGGCGCTCAAATGCGGCGGCAACGCCGACCGGGCCACCGGCGAGAGCCTGGGTTGCAGCCACGCGTAGCCGTCGCGGACCCAGCGCCGCAGCCACGGCGGCCGCACATAGCGGATCAGCTCGCGCACCGCGGTCGGCAGCACCGAGGGCAGCGAATCCATCCCGGCGGTCGCGAAGATCACCGCGCCCGCCCGGGGCAGCGCCGCCCAGGCCCGCGGGTCCTGCGTCGCCGCCCACCACACGTCGCGGCAGGTCCAGCCGATGCGACCGATCAGCTCCACATCCCAACCTAGTTGCGACGCAACGATATTGGGCCAGATGCGCGGATCGTCGGCGGGCAGCCCCCCGGTGGGCCCGTAATAGGAAAGCGAATCCGCGAACACCAGCAGGGTGGGCCCATGCTTGTGGGAAGGGTCAGAGGACATCGTTGGCAACCTGCGCAGAAGCGTTCCACACATCGAGGCGCCAGCGGATGGCATCGAAATCGGCGCCGTCACCGTCGGAGTGGCCCGACAACTGCACCCAGCTGGCATTGCCCATCCCGCCCAGAACCGGCCAGTTGACGACCGGAAGCCTCAGCAGCGCAGCCGACAACGCCGCGATCAGCCCGCCGTGGGCCACCAGCACGACCGGCCGATCGGGTTGGTTCGGGTCGCCCCATTCCGGCTCGCGGGACACCAGTTCGGCGATCAGTGGCAGGCTGCGGGCGGCCACGTCGACCCGGCTTTCGCCGCCATGCGGCGCCCACGTCGCGTCTTCGCGCCACGCCAGCCGCGCGCCCGGCACCTCGGCGTCGATCTGGGCGTGCGTCAGCCCCTGCCAGTCACCCAGATGGGTCTCGCGCAGCCGGTCGTCCACCCAGACCTTCAGCCCCGTGCGCTCCCCCAGCTTGACCGCCGTGTCGTACGCGCGCCGCAGATCGGACGAGACGATCAGCAGCGGCTGCAGCTTGCCCAGCACCTCGGCGGCTGCGACCGCCTGCGCGCGGCCCAGGTCGCTGAGCTGGGTGTCCAGCTGGCCCTGCATCCGGCTGCCGAGATTGAAATCGGTCTGCCCGTGCCGCAACATCACCAGACGGCGGATCCTCATTGCGCGCTCGCCGTGTCGTCGGGGTCCCCGGCCCGCTCGTCCCGACCGGCCGGCTCGTCCAGGTCCACCGGCACCACCGGGCAGTCACCCCACAGCCGGTCCAGCGCGTAGAAGTTGCGGTCGTCCTGATGCTGGATGTGCACGACGATGTCGCGGTAATCGAGCAGCGTCCAGCGCCCTTCCCGGGCACCCTCACGCCGCGCCGGCCGGTAGCCGGCCTTGCGCATCTTCTCCTCGACCTCGTCGACGATCGCGTTGACCTGCCGCTCGTTGGACGCCGAGGCGATGACGAAGCAGTCCGTGATGACCAGCTGGCCCGAGACGTCGATGACGACCACGTCCTCGGCCAGTTTCGAGGCGGCCGCGCTGGCCGCCACGGTCGCCATGTCGATGGCTTCCCGGGTGGCGTTCATGTGTTGTTTCCCGCCGCCAATGTCCTCGGGCGCCCGGTTCCTTCGTTTGAGCGGTACAGCCGGCGCTTCGAAACGTACTGCACGACACCGTCGGGCATCAGGTACCACAGGGGACGGCCCTCCTCGGCGCGCCGGCGGCAGTCGGTCGACGAGATCGCCAGCGCCGGGACCTCGACGAGGCTCAGCGCATCCTCGGTCAGCTCGCCCAGAACGCCGGTGATGTGTTCGCGGCGCAGCTCATATCCGGGCCGGCTGACGCCGATGAAGCGCGCCAACCCAAACAGCTCCTCCCAGCCTTGCCACGACAGAATCGACTCCAGCGCGTCCGCGCCCGTAATGAAGTACAGCTGCGATTCGGGGTTCAGGGCGTGCAGGTCCTCGAGCGTGTCCCTGGTGTAGGTGGGACCGCCGCGGTCGATGTCGACCCGGCTCACCGAAAACCGCGGATTGGACGCGGTGGCGATCACCGTCATCAGATAACGGTCCTCGGCGGCGGAGACGTGCCGGCTCTTCTGCCAGGGCTGACCGCTGGGCACGAACACGACCTGGTCGAGGTCGAACAGGTCGGCGACCTCGCTGGCGGCCACCAGGTGGCCGTGATGGATGGGATCGAACGTCCCACCCATCACTCCCAACCTGCGAAGCTGCTTTTGCACGATGTGCCAGCTTACTTGAGCGTCGACGTGCGGCTCGGGTGACGTCAGCAGCATAATGGTAATGTCTAGGCATGCGGGCAACCATTGATCGGGCAGGTCGATTGGTTATTCCAAAGGTGCTGCGTGACCATCTTGGGCTTCAACCCGGTGAAGTCGAGGTGACGGCCGACGGCGCGGGCCTGCGAGTCGAGCCAATCGCCGGTGGCTCTCTCGAAGAGCGAGACGGGCGCTTTGTCATACCTGCTGGCGGAGCCCCGGTCAACGACGCGGTCGTGCAGGCATTGCGCGATGCCGGCCAGCGCTAGAACAGCCGCGGTTCTCGTCGACACCAGCGTCGCCGTCGCACTTGTGGTTGCGGATCACGATCATCACGAGGACACCTTCCAGGCGCTGCGCGGCCGGACCCTCGGCCTGGCCGGCCACGCCACATTCGAGACCTTCTCGGTACTGACCCGCTTACCGCCGCCGGCCCGTAGGACTCCCGCGACGATCACGCAGCTGCTCGCAAACACGTTCCCCGAGACCAGATTCCTCGGAGCTCGCGCCGCGGCATCGCTGGTAGCGCTGCTCGGAGCGACCGGGATTGCCGGCGGCTCGGTCTACGACGCGCTTGTCGGCGCGACCGCGAATGAGCATCGGCTCACGCTCGTGACGCGCGACCGGCGCGCCCTGGAGGTCTATCGCAAGCTCGAAGTCGACGTCGAGTTACTGGCCTGATCCGGCTCCGATCGTGCGCGCGCCACGCCCACGCCTGCGCGACGGTGCGTATTTGTACGGCTACAGCGGCGTGTCGCCGTACTGACACGCACGCTGGCCGGACATCACACCGGAAGCAACTGGTCGATCACCGCCGCCAACTGCTTGGCGGACCGGCATTCGTGCATCCTGATGACCTCTTGGTAGCGCGGCACCGCCGAGTCGCCGCTGCCCCAGAGGTGCTTGGGTTCGGGGTTGAGCCAGTGCGCGTGGCGGCTGGCGGTCACCATGTCGACCAGTACGTCGATGGCCGGGTCGCGGTAGTTGGTGCGCCCGTCGCCGAGCACCAGCAACGAACTGCGCGGCGACAGCGCGTTCGGGTGAGCCTGCAGGAACGAGACGAACGCGTTGCAGTAGTCGGAGTGCCCGTCGCGGCTGTACACACCGGCCTCCCGGGTGATCCGCTGGATCGCCACGGCCAGGTCGGCCTCCGGACCGAACATGTGGGTCACCTCACCGGTCGTGTCGATGAACGCGAACACACGGACCCGCGAAAACTGCTGCCGCAGGGCGTGCACCAGCAGCAGCGTGAAGTGGCTGAACCCGGCGACCGAACCCGAAACGTCGCACAGCACAACCAGTTCCGGCCGCGCGGGACGGGGTTTGGCCAGCACGACGTCGATCGGCACCCCGCCGGTGGACATGGACTTGCGCAGCGTCTTGCGCAGGTCGATCGTCCCCGCTCGGGAGCGCCGCCGGCGCGCCGCCAGCCGGGTCGCCAGGGTGCGGGCGAGCGGCGCCACGACCCGCTGCATCTGACGCAACTGTTCGCCGGAGGCGCGCAGGAACTCGACGTTCTCCGAAAGCTGTGGGATGCCGTACATCTGGACGTGATCGCGGCCGAGCTGCTCGGCGGTGCGCCGCTTGGTCTCGGCGTCGACCATCTTGCGCAGCTGAGTAATGCGCTGGGCCGCCAGCGCTTTGGCGATCTGCTCCTGCGTGGGGGTGGGCTCGTCACCATACGGGGCGAGCAGTCCCGCCAACAGCTTGCCCTCCAATTCGTCCAGCGCCATCGCCTTGAGCGCCTGATACGACGAGAACGACGGGCCGCGGCTGGAACTGTATTTGCCGTAGGCCTCCACGATCCGCGCGATCATCGCGACGAGGCGCTCGTCCATGTCGGCCAGCTCGGGGTTTTCGGCGAGCAGGTCCAGCAGCATCTGGCGCATCGCCTCGACGTCGTCGGGCGGCAGGGAGTCGTCCTGCGCCTCGCCGAGCTCCCCGCCTTCAGCGACTACCGCCCTTGCGCCGAGGGCGGCGGGAAACCACAGGTCGAACATGGCGTCGTAGGTCTCGCGGTGATCGGGGCGGCGCAGCACCGCGCAGGCGATCCCCTCCCGCAGCACCTCACGATCGGCCAGGCCGAGGGTCGCCATCACCCGCCCGGCGTCCACCGTCTCCGAGGGCCCCACCGAAATCCCTTGCGCGCGAAGTGCTTCCACGAAACCAACCAGGTGGCCCGGCAGCCCGTGCGGGGCGAGCGGGCGGCTGGGACGGATGCGGCGGGCGGCCATCAATTCAGCCGGAGCTCGCCGCTGGCGCGTTGCTGGTCGGATTGATGTTTGAGGACCACGCCGAGTGTCTGGGCGACCACCGCGTCGTCGATGGTGTCCAGGCCCAGCGCGAGCAGGGTGCGGCCCCAGTCGATCGTCTCGGCGATGGACGGCACCTTCTTCAGTTGCATCCCGCGCAGCACACCGATGATGCGCACCAGTTCCTCGGCCAGGTGCGCGGGCAGCTCGGGAACCCGGGACAACAGGATGCGCCGCTCCAGGTCGGGGCTGGGGAAGTCGATGTGCAGGAACAGGCAGCGCCGCTTGAGCGCCTCGGACAGCTCGCGGGTGGCGTTGGAGGTCAGCACCACGAGCGGCGTCCGCTCGGCGGTGATTGTGCCCAGTTCGGGGACGGTCACCGCGAAGTCGGACAGCACCTCGAGCAGCAGTCCCTCGATCTCGATGTCGGCCTTGTCGGTCTCGTCGATCAGCAGCACCGTCGGCTCGGTGCGGCGGATGGCGGTCAACAGCGGACGCTGCAGCAGGAACTCCTCGCTGAACACGTCGTCCTTGGTCTGGTCCCAATCTCCCGAGCCGGCCTGGATGCGCAGGATCTGCTTGGCGTGGTTCCACTCGTACAGCGCGCGGGCCTCGTCGACGCCCTCGTAGCACTGCAGGCGCACCAGGCCCGAGCCGGTGGCCTGGGCGACGGCGCGGGCCAGCTCGGTCTTGCCGACGCCGGCCGGGCCCTCCACCAGCAGCGGCTTGCCGAGCCGGTCGGCCAGGAATACCGCCGTCGCGGTTGCGGTGTCGGGCAGGTAGCCGGTCTCGGCCAACCGCCGCGAGACGTCGTCGATGTCGGCGAACAGCGGCGCCGGCCGGGCGGGCACACTCACAATCTCAGTTCTCCTAAAGCTTTCTCCTCGGGGCGTCAGGCCGGGCGGATCTGCCCGTCTCCCCACGCGATCCACTTGGTCGAGGTCAGTTCCGGCAACCCCATCGGGCCGCGCGCATGCAGCTTCTGCGTGGAGATGCCGATCTCGGCGCCAAAACCGAACTGCTCGCCGTCGGTGAACGCCGTCGATGCGTTGATCATCACCGCGGCCGCGTCGACTCCGTCGCTAAACCGTTGAGCCGCGGCCATATTCGTCGTCACGATGGCCTCGGTGTGTCCGGTGCCGTACTCGTTGATGTGGGCGATCGCGGCGTCGACGCCGTCGACGACCGCCACCGCGATGTCCATCGACAGGTATTCGCGGCGCAGGTCGGACTCGTCGGGGTCTTCAAGAAGACCACCGTGAACCGTCACCCCGGCATCCTGCAGGGCGCCGAGCAGCCTGGGCATGGCCTCCCCGGAGATCGCGGAATCGACCAGCAGGGTCTCGGCGGCGTTACAGACACTGGGCCGACGGGTCTTGGAGTTCAGCAGGATCCGTTCCGCCACGTCCAGGTCGGCGGCCTCGTGCACGTACACGTGGCAGTTGCCGACCCCGGTCTCGATGGTGGGCACCTGGGCGTCGCGCACCACCGCGTCGATCAGGCTCGCTCCCCCGCGCGGGATGACCACGTCGACCAGTCCGCGCGCCTGGATCAGGTGGGTGACCGTGGACCGATCGGCGGCCGAGAGGAGCTGAACCGCGTCGGCGGGCAGGTCCTCGCTGATCAGCGACCCGCGCAACACGTCGACGAGGGCCTGATTGGACTTCGCCGCCGACGAACTGCCGCGCAGTAGCACCGCGTTGCCGGACTTGAGCGCCAACCCGAATGCGTCGACGGTGACGTTGGGCCGGCCCTCGTAGATCATGCCGACCACCCCGAGCGGAACCCGCTGCTGGCGCAGGTGCAGCCCGTTGGGCAGGGTGTACCCGCGCAGCACCTCGCCGACCGGGTCCGGCAACCCGGCGACCTGGCGCAGGCCGGCGGCGATTCCGTCGACGCCCATGGGGTCCAGCGCCAACCGGTCGAGCATCGCGGTCGGTGTGCCGGCGGCCCGGGCCGCGTCGAGGTCTTCGGCGTTGGCCGCCAGGATGCGCTCGGTATGGGCGCCTATAGCGTCGGCCGCGGACTGCAGCGCCGCGTCCTTGGCGACGGTCGGCAACAACGCCAGCGCGCGGGCGGCGACCCGGGCGCGACGCGCGGCGTTGTGGACCTCCCGGCGCAAGTCCGGGCGCGTTGGGGCTTGCAGACTCATTTACCCAGGGTATCGGTCCTTACCCGGTCAAGTCAGGCTGCCCCGGGGGAACGCCTGGTGGCGGCGCCTCAGGCTACGCGCTCACCGCGCCGGGCCTGACGCACTTTACTCTGCCGCTCTTCGAGGATGTGGCCGAAGTTCTGTAGCAGCAACGGTTCACGCATCACCAGGTGCTCGACGTGTTCGCGATCGATCTCCAGCGCGGTCACCTCCTCGAGCGCGTACGCGCTGGCCGTGTTGGGCTGCCGCGTCAGCGCGGTCAGGCCCAAGAATGAGCCCTCGACCAGGGTGCAGACCGGCACCACCGACCCATCATCGGCCATCGCGGTCAGCTGCACGCGCCCGGCGACCAAGAAGGTCATGCCCCCAGGGATCTGACCGGCGTACTCCACGATCTCGTCGGCACCGTATCGGACGAGTTTCGCGCAGGAATGCAACGACCGCTGCTCGTCGGCGTTCAGCCGCAACGCCGGCGCCACCACCGTGCGCAGCGCCTTCTCCACCCGTTCAGCGTTCGAGTAGTCGTCGTCAGCGTCGTCGAGGTGCAGCCCTTCCCGCCGCGCGGCGTACCAAATCCAGCGCAGGAAGGTCGATCGCGCGGCGCCGTCGTCGGCGGGTGAGCTCAGCCCGAGGGAGGTGCGGTACTCACCGGCGCCGACGGGTACCGAACGGGGCACGCTGTCGGCCTTGAGCTGCGGCAGCCCCAGAGCGACGCGCGACAGCATCGCGCAAACCCGGTCGGGCGGGTCGCTGGCCGAAAACGTCGTCGTCATCGCCAGTTTGTGCGTGCCCGCCGGGCGGCTGAGATTCGTGAACGCCGTCGTGGCCAGCACCGAGTTCGGCGTGATCCGCATCCCGCTGCCGGTGTCGATATGTACGGCCCGCCAGTTCACCTCGACAACGCGTCCCCGCGCCGTCCCGGTGTCCAGCCAATCGTTGATCCGGAACGGTTGCTCGAACAGCATGAACAAGCCCGACACGATCTGGCCGACGGAGTTCTGCAGCATCAGGCCGATGACGACCGATGTGACGCCCAGCGCGGTGAACAGGCCGCCGACCCGGACTCCCCAGATATACGACAGCATCAGAACCAGGCCAACGCCGATCAGCGCGAAACGCGCAACGTCGAGAAAGATGGCGGGCAGGCGCGCGCGCCAGCTCTCCTCGGGCGCGCCTTCGAACACGGTGGCGTTGAGCCCAGACAGCAACAACACCAGCACCAGGAAGCCGAACACCGTGGTGAGGAGCCGCACCGGAACGTCCCCGGCGGGGATCTGCGAGGCCTTGACGAGCAGCAGCAAGAGCGCAACGAGGGGCAGCAGGTAGTTGCGCAGCAGGCCTACCTGCCTGGCCAGGCGGCTATTCCGGCGGACGAGCGTGTGGTGCAGCTCGGTAAGAAAAATCAAGCAGATCGGAAATCCGACCGCGATGCCGATCGCCCAGTAGAACCACGAGGAGTGCCACGCGTTCATCATCGCTCCGACAACCGGTACACGGCCTGATCGGCGCCGCCCACCGAAATGGTGCCGGCGGGCGTGAACTGCCGCACGTCGCGCATCGCCTCGTACACCGCAGCGCTGACATAGATGCCGGGCTGCGGTGTGCCCCTGTGCATTTGGTAGGCCAGGCTCACCGCGGCACCCCACATGTCGTAGACGAGGCTCGATCGGCCCACCAGCCCGCTGATGACGTTGCCGGTGTTGATTCCGACCCGAACGCCCAACTCGTGGCCGGTCTGGCTGTTGAACCGCTCGATGATGCGACGCATCTCGACGGCGAAGTCAACGGTTCGGTGAATGCTGTCCAACCGCGGCGTGATCACCCCGCAGGTGGCGAGATACCCATTGTGGAAAGTGCGAATCCGTTCGACGCCAAGGGTTTCGGCCGCCGAATCGAACTGCCGGAACAGATCGTCGACGATCCCGACCAGTTCGTCGCCCGGAAGGTCGTTGGAAAGCTCGTCGAGCCCGGCGATGTCGGCAAAGAGGATGGCGACGTCCTGGTGCTTCTGCGCGATGGTCGCCTCACCCTCGCGATACCGTTGGACGATCGACTCCGGCATCAGCGCCAGCAGGAGTCGATTGTTTTCGTTGCGCTGCTCGTTGAGCAGCTCTTCCTTGATCCCGAGATTGCGGCTCATCTCATTGAAAGCCGCTGTCAGATCGCCGATTTCGTCGCGTGCCAGCACCGGGATGTTGATGTCGTAGTCGCCGGAGCTGATCTTGCGCGTGCCCTCCTCAAGGCGCCGGACCGGCCGCATCGCCGCCTGAGCGATGAGCATCGATGCCACGCAGATGACGAAGACCAGCGCGGTGACCGCGATCACGAGCGTCTTGCTGAACCTGCCCAGCCGCGCAAAAGCATCCGAGTCGTCCCGGGTCGCCAGGATCGACCAGTGCAGGTTGGAGTTGGGAATGTCCAGTGGGGCATAGGCTTCCAATTCCTTGTTGCCCGTGTAATCGGTGGCGCTCCGGGTCCCGGTCTCCCCGCGCTGGGCGGCCTTGAGACCCGCGGTCGGAACCGGCTGCACCAGCGTCGTGCCACCCAACCGGATCGCCCTTTCCACGACGTCGGGCGGGGTGCCGGCGGCGATGGCCTCTCGCCGGTACTCCTGCGGATCTTCCAGGAAAAGCCGTGAATCCGAACGCATCAGGTCGTCGGGGCCCGCCAGATACGTCTCGGTCGCGGATCCCATGCCCGCGGCTTCCCAGTGCTTGTTGGCGGTCATGATGTTGTTGATCTTCGCGATCGGCACCGGGAAGGCCATGACACCGTCTATCTTGCCGTTCATGCCGATCGGCGAGACCACCCACGCCGTGGGCGCATCGAGCGCCGGCTGATATGGCTGGAAGTCGGTGATCCAGACGAAATCCACGTCGTTGGAGCGCAGCGCCTTTTGGTATGCGTCTTTCAAATTTGATTCGCGATACGGGCCGTTGAGGATATTGGTCCCGAGGTCCGGCCCCTTCCTGACCGAGTAGACGACATTGCCCTGCATGTCCAGCAGCAGCGCGTCGCGGTAATCGAAGCGGGTGACGATACCGCGCAGGTAGAAATCGAAACGAGCGTTGGCCGCCGACCATGCGCTCCCGTCGCCGGCGTCCTCAACGGGCAGCGAGTCGGCGGTCGGCCGCGGCGGCGCGGTGTAGTACGCCTGAAGGTATTTCTGCGACGGCGAACTCGGCAGGACCGCGTTGAGATCGATGACGTCGCCGGTCGCCCGTTTGATCGGTGCGATCATCTGGTTCTCGTAGTAGTCGACGAGCGCCTCTTGTTGACCGGGGTTGATCGTCGCGTTGCCCAATTGGTTGAAGCCCGTCGTGAACGCCGCAGTGGCCTGGTTGATGCTGAAGCCGCCGCTGTAGACGATGAGGGAATTCGTCACCTCCCTGAACAGCGCCCGAATCTGCCTCGTCTGCGACTCGCGCAACTCGATCAACCGCTCGGATTCGACTTGCCGCAACGCGTTGCGGCCGGATATCGCCCCGATGAGCCCGATCACCGACACGCCCAGGATGCCCGACAGGAGCATGGCCACCAGGATCTTGGACTGGATGCCGAAACGGAAACGGTGCCACACCAGCGGCCGGCGTTTGCGCTTGCCGGTCTTTCCGGTTGAGGCGGATTCCGGGGCGGTTTCCGGCGTGTTTTCAGACGCCGGTTCGGCCTTTTTCAGCTCGGTCAACGTCATTCGCCTTTCCCCCTCCCTCTGACGGGATTAAGCACCGATCACGCAGCAGACTAACGCGCGGACATCACGATATTGGCGATTGCCGCAAAAGGATCAGCGTCAAAATGCCCGACCCGGGTTTGCGGTTCGGCCGGAATCGTCATCTTTGGCCGTTCCGGGCGGGCATCGTCCGCCGCGAATCCGAACGACTAACGTCGGCGTCATGACACGGGTCTGCGTGGTCGGCAGCGTGAACATGGACCTGACGTTCGACGTCGATGCCCTACCGCGGCCGGGCGAGACGGTCTTGGCCTCGTCGCTGACCTCCGCCCCCGGCGGCAAGGGCGCCAACCAGGCCGTGGCAGCGGCGCGCGCGGGCGCGCGCGTGCAGTTCGTCGGCGCGTTCGGCGACGACACGGCCGCCGCACGGTTGCGGGCTCACCTGCGGGCCAACGGCGTAGGGCTCGACGGGACGGTTGCGGTTTCGGGACCGAGCGGTACCGCGGTCATCGTGGTCGATGCCGGCGCCGAGAACACCATCGTGGTGGCGCCAGGCGCCAATGGGTGGCTGACCCCGGCCGCCGCCACCGCTTGCCGGGCGATCGCCGGCTGCGATGTGCTGTTGACGCAGTTGGAGATTCCGGTGCCGGCGGCGGTGGCGGCGGCGCGCGAAGCCCGCTCGACGGGGGCGGTGGTCATGGTCAACGCCTCACCCGCCGGCCAGGACCAAAGCCGCCTGGCCGAACTGGCGGCCGCCACGGACGTGGTGATCGCCAACGAAGCCGAAGCCGAAGACTGGCCGTGGCGGCCAACCCACTTGGTCATCACCCTCGGCGCGCGCGGCGCGCGCTACGTCGGCGAAGACGGCGAGTTCGCCGTACCCGCACCGGCGGTCACAGCGGTGGACACCACCGGCGCGGGTGACGTGTTCGCCGGGGTGCTGGCCGCGAGCTGGCCGCGCGGCCCGGGCGCAAATCCAGCTTCAAGGGACGAGCTGCTGGCCGCGCTGCGGCGCGCCTG
>NZ_JAOPWB010000263.1 GCF_025965855.1 Mycobacterium sp. | reverse complement strand
GCCATAAGACGAAACTAACCAGCGACACTGACAAAAACGGTCGCCTTGAGACACCTGAAACCAAAGTGGTGCAAGTGATTTAGATTCGCTTGCCGCGTGCTACTTGCCTCGCGCCGCGGCCAATCGCGCTGCGAATTCGGGTGATTGGATCGAGTGCACCTGCGGCCCGAGCTCGGTGCGCATGGCGAGGTCGTGCTGCTCGGTGTCCAGCGACCCCGGGTTGATCGTGGCGCGCATCGTCGCCTTGGTGGCCAGCACCACCTCGCGGGGAGCCGCCGCGGGACCCGCGGCCAGCTCCAGCGCCGCCGCGACGGGGTCGTCGGCGACGCTGAGCGCCAACCCGTGCCGCACGGCGGATTCGGCGTCGAAGCGCATCCCGAACAACAAAGCCGCGCGCGCGACCTGCGGACCTACCGCGCGTTGCAGCATCCAGGTCGCACCCCCGCCGGGATGGAGCCCGAGCTTCTGGAAGCGGGCGTCGAACAACGCGCCGGGCCCGGCGATGCGCACGTCGGCGGCCATCGCCAGGTTCAGGCCCGCGCCGACGGCCGCGCCGTTGACCGCGGCGATCGTGGGCAACCGGCAGTTGCCGACGGCCATGAAGCCGTCGTAAATGCGCTGCAGCCCCGACTCGGCCGCTCCGCCACCGGCGGCCCCCAGGGCGCTGAGGTCGGCGCCGGCGCAAAACGCCTTGCCCGCGCCCGTGACCACGACCGCGTGAACGTCGGGATCGGCTTCGGCCCGCTCCACGGCCTCCCGCAGTCGCGCCGACATCTCGTCGGTGAAGGCGTTGCGCCGATCGGGGTCGTTGACGGTGATGAGCGCGACGCGAACGTCGGCGCGGTACAGGACGGGGTCGGGTTGGGACACCCAGGTAACGGTACGTGGCGGGCTCACCAGCGCAAACGGCCGCCAAGAATCCATTGAGGATCCCTCAAGCCCTGCCGCCGATGCTCAGCTCACGAAAGCACCGATTCGGCATCTGACACGAGGAGCACCCGATGCGCACCACGGCGGAGAAGAAGGCGAACAGGAAAATCGGATTCCTCCGGTTGGCGATGGTCTCTTCCGCCGCCGCCGTCCTCATCGCGCTCGGCATGGTTGTCGCTTACCTCAACGCGCCGGCTGCGGACCACCCGTGCTCGGTGCGCAACGCCACCACCCGCGACGCGGCCGGGCGGCTGATGTGGTGCAACCCGACAATGGCTGCGAGCCATGACACGGTCTGGCAGTACGCACCGGGGTCGTAGTCACCAGCAGCCTGTAGTGGCGATCGCAAGCGCGGGGTAGCCGGGCGCCGCGGGTCGCCACCATCGGACTTAGCCGGTGAAGTCGATCCTGACCGACACGGGAGTCGTTTCCAGCGCCTTCACCATCCTGGCTCCCAGCCGTCCGAACTTGCGCGCGCGTGCGACGACATCGTCGTCTGGCCTGAATGCCGCCACTCCGGAGCGCCATTGATTGCCCTGGCGCAGACGGACATTCGGGTTGTCGGCGATGTTTCTGCCCCAACCGGAGCGGGTGCCATGCTGGCAGATCACCCAGGCGCCGCCGTCGTCGAATTGGGCCGACACGGGGACGCGGCGTAGTTGGCCCGTCGTGCGTCCGATCGTCTCGAGTTCGGCGGCCATGGCGGTGCGCATCCCCAGTGCGCTCAACCCCTTCACCGCCGGGTTGAGCAGATAGCGTCCGACCGCACGTTCCCTTCGGAACTTTCGCAGCGTCTTTTGCTTGTCGGTGCTCGTCATGGCCTTCTCCGTCGTCGAAGCGTTTCTGAAAGGTTAGTAGACCGATTGGTATAGTTCAACCCTGACGAGTGCCCGGGAACAGCCCGGCGAAGCAGGAAGGCGGCGAAGAATGTCGGCGCGCGATGCTCTCATCGCCAGTGTCACGGGGTTGGTGCGACGGCGCGGCGTCGCCGGCACCGGGCTCAACGCGCTCCTCGAGGACAGCGGAGTGGCCCGCAGAACCGTCTACCTGAATTTTCCCGGCGGCAAAGCGGAACTCGTCGCCGAAGCCACCCGCCTTGCGGGGGAGTCGTTGACCACCGTGATCCGGTCGGCCGACGACGGGGGCGATCCCGCGCAGGCGATCCAGACTTTCATCGAGGAATGGAAGGCGCAGCTGAACGCGACGCAAATGCAAGCCGGCTGCCCGATCGTGGCAGCGATCCTCGGTCGTTCTGAAGCGCCGGCGGCCGCGCAGGCGGCTGGCGAGGCCTTTGGTGAGTGGCAGACGATACTCGCCGACCGGCTGGTCAGGTCCGGCGCCGATCGTGACAGCGCACGCTCGCTGGCGGCCTTGACCGTCGCCGCGATCGAAGGCGCCGTCATCCTGGCGCTCGCGACGCAGTCAACCGCCGCGCTCGACGATGTCGGGCGTCACCTGATCGAAGTCATCAAGCTGCACCTGCCCGCGGGTCATCCGGGCTGAAAGCGTCCCCGGGCAGGGCGCCGACCTTCGATACTTCCCCTTGTAATCGAACGTGTTTGGAGCCGTGACGGTGCGGTCGGCAGCGCCCACTCTGCCGCACCCGGCGCTCTGAAAACGCGCGTGCTCGGCGGCATCGCGGTGACCGGCACCGGTTTGTCTGGGCTGCCCCGGTTTCGCCGACGCCCCGTCCGTTCATGGGTATCGTCAGTCGCTGTGGTTGAGTCTTCCATTCCCGCTGTCCTGCGGGAGCATGCCAATTCGCGGCCCGATGAGACGGCGTTCACGTATGTCGATTACGAGCAGGACCGGGCGGGCGTGGAGGAGAGCCTGACCTGGTCTCAGCTGTACCGGCGCACGCTGAACGTCGCACAGGAGCTCAAAGCTCGCGGGTCAGCTGGTGACCGCGCCGTGATATTGGCGCCGCAAGGACTCGAGTACGTTGTTGCGTTTCTGGGCGCATTGCAGGCCGGCCAGATCGCGGTTCCGCTATCGATGCCAGTGGATGGCTCCAGCGATGAGCGTGTCAGCGCCGTCCTGCGTGACGCGTCGCCGTCCGCCATTCTCACGACATCCTCCGTCGCGGCGAACATCGCCGAGTACGCCAAATCGGAGCCCGGTGAGTGCGCGCCATCACTCATCGAGGTTGATCTGCTGGACCTTGACGCTCAACAAGCACCCCCCGCCGAAAGCCTGCCCATCACCGCGCATTTGCAGTACACCTCCGGGTCGACCCGTACGCCGGCGGGAGTCATGGTCTCGCACAGGAACATTCAGGTCAATGTTGAGCAGATCATCGCCGCCTACTACGACCAAGACGGGGGGGTTGCTCCGCCGGACACCACCGTGGTGTCGTGGCTGCCGTTGTTTCACGACATGGGTTTGATTTTCGGGATCGCCTTCCCGGTCCTGGGGGGATTTCGCACGGTGCTCACCAGCCCGCCGTCGTTCCTGCAGCGACCGGCGCGGTGGATGCAACTGCTGGCAGCCAACAGTCACGCATTCTCGGCGGGGCCGAACATTGCATTCGAATTGGCGGCACGAAAAACATCGGATGACGACCTGGCCGGGCTTGACCTCGGGGGCGTGCGCAACATCCTCAACGGCGCCGAACGCGTGAACCCCCCGACGCTGCGGCGCTTCGCGGAGCGATTCGCCCGCTTCAATCTGCGCCCAGAGGCGTTACGGGCCTCGTATGGGCTCGCGGAAGCCACGCTGTACGTGGCGACCCGCGAATCGGGTCAACCACCAGAAACCGTATTTTTCGAATCCGAGAAACTGACCGCCGGCCACGCGAAGCGGTGCGCAGGCGGCGACGGTATACCGCTGGTCAGTTACGGCATGCCGCAGTCACCGACGGTGCGCATCGTCGACCCCGACACCAGTGCCGAGTGCCCGGCGGGAACGGTCGGTGAGATCTGGGTGCATGGCGACAACGTCGCCGACGGCTATTGGCAGAAACCTGAAGAGACCGAACGCACCTTCGGCGCAACGCTTGTCGATCCCTCGGCCGGCGCACCGGACGGGCCCTGGCTGAGAACGGGAGATCTGGGCTTCTTCTCCGACGACGAGATGTTCATCGTCGGCCGTATCAAGGATCTCCTGATCGTCTATGGGCGCAACCACGCCCCCGACGACATCGAGGCGACGATCCAGGAGATCACCCGGGGCCGCTGCGTGGCGATAGCGGTTCCGGATGATGACGGCGTCGAAAAGCTGGTCACCGTCGTCGAACTCAAGGCGCCCGACGACTCGAAAGAGGCGATGGACAGGCTGGCCGCCGTCCGGCGTGAGCTCACCTCGGCGATATCGAAGTCACACGGTCTGAGTGTGGCGGATCTCGTTCTGGTGCCGCCTCATTCGATTCCCCTCACCACCAGCGGCAAGGTCAGACGCCGGGATTGTCTACAGCGGTATCTGCGCAACGAGTTCACCCGCTTGGACGCGCTGATCCCCCGTCCGGAGCAGCGCGCGGTCGATGACACCGGTGCGGGCGCCGGCGCCGACTCGGGGTGGGCCCAACGCCTGCGCACGCTCCGCCAGCAGCAACACGACCTGCTGGTGGGCGTGGTGTGCTCGCAGGCGGCGGCGGTGTTGGGGCGTCCCAGCCCTGACGACATCGACCCCGAGTCCGCGTTTCAGGACCTGGGCTTCGACTCGGTGAAAGCCACCGAGTTGCTCGACCGCCTCAAAACCGAAACCGAGCTGGCATTGCCACCCACCCTGGCCTTCGACTACCCCACCCCGGACGAATTGGCCGCCCAGCTGGGCCGGCTACTGAGCGGGTCGGTCGCGTCGGCCCCGGCGGTGGGAGCGCGGGTGGGGCTGGACGAGCCCGTTGCGGTGGTGGGGATGGCGTGTCGGTTCCCCGGTGGGGTGGATTCGGCGGCGGCGCTGTGGGATCTGGTGGCCGGCGGCACCGACGCGGTGGGGGCGTTTCCGGCCGACCGTGGCTGGAACCTGGCGGATTTGTTCGATCCCGACCCCGATGCGGTGGGCAAGACCTACACCCGCGCCGGAGGGTTTCTGGCGGAGGCGGCCGAGTTCGACGCGGAGTTCTTCGGGATCTCGGCGCGCGAGGCACAAACCATGGATCCCCAGCAGCGGTTGCTGCTGGAGGTGTGCTGGGAAGCGTTGGAAACCGCCCGAATCGATCCGGCCACTTTGGTGCGCTCCGAGACCGGGGTGTTCGTCGGGGCGTGGTCACAGGCCTACGGCGCGGGCGGTTCTGACGGTGTGGAGGGCTACGCCCTGACCGGGCTGTCCACCAGTGTGGCCTCCGGGCGAGTCGCTTACGCGTTGGGTTTGCAGGGCCCCGCTATCACCGTCGACACGGCCTGCTCGTCATCGCTGGTGGCCACGCATTTGGCGTGTCAGTCGCTGCGTAACGGCGAGTCGGCTCTTGCCCTTGCCGGTGGCGTCACGGTGATGACCACACCATCGGTGTTCACCGAGTTCGCGCGGCAACGCGGGCTGGCAGCCGATGGGCGTTGTAAAGCGTTCTCCGCCAACGCCGATGGCACCGGCTGGGGCGAAGGGGCCGCCGTGCTGGTCCTGGAACGGCTCAGCGACGCCCACCGCAACAACCACCCGGTGCTGGCGGTCATCGCGGGATCGGCGATCAACCAAGACGGCGCCTCCAATGGTTTGACCGCCCCCAACGGGCCCGCTCAGCAACGCGTCATCACCCAAGCCGCGGCCAACGCCGGCATCGGGCTCGATCAGGTAGATGTCGTCGAGGCCCACGGCACCGGCACCACCCTGGGCGACCCGATCGAGGCCGGCGCCCTGATCGCCACCTACGGCGCCGCGCGCGAGGCGGAGCACCCACTGTGGCTGGGATCGATCAAATCCAACATCGGCCACACCCAGGCCGCCGCCGGGGTCGCCGGAATGATCAAGATGATCGCGGCCCTCAACCAAGACAAGTTGCCCCCGACCCTGAACGTCGATCGCCCCAGCCCGCACATCGACTGGTCGGCCGGCACCGTTCGCCTGCTCACCGAGCCGGTGCCCTGGCCGGTCAACGACCATCCCCGCACCGCGGCGGTGTCCTCGTTTGGGATCAGCGGCACCAACGCGCACGTGATCCTGCGACAAGCCGCGCCGGCCGAATCGGTCGACACCCTGCCCACCCCGCCCCCGGCCGGGCAAACCGACGGTGCCGAGTTCGGGCTGCGGATGTGGCCGGTTTCGGCGCGCACGCCCGCGGCGTTGCGCGCGCAGGCCGACCGGTTGCACCAACACCTGATCCG
>NZ_JAOPWB010000074.1 GCF_025965855.1 Mycobacterium sp. | reverse complement strand
CGCGTCCAACAAGTCGACCGTCAGGAAGTCGCCTTCGTTGCTGGCCCAGGTGTCGCCGAGCGGCAGCGGGAAGCTCGGCCAGTCGCCCTCGGTGTCTTGAGCGAATTCGATCCAGTCCTTGATCTGTCGGGAAGACAGGGTAAGGCTCGCCGCCTCCTGACGCTGCCGCACGGTGAAGTCGAAATAGCTCCCAGCGTGCGGAAGCGTGCTGGGGGTCGCCTGCCGCAGGTTGTGGTACATCAGGTGGATGTCGAGGAAGATCAGTCCGGCGGACATGCCGTCGATGTGGAGATTGTCGGCACTGGCGTAGATCGTGAAATGGTCAGTGTGCTGGACAATGCCGAATGTGAAGCAATCCCACTCGAGTGTCTGCGGCGTCGTCGTCATCGCGTGTAGGCGTATTTGTTCGGCGCTCATATTTCCGAACTCCACAGGAACGAAATCGATGACTTCCGGGTTGTCGATCGTGCGACGGACAATGTCGTCGTTCTCGAATTCGAACCAGTTGTGGTAGGTATCGTGACGACGGACATGCGCGTTGATCGCTGCCGTCATTGCCGGAATGTCACACACACCGGGAATTTCCCACGCCACGATCATCAGGCGGGGCAGTTGTCTGCCCATCGCCTTGGCGTAGCAAGCGAGCCGAGCGTGTTGAGCCTGCTGATAACTCGCAGCTAGATCGCTGCGTCGCGCGGTACGAGCCGCTTCACGTGCCGCGGGTGAGGCCGTCCACGTGGTAACCGGACCTTGGGGCGGTTGCCATCCGTTGATGTTGCCCAGTGCTACCAATTTCTCAATCCTTGTCTGTGCGATGCCGCAGCCTTCTTGCGCGGCGCGGGAGTGGCTGAATGACTGTTCGCGAATGACTTTCGCGCTAGCGTGAATTCCCTTTAGGCGTCGCTCGCTTCAGTGAAGCCAGTCATTTTCAGGTCGCGCGACAGCGGTAGCGTAAGGCTGCGATGGTCGACTCCGGCCGTTTGGGCGAGGCGCATGAACCCCGGGCCCGGCGAAATCGGTGAGCTCGCGCGCCACTTCGTCCTGGTTGTGGCGGTCCGGTGGCTTGGGCGAGCTCCCGCTTGATCCGAGAGCATCGGGGAGGGCAACCGCTTGAGGTCCTGGTGCTGTGCACGCCACTGGAAGTGCACGAATTCGCTGTCGATCGAGACCCCCAGGATCTGCGCCTCACGGTCCTCGAACTCGTCACTCAGCTTTCCGAACGTCGCGATCTCGGTCGGGCACACGAAGGTGAAGTCCTTCGGCCAGAAGAACACCGCGCGCCAATTGCCCGGGTGGTCGTCGCTGGAGATGGTGGTGAAGTAGTCGCCGGGTTGCTGCGCGTCGACCTTCGACAGATCGCCGCCGATCAGCGCGGTGAGCCGGTAGGCGGGGAATTGATGGCCAATCGTTAGCGATGACATATCCGCTCCTTATCTGGACCTATTCAAGATAGCTGTCTGTCCAACATGGTGAGGCGAGCTCCGTCTGAAGTAAAGGTGATATATCGCACTAGACTAATCGGTATGACCGATAATCATTATCGGCCCACCCTCGCTGGGCTGCGTGCGTTCGTCGCGGTGGCGGAAAAGCACCATTTCGGCAGTGCAGCAAGCATTCTCGGGGTGAGTCAGTCGACGTTGTCGCAGGCGTTGGCGGCGCAGGAGATGTGAAATACGTTGTTGCGGTCATGCCTATGCCGACGACTAGTGCCCCGTCGACGGTTCGAACCTGGCAACGCACAGGGGCGTACTCACAGCGAGACGTCTAGTATTTACCGTTGTACCAACGACGGGCAGGAAAGTGGAGGAATGACCCCAAGTCGACCGCGCGGCCGACCGCGCAGCGAGGAACACCGCCATGCCGTGCTGAAGGCCGCTATGGAATTGATGCAGGAGGACGACCTGCGCAGGGCGTCGGTCGACCGGATCTCCGCACGCAGTGGGGTCAGCAAGGCGACCATCTACAAATGGTGGCCGAACAGAACCGCGGTGGCTATCGACGCGTTCCTTAGCCAAATGATGGCCGACGCGCCGGTGCCCGACACCGGATCGGCGGCCGAAGACTTCCGCCTGACGTTGCGCGGCATGATGGGCTTCTACAGCAGCCCACTTGGCGCGATCTTCGCCCAACTCATCGGCGAGTCGCAGTTCTACCCAACGGAACGCGAGCGGATACGAACACACCAGGTGAACGTCCGCCGAGCAGCCGTGAGGAAGATCTGGGACCGCGGAGTCGCCCGCGGTGAACTGGATCCAAACGTCGACCCCGAGGTGGCGATGGATCTCATCTTCGGGGCGGCGATTTACCGGATGGGGACCGGGCACGCAGGATTGACCCCGGCCGACGCCGACGCCATCGTGGCCACAGCTATGCGGGCACTGGCCCGCTGATCAGTTAGAGCGGGGCCACCCCCTGAGCGCCACTCAGACGCGCCGACCGCCGCGCTGATGTCCAAATCTGCATGGCACCAACGGTTTTCTTGCCTCTACGGCCCGCCGAGAGAGCAACGACAGTCATACCGAGGTTTATGCCGCCACGCTGGCGGCCGCTTTTTTGTTTCCATTTGTGCGGGTTCTCGGCGGCTTCATACCAATACGCACGTCCAGACGGTTCTCGGGAAAGTCAGCGTCCAAAATCATGATCGCTTGGCAGGGAACGCTGAACGTGAGTTCCAGCGCTGGGAAAACAATCAACCTAGCCCGGACCGGGC
>NZ_JAOPWB010000031.1 GCF_025965855.1 Mycobacterium sp. | reverse complement strand
GCCTCGGTGCCCTGCGCGACGATCAGGTCGACGCCCGCGGCCGCGTGCCGCCGGGCGTGCTCCGTGGTGCCCGCGAGCGCGGCCACCACGACGTCCTGGTCATGGGCACGCTCGACGAGGTCGGCGGGGGGCGGCCCGAGCGCGCTGGCGATCAGCCGAATGTTGTGCTCGAAGGCCAGGTCCAGCAGCGGCGCGTAGCCCTTGGGCGAGATGTTGAGGCCCCTGGACGCCCTGGGCTCCTCGGCGGGCGCCGCGACGCCGTAGCGCGACAGCAGGTCGTCGACGAAAGCGCGGTGCTCCTCGGGCAGCAACTCCCGCGCCTGCTTGGCGTCGATCCCGCCCTGCTCAGCGCCGACGTATTTGGGCGGCAGCAGCAGGTCGACGCCGTAGGGCTTGCCGCCGGTCTGCTCCTCGATCCAGGTCAGCTCGTTCTGCAGGCGTTGGGGGCTGTGCGCGACCGCGCCGAGGATCCCGAAGCCGCCGGCGTTGGTCACCGCGGCCACCACGTCGCGGCAGTGACTGAAAGCACAGATCGGAAACTCGACGCCGAGCATTTCGGCGGCCCTGGTTCGCATTGCCCGACGCTAAGAGTTACTGATTGATAAGTCAATCGCTAAGGCGACCGTCCGTCCGGCGGCCAACTCGACACGCCCTCTTCCAAGGGAACCTCGAGGCTGTCCAGGATCGACGCGACCATTCGCCACGCGCCAATGGCGGTGACAAGCTCGATGAGAAGCGTTGCGTCGCCTTGCAATTCGCGGGAACAGGCGGCCCAACTCGCGGCGCTGACGGCGCCGTCGCGCACCACGTCGTCGGTGGCCGCCAGCACCGCGCGGTCGGCCGGCCCGAAGCCGTCATACCGCTGCCAGTCGCGCACGCCGAGCATGTCGTCGGCGCTCACGCCCAGTCTCGACGCGACGCGCCAGTGCTGTGTCCACTCGTAGTCGCACGCGGTGAGCCAGCCGATCCGCATGATGACCAGCTCGCGCAACCGCGGGTCCAGGGCACCGTGCCAGAGCATGGTGGCGAGCAGGTCGTTGATGGCGCGCGCCAGCGGTGGATGGTTCAGCAACACCTGGAAGATGCTGAGCTCGGCCATGTAGTCGGGCACCGCGGCCTCGTCGGCGGCGGCCTTGGCCGCGTCCAGCGGCAGTTTGGGCACCCGGGCTCGCCCGATAGGTGGGGTCATGGTGTGAGCACTCCGTCCACTGGCGGGACACCTCGCGTTCACCGGCAATGGTAGCCAGCGGCGCAATGGCGGACGAAAAGCCCCGAGCCCCAAGGCCGCAACAGCGGGCCTCCCGATGAAAACGGCGGTTCCGGCCAGAACCGCGATCCGGGCCACCTGCGCGAATACCTTTGGCGCCCTGGCAGATATCGGCGACGACGGCAGCTATGGCCCGGATCGCCTCGACGGCGCCGCCCATCTGGCGCCCGTGCATGAATTCAAGCCCGGTGCACCGCCGGCGATCGTTGCCCGGAACGGCCCCCACGGCCCCGCTGTCACGCGTCAGCCTCCGCCCCGGTATGACTCTCGCCACAATTTAGCCGGGACTTAACTTGCAATCGTAAAGATTTCAGCGATTTCCCGACGCAGTTTCGCAATACCCCCTACTATGACGTGATTACGCATCCCCGATGCAGCACATCGGGCGTCCAATTTAGGGTGTCTCTGCCTGCCTCGGCCCTTGCAGGTCGGGCGGTTTCGCGGGGTCTCGTCCTGTTCGCGACGGCGCGATGCTGACAACGCCCGTGGTCGACGCCGGGCTGGGCACGTAAACGCCGGACGACCTTGGCGGACAGCGCCTCTGGCGGCAGCGTCGGTACAAGGCAACGCGCGAATACCGTCCGAAAAGTATGTGTCTAGCCGGCCGACCAAGCTTTATGTCGACGGGCCGCGGGTGAGTCATTGTTAAATTTCTGTACGTTCGCACGATTTTTCCACGCGTGTGAAGCGAAGCCGCTACGCTGCTGATCGCGCCATGTTCTTACGGGTGGGCTTCGATCCGGGGGTCGGTGGGTTTTTTGCGAGTATGCGGCGGAGTTGCCAGCTCGCACAAAAATATTCGACGAGATTTCTCGAAGCTCTGATAAGAGCGAGCAGCAGTGATAGGAACTTGTGGATAGGCAAGGAGAGGTGAAGGACAGTGGATAAGGCAGGTGTTACACCGGTGGCCGTCATCGGGATGGCGTGCCGGCTGCCGGGGGGCATCAACTCCCCTGACCTCTTTTGGGAAGCGTTGCTCCGCGGCGACGACCTTGTCAAGGAAGTTCCCGGCGACCGCTGGGACGTCGACTACTACTACGACCCCGAGCCGGGCGTGCCTGGCCGGTCGGTATGCAAGTGGGGCGCGTTCCTGGACAACGTGGGCGACTTCGACCCCGAGTTCTTCGGCATCACCGAAAAAGAAGCCACCGCGATGGATCCCCAGCACCGGTTGCTGATGGAAACCGCGTGGGAGGCCATGGAACACGCCGGCCTCACCAAGGACACCATGGCCGAGGAAACGGGTGTTTTCGTTGGATTGAACTACGGCGACTACCAATTCGTTCACGCGGCCACCGACGCCTTTGACGGACCGTACGGAAACCCCGGCACCATCTCCTGCATGGCGTCCGGACGGATCGCCTACGCGCTCGGCCTGCACGGTCCCGCGGCCACGGTGGACACCGCGTGCTCTTCCGGCTTGTTCGCGATCCACCAGGCCTGCCGCAGCCTCAACGACGGCGAGAGCAACCTCGCATTCGCCGGTGGCGTGAACGTGATGATGGAACCGCGCAGGTCCGCCTCCGCGTCGGCGGGGGGCATGCTGTCGGGCACCGGGCACTGCCACGCGTTCGACGTCAAGGCCGACGGCTTCGTCTCCGGCGAGGGCTGCGTGGTGCTGTTGCTCAAGCGCCTCACGGATGCGCAGCGCGACGGCGACCGGATCCTGGGCGTGATCCGCGCCACGGCCGCCAACCAGGACGGCCACACCGTGAACATCGCGATGCCGTCCGGCAAGGCGCAGGCCGCGGTGTACCGCACGGCGCTCGCGGCGGCGGGCGTGGACGCCGGCACCGTCGGCATGGTCGAGGCGCACGGCACGGGCACCACCGTCGGCGACCCGATCGAATACGGCAGCCTGGCCGAGGTATACGGCATCGGCAACCCATGCGTGCTCGGCGCCTCGAAGACGAACTTCGGGCACACCCAGGCGGCCGCCGGTGCGCTGGGGATGATGAAGGCGGTTCTCTCCGTCCAGCACGGTGTGGTGCCCAAGAACCTGCACTTCGAGAGCCTGCCCGACGAGATGGCCCGGATTGACACCGGATTGTTTGTGCCGCAAGAGAATACGCCGTGGCCGCTGAACGGCGAACAGCCGCGACGCGCGGCGGTATCGGCGTACGGAATCTCCGGCACCAACGTGCACGCCATCGTCGAGCAAGCCCCCGAACCCCTTTCGCGCAACGGCGCGGCAACCCGGCCGAGCCGCGATGGCACGCTGCTGTTCCCGCTGTCGGCCACCTCGGCCGAGGGGCTGCGCGAAACCGCCACCCGGCTCGCCGACTGGGTCGAGGCCAACGCGACGGAGCTGGCGGCACCGGACCTGGCCTACACGCTCGCTCGCAGGCGTGGGCACCGCTCCGTACGCACCACCGTGCTGGCCAGCGACACCCCGGAGCTGCTGACGGCTTTGCGGGAGGTCGCCAACGGTGACGCCCTTTTCTCCGAAGTGGTCGGCCAGGAGGAGCGCGGCCCGGTCTGGGTGTTCTCCGGACAGGGGTCGCAGTGGGCCACGATGGGCACCGACCTGCTGGCGAACGAGCCCGCATTCGCGGCGGCCATCGCTGAGATCGAGCCGCTGATCGCCCACGAGTCCGGGTTCTCGGTGACCGAAGCGCTCACCGCCCCCGAGAAGGTGAGCGGCATCGACCGGGTGCAGCCGACGATCTTCGCCATGCAGGTCGCGCTGGCGGCCACGATGAAGTCCTACGGGGTCCGGCCCGGCGCGGTGATCGGCCATTCGATGGGCGAGTCCGCGGCGGCCGTCGTCGCCGGAGCGCTTTCGCTCGAGGACGGGGCGAAGGTTATCTGCCGCCGCTCGCGACTGATGACCACCATCGCCGGTGCCGGCGCGATGGCGTCGGTGGAACTGCCTGCCCAGCAAGTGCTTTCGGAGCTGATGGCTCGCGGCGTCAACGACGCCGTGGTGGCGGTGGTGGCTTCTCCGCAGTCCACCGTGATCGGCGGCGCCACCGAGACGGTCCGCGAGCTGGTGGCGGTGTGGGAGCAGCGTGAGGTGATGGCCCGCGAGGTGGCCGTCGACGTGGCATCGCACTCGCCGCAGGTCGACCCGATCCTCGACGAGCTGTACGACGTGCTGGCCGAGATCGAGCCGTTGACCCCGGAGGTTCCGTACTACTCGGCCACCTCGTTCGATCCGCGCGAGGAGCCGTACTGCGACGCCAATTACTGGATCGACAACCTGCGTCACACGGTGCGGTTCTCCGCGGCCGTGCAGGCGGCGCTGGAAGACGGCTACCGCGTCTTCGGCGAGCTCTCGCCTCACCCGCTGCTGACCCACGCGGTCGACCAGACCGCCCGCAGCCTCGACATGACGGTGGCCGCCCTCGCCGCGATGCGGCGCGAACAGCCGCTGCCCCACGGCCTGCGCGGGTTGTTGGGTGACCTCTACGCCACCGGCGCCACGGTCGACTTCTCCGTGCTCTACCCCGGCGGGCACTTGGTGGACGCGCCGCTGCCGGCGTGGACGCACCGGTCGCTGCTGTTGAGCCGCGAGGGTCACAGCTCCCGCGCGCTGTCTTCCAGCGTCGCGGTGCACCCGCTGATGGGCCAGCACGTGCGCCTGCCCGAGGAGCCGGAGCGCCACGTCTGGCAGGCCGAGATCGGCACCGCGGCACTGCCCTGGCTGGCCGACCACCAGGTCCACGGCACGTCAACGCTGCCCGGTGCGGCCTACTGCGAGATGGCGCTGGCCGCGGCCCGCACCGTCTTCGGCGAGGCATCCGAGGTGCGCGATATCCGCTTCTTGCAGATGCTGATGCTCGACGAGGAAACCCAGATCAGCCTCACCGCAACCGCGGAGACGCCGGGCGCCCTCGCGTTTGCGGTGGAAACCAACGAGGACGGCGTGCAGGCCCGGCGCGCGTCCGCGGTGTTGCACGACGTTGACGGCGAAGACCTGCCGGCCGCGCAGAACATCGACGAGCTGCTGGACGCGCACGCGAGCCGCCTGGACGGCGGCGACCTTCGCGACGCCATGGACCTGTGCGGCATCCAGTACGGCCCCGCCTTCACCGGCCTGGCCGCCGCGCACACCGCCGAGGGAACCGGCACCACGGTGCTGGCCGAGATCGGGCTGCCCAGCGTGATCCGGACACAGCAGACGAACTACGGCGTGCACCCGGCACTGCTCGACGCCTGCTTCCAGTCCGTCGCCGCGCACCCGAGTGTGGCGAACGCCAGCCTGGGCGGCCTGCTGTTGCCGCTCGGTGTTCGCCGGCTGCGGGTGCACGGTCCCGTCAGCGCGGCCCGCTACTGCTACTCGCGGGTGACCGCGGCGAGCGGCGGAGCCGTCGAGGCCGACCTCGACCTCATGGACAAGCACGGCACCGTGCTGCTGACCGTGCGCGGACTGCAGATGGGCACCGGCACGTCGCCGAGCGGCGAGCGGGCCAAGGCGATGGCCGAGCGCCTGCTGACCGTCGAATGGCAGCAACGCCAGCTGCCCGAGACCGCCGCCGCCGAAACCGGGGCATGGCTGCTGATCAGCACCTCCGATGCCGCCGACCTCGTGGCCACAGCGCTCACCGACGCGATGAAGCTGCACGACGCGGAATGCACCACCCTGTCCTGGACGCAGCAGGCCGACCACCCGGCCATCGCCGGGCGGCTGCGCGGCGAGATCGAAAAGGGTGGGTTCGCCGGCGTGGTGGTGGTCACCGAGCCGAAGAACGGCAACCCGGACGACGAAAGCGCCGTGCGTGGCGGGGATTACGTCCATCACGTGGTGCGCATCGCCCGCGAGCTGCCGGAACTCCAGGGCGAGTCGCCCCGGCTCTTCGTCGTCACCCGGAACGCCCAGAAGGTGCTGTCGGAGGACGTTCCCAACCTCGACCAGGGCGGCCTGCGCGGCCTGCTGCGGGTGATCGGTGCCGAGCACCCGCACCTGCACACCACCCACATCGACGTCGACGAGCAGACCGGCGCCGAGCAGGTGGTGCGCCAGCTGCTGATGACGGGGCCGGGAGAAGACGAGACGGCCTGGCGCAACGACGAGTGGTACTGCGCGCGTCTGTGCCCCACCCCGCTGCGTCCCGAAGAGCGGCTATCCACCATCGCGCACCACGAGCGCGACGGGATGCGGATGCAGATCCGCACGCCGGGAGACCTGCAGACGATGGAGTTCGCCGCGTTCGACCGGGTTCCCCCGGGGCCCGGGCAGATCGAGGTGGCCGTCACCGCGTCGAGCATCAACTTCGCCGATGTGCTGAACGCGTTCGGCCGCTACCAGAGCCTGGACAACATCCTGCCCCAGCTGGGCACGGATTTCGCGGGCGTCGTCACGGCCGTCGGGCCCGACGTCACCAACCACAAGGTCGGCGACCACGTCGGCGGCATGTCCCCCAACGGCTGCTGGGCCACGTTCGTCACCTGTGACGCGCGCCTGGCCACCACGCTGCCCGACGGGCTGAGCGACGCGCAGGCGGCCGCGGTGACCACCGCGCACGCCACCGCCTGGTACGGCCTGAACGAACTGGCCCGCATCAAGGCCGGCGACAAGGTGCTGATCCACTCCGGAACCGGTGGCGTGGGGCAGGCGGCGATCGCCATCGCCCGCGCGGCGGGGGCCGAGATCTTCGCCACAGTCGGCAGCGAGCGGCGTCGACAGCTGTTGCGCGACATGGGAATTGAGCATGTCTACGACTCGCGTACCGTCGAGTTCGCCGACCAGATCCGGCGTGACACCGACGGTTACGGCGTGGACATCGTGCTCAACTCGGTGACCGGCGCGGCGCAGCTGGCCGGCATCAAACTGCTCGCGCTGGGTGGGCGGTTCGTCGAGATCGGCAAGCGCGACATCTACGGGGACACCAGGCTGGGTCTCTTCCCGTTCCGTCGCAACCTGGCGTTCTGGGGCGTCGACCTGGGGCTGATGTCGGTAAGCCATCCGCAGCAGGTCAGCGAGATCCTGAGCAACGTCTACCGGTTGACCGCCGAGGGCGTGCTGCCGATGCCCGAGAGCACGCATTACCCGCTCGCGGAGGCGGCCACGGCGATTCGCGTGATGAGCGCGGCCGAACACACCGGCAAGCTCATCCTCGACATCCCGCGGGCCGGTCGCAGCAGCGTGGTGCTGCCGCCGGAGCAGGCGCCGGTCTTCCGGCGCGACGGCTCCTACATCATCACCGGTGGCTTGGGTGGCCTCGGGCTATTCCTGGCCGAGAAGATGGCCGCGGCCGGCGCCGGCCGGATCGTGCTCAGCTCTCGTTCCCAGCCCACGCTGAAGGCGCTCGAGACAATCGAACTCGTCCGTTCGATCGGGTCCGACGTGGTGGTGGAGTGCGGCGACATCGCCCAGGCCGACACCGCGCAGCGGTTGGTGGCCACGGCGACCCTGACGGGACTGCCGCTGCGAGGCGTGCTGCACGCGGCCGCGGTGGTCGAGGACGCCACCTTGACCAACATCACCGACGAGCTGATCGACCGCGACTGGGCGCCCAAGGTGTACGGCGCGTGGAACCTGCACGAGGCCACCGCATCTGCGGATCTGGACTGGTTCTGCTCGTTCTCGTCGGCGGCCGCCCTGCTGGGCTCGCCGGGCCAGGGCGCCTACGCCGCGGCCAACAGCTGGCTGGACGCCTTCACCCACTGGCGGCGCGCACAGGGCCTGCCGGCCACGGCGATCGGCTGGGGAGCCTGGGGTGAGATCGGCCGCGGCGCGGACTTCGCCGAAGGCAGCGGTGCCGCGATCGCTCCCGACGAGGGCGCCTACGCGTTCGAGGCGCTGCTGCGCCACGACCGCGCGTACACGGGCTACAGCCCGCTCATCGGGACACCGTGGATCGCGTCCTTCGCGGAACGCAGCAAGTTCCTCGAAATGTTCAAGTCGGCCGGCGAAAAGCGTTCGGGCTCAAGCAAACTGCGCGCCGAGCTGTCCGGCCTACCGCTCGACGAGTGGCCCACCCGGCTGCGGCGTCTGCTCTCCGAGCAGATCGGCCTGATCCTGCGCCGCAACATCGACGTGGACCACCCGCTTTCCGAGTACGGCCTCGACTCGCTCGGCAACCTCGAATTGCGCACACACATCGAGGCCCAGACGGGAGTACGCATCACCTCAGCCGACATCACCACGGTGCGGGGTTTGGCGGATCACCTGTTCCAGAAGCTGGCTCCTAAGGAGGACGCTGCGGCACCTGCGTGAGATAGGTCCTACGTCAAAGTCGACTGCACTGCTAGGCCGGTATTAAGGAGGGAAACGTGTTCATAGGTGGAGGCTCTGAGCACGACAGCCTGCGCGTTGGCAACGCTTACGACTGGGACCCGGGTCCGGGATCCGTCGTGACGTGGCAGCCGACGCCCGGCTGCGCCGCGAAGGCTCGGCAGGCGCCGGTAAGCCCGGTGCCGCCCAGCTCTATGCAGGGAGGTCACCTTCGGGGGTTCGTCGACTTCCGTGACCGCGGTCTCGACTATTCACGAGCGGTCATGGGTTCCTGGGATGTGCCCGGGCGCTGCGACATTCGCGCCATGACCTACGTCATCAACGCGCACCTGCGGCGCCACGCGACGTACCACAGCTGGTTCGAATTCACCGACGAGAAGAACATCGTCCGTCACACCCTGAACAACCCCCGCGACATCCAGTTCGTCGCGAAAGAATACGGCGTGATGACGGAGCTGGAATGGCGGGACCACTTGCTGGCCACGCCCGATCCGCTGCAGTGGGATTGCTTCAGGTTCGGCGTCATCCAGTACGAGGGCCGCTTCGCGCTGTACGCGGTTGTTGACCATCTGCACTGCGACCCGATGTTGATCGCGGGGCTGTATGTCGAGATCGTGATGAACTACAACGCGCTGCTCGAGGGCAAGGCGCCCGTCACGCTGCCGCCGGCGGCCAGCTATGACGACTTCTGCATGCGGGAGAACCAATGCGTGTCCGGGATGACGCTGGAGTCCCCGGAGGTGCGCAAGTGGATCGAATTCGCCGAAGCCAACGGCGGGACCCTGCCCGACTTCCCGCTGCCACTGGGTGACCAATCGATCCCGTGCGGCGGGGATGTCCACGTGGAGCGGCTGCTGGGCCCGGAGCAGACGGCTCAGTTCGAGGCCCTCTGCCAGCAGGCGGGTGCCCGGTTCAGCGGCGGCTTGTTCGCCTGCGCCGCCCTGGCTCAATACGAATTGACCGGCGCGGAAACGTATTACGGGCTTACTCCCACCGACAAGCGGAAGAGCCCGGCGGACTTCATGACGGTGGGCTGGTTCACCGGTGTGGTGCCGTTCACCGTTCCCGTCGATCCGAACTCGTTCGAAGAAACCGCCCGCGCCGCGCAGGCTTCCTTCGACGCGAACATGGATCTCGCGAACGTTCCGTTCGATCGCGTGCTGGAACTGGCGCCTTGGCTGAAGACGCACGGACCCCAGTTCACCATGATGAGCTACATGGATGCCGGCCTTCCTCCCCTGTCCGCCATCGTCGCGACCGCTCTGGATGGCGTGAACGCGACCGCGTTCACCGATGGCCGCAGCCCGGCGTACATGTACTCGACGGTCTTCCGGCTGTTCGATGAGGTCTCGATCATGGTGTCCTACCCGAACAACCCGGTTGCCCGGGAGTCCGTGATTCGCTACACGGAGGCCATGAAGTCGGTGTTCGACCGGGTCGTCGCGGGCAAGTTGGCCGCGGTGCCGGTTCGCGTAGCCAGGTAAGCCCCACAGCGCCGGCCTACGCGTCTGGCAACCGAAAGTTGCGTCGATGAAATTCGTTCTGGCCGCACATGGAACCCGTGGCGACGTCGAGCCCTGCGCCACGGTCGGCGGGGAGCTACGGCGCCGAGGACACGACGTCCGAATGGCGGTGCCGCCCAACCTGGTTGACTTCGTCGAGTCGGCCGGGGTACCCGCCGTCTCCTATGGGCCGGACACGCGAGAGCAGGTAGTGGCCGTCGCGGAGTTCACCCACAACGCCTTCAAGGTCCAGAATCCGGTCAGCTTCGTGCGCGACCTCAAGGAGCTTTTCGTCGAGGGCTGGGCAGAGATGAGCCGCACACTTACCTCGTTGGCCGATGGGGCCGACCTGTTGGTGACGGGCCAGACCTACCACGGCGTCGTGGCGAATGTCGCGGAGTACTACGACATTCCGGTCGCGGGGCTGCACCACTTCCCGGTGCGGGTCAACGGCCAGATCGGTGTTCCGTTCCTACCGACACCGGCACCCGTGGTCCGCGCGACGTTGACGGCCGGCTGGTGGCTGTATTCGCGCATCACCAGGGCGAACGAGGACGCGCAACGCCGCGAGCTGGGTCTGCCGCGGGCGGTGGATTCCGCGTGGCAACGGATGGCCGACGGTGGAACATTGGAGCTCCAGGCCTATGACCAACCGGTGTTCCCCGGTCTTGCGGCGGAATGGAATGGCAAGCGGCCCTTCGTGGGCGCGCTGACGCTCGAGATCGGGGCGGATACCGACGACGAGGTCGCGTCGTGGATCGCCGCGGGAAAACCTCCGATTTACTTCGGTTTCGGCAGCACGCCGGTCCGATCCCCCGCCGAGACGGTGGCCCTGATCGCCGAGGCCTGCGCCGAGTTGGGCGAACGGGCGTTGATCTATTCCGCCGCCGAGCCCGCTTCCCAGCGCGACCACGTGAAGCTCGTAGGCCATGTCAACTACTCCACGATCCTGCCCACCTGCCGCGCGGCCGTCCACCATGGTGGCGCGGGCACGACGGCCGCAAGCCTACGAGCCGGGCTCCCGACGCTGATCCTTTGGGATGTGGCCGATCAGTTCATCTGGGCGACTCAGGTAAAACAGCTGAAAGTTGGCTCCGCGAAGCGACTTTCGAACATCACGCGGCAATCATTGGTCAGGCAGCTGAGCAAGATCCTCGCGCCGGACTACGTATCCCGAGCCCAGGAAATCGCTCCCCGAATGACCAAACCCACAGTTGCAGTGAGGACGGCTGCCGATCTTCTGGA
>NZ_JAOPWB010000272.1 GCF_025965855.1 Mycobacterium sp. | reverse complement strand
GGTCGCAACTTCCAGGTGATCTACGAGCAGGCCAACTCCCACGGCCAGAAGGTGCAGACCGCGGGCAGCAACATGTCCAGCACCGACAGCGCCGTCGGGTCCAGCTGGGCCTAACTCGCAACTTCAGCGCGGGGCCGCACACCGACCGGTGTGCGGCCCCGTCGTTTGTCTGCCGGCCGCGCTAGCCGGCGACCGGCGAGCGCGGAATCAGCGAGGAGCGGAACCCGATCCGCTGAACCGCGCCCTCGGACTCGCGGCCGACCATGCCGCCCAATGGCAGTTTGGAAATGCCCGCGCCGGGCGCCGCTGATGGCCCGGTCGGCGCGTCGCCCCAGCCACCCGACATGACGTTGGCGTCCAGAGCGGGCTGCGGCGTGACCGACGACACGGCGTCGCCCCAACTCGGCGGCACTGACAACGTGCCGAGCGAGGCCGCGTGACCGAGGCCCGCCGTGGCGCCCTGTCCCAGACCACCCAGGTCCCCCATGCCCGCGCCGCCGGGAAGACCACCGGACCTCTCGGCACCAATAAGCGAGCCGGCGCCCTCCAAGTCCAGGGATGTGCCATATCCGTCGAAACCAAGTCCGGCGCCGTCGGCGCCCAGGCCCGCACCATCGGCACCCAAGCCGGCCACATCGGAGCCGAAGCCGAACGCGTCCAGGCTAATGGCGCCCCTATTTCCGCCCAGCAGAGAAGTGAGGCTCGAGGTCAAGCCGGAGAAGACCCCCGCACTGGTGCTGGCGCTCTTGGTGGCGGTTTTGCCCGACGCGCCGGTCAGGCTCGATAGCGCACTGATCGGGGCGGAAGCCCCCGACGATCCCAGCGACGCGGCAGTGCCCGCCGCCGCCTGCGGCACCCCTGTCCCGGACGCCGCGCCCGGGGTCGCCAGCGTCTGCAGGGCCTGGGGCACCGACGAAATCAACTGCGCCGTGGTCGTCTGCGCATTGCTTCCGGCCTGGGTGCCGGTCGCCTGCGCGACCGCGCCGGCCTGGCCGGCGAGCCCGCCCGGGTTGGTCGTTTGTGGCGGCGGCGTGAACGTCGAAAATGCCGACGCCGAAGCCGAATTGGCGGCGTAGTTGTACATCGCCGTCGCGTCCTGGGCCCACATCTCGCTGTACTCGGCCTCCGTGGCCATGATCGCCGGTGTGTTCTGGCCAAAGATGTTGGTCGCGATCAACGCCACGAGCTGGGCGCGGTTGGCCGCGATCAGCGGCGGCGGAACCGTCATCGCATACGCCGTTTCGAAGGCGGCCGCGGCGGCCGTGGCCTGGGCGGCCGCCTGCTCGCATTGCCCGGCGGTGGCGGCCATCCACGATATGTAGGGCGTCACCGCGGCGGCCATCGATAGACGTCGACCCCAGCCACGACTCGTCGGTGAGGCCGGCGATCGCCGACTGGTAGCCGCTGGCGGCGTCGGTCAGCTCGGCGGCCAGCGATTCCCACCCCGCGGAGGCGGCCAACAAGGTACCGGGTCCCGGCCCCAAGTACATCCGACCGGAGTTGATCTCCGGTGGCAACGCGCCAAAGTCCATTGCGTATCCTTATCTCTCGCCCGAGTTTGCTGATCCTGTTGCGCGGGAGCGGCGTCGTTGCCTTTGCTGCCGCGGAACGTCGTAGTGGTCGACAACGCGTCGCAACGCCGGGAAGGCCGCGCGAGACCCACGGACCGTGGGCGGCGATCGTGACGCGGCGCGCCGGCGAACGCACGGACCTCCGCGTCGACGGCCGTCGGCAACAACCGTTCGGAAGGAGTTGGATCGATCACATCTCTGGCGACCGTCGAGGGGCCCGTAGAACCGAAGTCCCGGAAATCACCAGCCGTCGCCAAAACCGTTCTCGATGGCCCGCTCGCAAGCCGCGCTACCAAAAACATTTAGCGTTACCAACATTCGTAACTTCACGTAACTCACCGGTAACGAAGATCGGGACACCTTCGTCCTCGGCCGTCGGGCGTACGTGTCGAGCTCCGACGGCATCCGCTGAAGCGCAGTGTCCCATAATCAATCAAATGCGTTTGTAGGACGTTGATTTGGAGGACCACCATTCGGAGCGGTTCGGTTCTGTCAGACCAATGACTCTGCATGCCAATATTTTTGGGAATTCAACTCTTCTCAACTTCACTGATAAACAGATATAACGCACATATTTGAGTGGCGTCGGGCGTGAGCCACCGAACGGAGTTTTATTTGAGAACTCTATGAAGTCCGTGACAACCGCATGTGCGCTTGCGAGAATGTAGGAACATGACCGTGATGTCGGGACACGCAGGCAGCCAACGGCCACGCCAGGCCATTCTGGGGCAGCTGCCCCGCATCTATCGTGCCGACGGTTCACCGATCCGGGTTTTGCTGGTGGACGACGAGCCCGCGCTGACCAACCTGGTGAAGATGGCGCTGCATTACGAAGGCTGGATGGTCGACATCGCCCACAACGGCCGCGAGGCCATCGCGAAGTTCGAGAACGTCAACCCCGACGTCCTGGTGCTCGACATCATGCTTCCAGACGTGGACGGCCTGCGGATTCTGCAGCGAATCCGCGAATCCGACGCCTATACCCCCACGCTGTTCCTCACCGCCCGCGATTCGGTCATGGACCGCGTCACCGGCCTGACGGCCGGCGCGGACGACTACATGACGAAGCCGTTCAGTCTCGAGGAGCTGGTAGCGCGGCTGCGAGGGTTGTTGCGCCGCTCCGCTCAGCTGACCCCGCCCGCCGCCGAATCCTTGAAAATCGGCGACCTGCACGTCGACACCGCCAGCCGGGAGGTCCTCCGCGGCGGCACCCAGATATCGCTTTCGTCAACCGAGTTCGAATTGCTTCGCTTCCTCATGCGCAATCCCCGCCGCGCGCTGAGCCGGACCGAAATCCTCGA
>NZ_JAOPWB010000183.1 GCF_025965855.1 Mycobacterium sp. | reverse complement strand
CAGGTGGGGGGTGAACGCGCTCACATCGGCCAGGTAGGTGGTCGGGCCGAAGAAGTTGATTCGCCAGCGGTTGGCGGTGAGCGTGTCGCGAATGTTCTGTCCGATGGTTCTAGGCCCGTGCAGGAGGGCCTCGACCACCTCCGGCGCGGCTCCCATCGGCGCGATCATGCCGTTGACGTTGCCGTCGGAGAAGCAGTACAGGTGCCAGCGCGCGCCCGGGCGGGTCGCATGGTAAAGACCGGCGGCGTAGGCCTGTCGACCGTTGTCGTCGAGACAGTGGTAGAGCGCACTGTCGATCACCGTGTCGAACCTTCCGTCGTAGCCAGTGAGGTTGGTGGCATCGGCCAGACCGAAGGTCACCGTGACACCGGCTTCGGCCGCACGGCTGCGGGCCTGCTCGATCGCGGCCGTGGAACCATCCAGCCCGGTCACCGAGTAACCGCGGGAGGCCAGGAAGATGGAGTTGTCACCCAGGCCGCAGCCAATATCGAGCACCTCGCCGGCGATGCCGCCAAGTGCCTCCAGCTCCATCAGCCGGGGCTGCGCTTGGTGGATATCCCACGGAATACCAGCGGGTTTGGGTCCGCCCTCGAAGCTGGACTCGCCGCGGTAGAGCTTGTCGAAACCTGGCTGAACGGTCATGGCCCTAGACCGCGCCGGGTGCGGTAATCACGATTGTGCATCCTTGACCTCCGTCGCCGTCAACAATTCGCGGGGACCCAGCTGCGCGGCGCAGCCGGCCGCTGGGATCGGTCCATGACCGCGCCCTCAGCAGGCGGCGTCGAGGACGTCGCGGACTCGGTCGAGGTAGTTCGGGAGCGGGTCGTGGCTGGCGCTGACGATGCGTAGTTGGCCGTTGAAGGTGCAGATGCCGGTGTTCAGCTCGCCCTGGACCTGACCCAGAACCGCCGGCCCCCAGATCGCCACCGGTCGTACAGTCTCTGGCGGTCCCATGTTCAGGACGCCGAGGTTGGTCGCGATCGCCTCGAAGCTGTGCGCGGCAAGCATGAAGGCCTCTGCGTCCTCGGGGGTCGCACCGACGGGCATGAACTGTTCGGTGGCAGCGGACGAGCCGAGCAGCGCCGGTAGCGAACGCGCAACGGCGAGTTGGTCGCCGACGATCCGGGCCATGTCCCACAGGTCGGTGAGCTGCTCGCGGGCAAACGCCGTGCGAGTCGCGGTGATGTACAGGCAGACGTCATCGTCGACGCCGATATGGCTTCGGATTTCGATCGGGCTCAACATCCGGACGAACTCGTTACGGCCTGACTCGATGACTGCCCGGCTCATCGCCGAGACCAGCGCGGAGTGGACGGTGGTGCGCTCGGCGCGGGCGCGGCCGATTAGCCGCCGGGTGAGGTCCTCGTCCAGGGAGATGGCGCTGAGGTGGGGCACGGCGCCATCGAAGCGCCGAATCGCGCCCGGGGTGGCAAGCCACTGCGGCTGCGTCGGTTGCGGCTGACCGTTCGTAGCCGGCGCAGCGGCCGATTGGGCTTCGCGCAGGCGGGCGATCAGTTCCTCCTGTGAGGGCGGGGCAGCCAGCGCCTGCAGTTCGTGTCCGTTGAGGGCCGAGAACAAGTCCCGCAGGATTGATCGGGAAGAGAGCCCGTCGGCGATGGTGTGGTCGGCGGTCACGATGATCGCACCCGGGTTCCTTAGCCCTGAGCGCAGCAGCACGATCCGGATCATCGGCGCGCGCGAAGTGTCAAATGGGCGCGTCAGTTCATCGGCGACAACATCACACCAACTGCGGGCCGGCGCGGCGTCGACGACGGTGACCGGGATCGGCGGCACGCTAGCCGGGGGGTAAAACCCTAGCCGGGTCTGCGCGTGATCCTCGATGTGGACGTTCAACAGCGGGTGGCGCTGCTGCACGGCGAGTAGGGCGCCATCAAGCGCGGCCGGATCCAGGTCCTCAGCTAGCTCGGCCACCATGCAGAAGTGCAACGTGCTCTTCTGCGAGAACCGGTAATACATCCGCTCGAAGGCGCCAAGCGCACGAACCAAAGCACCCCTCGCCTCGACTTGCTGCTGATTGCGATGGACGCGTTCGGCGAAATCATCTCCATGGACCATGGTTTCGTTGGGACTCGTGTTCATATTCTCGTCTCATTCCGATGTGCTGGGGAAGCCGCGCTCTCGGCTGAATCAGCAGCGAGAGTGCAGCATTGACATGCAACGTGAGCTTTGGCGACTACGTCGATGCCGCTATCGCGGCGGCCCGAGCATGCGCGACCAAAATTTGATCTTGAAGTTCCATAGTGGCGAAGCTAGGCGCTGTGTCGGCGGGGTTCCTCCGACGGCCGGCGGGTTCGCGCTATTTGGCTAATGATTCGCGTTTGGCGGAGGTTGGCGCGATGCACTTCGGCCGTGCGCTAACGAAAGCGCTTGGGTTTGGCGGAGATCAGTGTGCGGCGCGCAGGGTTTGCAGCGGTGTTTGGCCGTACATCGTTTTGTACACGGCGACGAACCGGCCGAGGTGGGTGAACCCCCAGCGGTTCGCGATGGAGGCGATGGTGTTGTGGGAGGGATCCGCGGACCGTAGATCGCGGTGGGCGCGGCGGAGCCGCACCACGCGGACATAAGTCATCGGTGACATGCCCAGGTGACGCTTGAATCCCTGCTGTAGCGTGCGGACGCTCACGTGGCATTGCTTCGCCAGGGTCGCGATGGTCAACGGAAGGTGCGGGCCGGTCTCGATGATGTCCATCGCGTCACGGACCGCTGCCGGCCGACCAGGGTCAGCGGGTGCGGCGAGTGCTTGACGATATGGGTGGTCGGCCACCAGCAGCAAGCCGTGGATCAGGCTTTCCACCAACGGGTCCCAGACCAGCGAATGCTGCATCAAGTTGTCCGGGCACTCGAGCTGACGGTGCATCATCAGCACCAGCCGCACCCAATCGTGTGCAGCACCGGCTTTCAGCGGCAGTGTCGCGTTGAAGGCGATCGGGAAATCTGCCGGGCCCTCGACCAGAGTCTGCAGTGTCCTGTCGACTGCGACTTGGTCGATCTTCACCGCCAGATGTCGACTGCCCCCAGGCCACCGGGTCACCGTTATCCCATCGTCGGGCCGGTATATTCCGCCCAGTGTGGGAGTCAAAGTCAGCTGCTGTCCCCGATGCCGCGACTCAAGCGAACCTTTGAGGGGAACACAGACATGGTAGCTGGCGCGAGCCTCGTCGAAATTGATTGCAACGTCTGTGTCGTAGGTGATGTCGCCCACAGTGATCGGCCCCACACGGGTCGCGCGCTGAGTCAGGCCGAAGCTGTTCGTCGGACCTAGTAGTCCGAGCCGATGTGGATAGAAGGCCGTTTCACAGAGGTGAATCGCCTGCTCGGGTGACGTTGTTCGAAACCCCGGGTCCGGCGGCGCCACCTGGGAATTATCACCCATCGCTTTTCCCATCATTTCGTCGCTTCCATCCAACCGGGTCAGTCTGGTGAACCACCGACGCAGGCGACAATTTGTCTCCGGACCGTCGCTGTCGTGGCTCAGGGTCGCACGCGCCGTCCGCGAAAACGAGCTTCGCGTCCAGTTGGTTGACGGTGCCAAAAGCCCCGTGCAGGGACGCCTTTGAGGATTGTCTTCCAGGGTGCCCATGTCATTACCGCTAACACCCATAAGCGATTTCCGTTAGCCGCTACTTCGCGGTGCACAACGATGAGAAATGTTCCGCCGAATGCGAATCAGTAACCAAATAGCGCGGACGGCCCCAGGCTGTCGATGGTTGACGACGGACTCACGTTCGGCATCAACGCCGAAGCGGCAACAAAGAGGTCGACCTGCCCCCGACCCGGCGAAACCAGCCGACCAGCAGAGCCAGACTGTCAGCCCTCCCGCTTCTTGGACCGGATCGCCTTGCCCGCCACGGTCCCCCCGTCAACCGGCAGCACGGTCCCGGTGACATAGCGTGACCGCTCGCCGGCGAAATACAGCGCCGCCTCGGCGATGTCCTCGGGCGTGCCCTCGCGCTTCAGCGGCCGGTCGGCCCGCATCGTTTGGCGAATCGCCGCATCGAACCGCTCGATCTCCTCGGCGTCCATGCTCAGCGCGGACTTGGCCACCAAGGGCGTGGGGATATTGCCGGGCGCGATGGCGTTGACCCGAATCTCGTAGTAGGCCAACTCGATTGCTGCGCACTTGGTGAATTGGTTGACCGCCGCTTTGGAGGCGCGGTAGGTCATCACGCCGCCGCCGGCCTGGATTCCACCGATCGAGCTGACGTTGATGATCGATCCCCCGCCGTTGGCGGCCATGTGCCGAGCGGCATCTCGGGTCCCCGCCATCACACCCAGGACGTTGACCGCCATGACGCGGTGAAAATCGGCGAGGTCGTCGTCGAGGAATCGGCGATGCATCTTGCTCGAGACGCCGGCGTTGTTCACCATCACGTGCAGACCGCCGAACTTCTCGACGGCCGCGGCCACCAGCGCCCCGACCTGTTCGGGCTCCGAAACGTCCGTCCGCCGGAAAACAGCGTCCGGACCCAGCGCTGCCGCCAGCGCCTGCCCGTTGTCGGTTTCGACGTCGGCGATGACGACCCGCGCGCCTTCGGCCACAAACCTCTCCGCCACGCCGCGTCCGATACCGGAGGCTCCACCGGTGACGATGGCCACCTTGCCCGCCAGTTCGTTGACCACACGACGAGTTAATCGGCGTCTGCGGTGTTAAGTCAAGCAATTGATTTAAGCGGCACCCGACATCTTTTCAGTTTCTACGGCCTTCGGGGATTCGAGCATAGGTGCGATGCTGAATTGATCAGTTCAACGCACACCTCGGGAGGGCCCAGGTCATGAAGGTCATAGTTATCGGCGGCAGTGGCCTTATCGGCTCGCAGGTCATCGCCAATCTGACCCAGCTGGGACACGAGGCAGTCTCAGCCTCGCCGCGCTCGGGTGTCGACAGTGTCACCGGCGAAGGTCTCGCCGATGCCGTATCCCGTGCGGACACAGTCGTGGACGTGTCCAACTCGCCGTCTTTCGACGACGAACCCGTGCTGCAATTCTTCACCACCTCGACCACAAACCTTCTCGCCGCGGAGAGGGCGGCCGGTGTGGGGCACCACGTCGCCCTCTCGATCGTGGGTGCCGACCGTACCCAGGAGAGCGGTTACATGCGGGCCAAGGTTGCCCAGGAGAAGCTGATCCAGGAATCGGGACTCCCGTATTCAATCGTGCGGGCAACCCAGTTCTTCGAATTCGTCGACGGCATCGCCGATTCGGCAACCGACGGCAACACGGTCCGCCTGCCGCACGGGGCGTTCCAGCCCATCGCCGCCCAGGACGTCGCCACGGCCGTCACCCGCGCGACGATCGGCCAACCGCTCAACGGAATCGCCAATATCGCAGGCCCCGAGAAGCTGGGCATGGACGACTTCATCCGCAACCGTTTTGCGGTCTCCGGCGATCGACGCCAGCTGGTGACCGACCCCACCGCTCGCTATTTCGGTGCGATGATCGACGAGCACAGCATCGTTCCCCTCGACAGCGAGGGCGCGACGATCTACTCCACCCGGTTCAGCGATTGGTTGGCCGCCCGGGAACCCAGTGGTGCGCATTAGGCGCCCAACGTGGCAGCCGAAGGGGAGGTCAACGCTGATGCCACCGGTCGCAACGATCAAAGCGGCCGGCCGCGATGCCGTGGCGATTCAGGACGATGTCACCGTGCCCGCTGACGTCTACGCTATGGCCGACGAGGTGGCGCCGCGCTGGGGCGGCATTGATGGCGAACCGACCGGAGACGAGGGGGGTGGTCAATGCCTGCTCAACCCGCAAGCGGGGTCCCCTTCGACAGGGCACGGCTGACCCAGGCGCGGCTTCATAGCCGCCGGCATCGGCGGCGGATTGGCGCTGGCTGCCTGCAGCCAATCCAAGTCCCAGGTATCGGGCGCGTCCGCCCGAATGGCCGGCGCCATCGCCGCAGCTGAGGCGCTGCGGCCGCACAGTGGACGCACCGTGACCGCCAGCCTGGCGCCCCAGCAGGCGCAGATCGATCTGGGCGGACCCATCGTCCGCACGTTGGCCTATGGCAACGCTATCCCGGGACCGCTGATCCGGGCCAAGGTCGGTGACGAGCTCGTCGTCACCGTGTCAAACCGGCTGGGCGTCGCGACGTCGGTGCATTGGCACGGCATCGCGCTACGCAACGATATGGACGGCGCCGCGCCCGCCACCCCAAACATCCCAGCCGGCCAGGATTTCACCTACCGGTTCTCGGTCCCGAATTCGGGCACCTACTGGGGGCATCCGCACACCGGCCTGGACGCTGACATGGGTCTTTATCTGCCGGTCATCGTCGATGACCCGGCCGAGGGAAACTACGACGCCGAATGGATTGTCGTCCTCGATGATTGGACCGATGGCGTCGGCAAGAGTCCCCAGCAGCTCTACAGCGAGTTAACCAGTCCAAACAAGCCGAGTCGGTCGAATATGCCGACGACGACCGCCAAAACATCGATGACCCCCACAACTTCAACAACCTCGACGACCGCGACGTCTGGGATGTCCGGGAACGGCGGCGGTAGAAGCGACCTGCTTGGCGGCGACGCCGGTGACATCGACTACCCGTACTATCTGATCAACGGCCGGATTCCGGCGGCGCCCACCACCTTCAACGCTAAGCCGGGCCAGCGCATCAGGATCCGTTTCATAAACACCGGCTCCGACACCGCGTTCCGTGTCGCGCTGACCGGCCATTCGATGACGGTCACCCATACCGACGGTTTCCCCGTCGTACCCACCCAGGTCGACGCCCTGCTCATCGGCATGGCCGAACGCTACGACGTCATCGTCACCGCCGCCGACGGCGTCTTCCCGCTGGTCGCGCGTGCGGAGGGGAACGAACGATCTGACACGCGCGGTGCTGTCCACCGGGACCGGCGGCCCACCCGACGCGACGTTTCAACCAGCCGAACTCAACCAACGACTCGGCACCATCGAAATGTTCACGGCCACAACACCTGTCAACCTGGGTCCACCGCAGCCCGACCTCAATCTTTCGGTCATGTTGGGCGGCAACATGATGCAATACAACTGGATGATCAACGGGAAACCCTACAGCCAGACGGATCCGCTGCACGTCCGAGAGGGCGAACGGCCCACCATCACGTTCGACAACCCCACAATGATGTATCACCCAATTCACCTGCACGGCCACACCTTCCAGCTGATCAAGGCCGACGGCAGTCCCGGCGCACGCAAGGACACCGTCATCGTGCTGCCCAAGCAGAAAGTGCTCGCCGTGCTGGTCGCCGACAACCCGGGCCTGTGGCAGTTGCACTGCCACAACACGTACCACCAGGAAGCCGGCATGCAGACCCGGCTGGACTACGTCTTCTGATTCAGGCGGTGGCGAAGAAGTCGAGCAGCAACTCGTTGACTGCCGAGGGTTGTTCGATTTGCGGGCAGTGACCGGCCTTGGCCACCACCACCGAGCGGCCACCGTCGATCTGTTTCGCGATCTGAGCGGCCCAGCCGGACGGGAGGAGCTTGTCGTCGCCCCCTTCGACGACGAGCGTCGGGGCGTCGATGCGCTCGTAGGCCCGCGTGCTCGACGGCGTCGAAGCCGGCTTGGAGTCCTGGGGGCGGCGAAACCGCGCCGCCGCCACGGCCTCCCACGCGCCGGGCGCGGTGCTCGACTCGTAGCGGCGGCGCACGTAGTCCTCGTCCGCGGGGTAGCCGGGGTCGTAGAACAGCGCCTCGACGATGCGCCGCATCGCCGGCAGCGTCGCGTCGTACTCCTGTAGCGCATCGAAATGCCGGTTCTGCTGGATCTCCCCGCCGCCGCAGATGGCCGCCAAGGTGCGAATCGGCAGCCGTGGCCCTTCCGAGGTGGCGTCGGTGAGCAGGTTGATGGCCCCCATCGAATTGCCCACGAAGTGGGCCGAGTCGATGCCGAGCACCTCGCAGAAACGCGCCACGTGCCGAATCCGCATCCCTCGGCCGTCGACGAAGTCGATGACCTTTGCCGACTGCCCGAACCCCAGCTGGTCCGGCGCCAACACTCGGTGGCGCACGGCGAGGGCGGCGACGTTGCGTTCCCAGCCCAGTTCGGCGCTGGCACCGAACTCGCCGCCGTGCAGCAGCACCACCGGGTCGCCGTCGCCGGCTTCCAGATAGCTGGTGACCAGGCCGTCAACCAGCAGGGTTTTGCGATGAATCTCCAATCGCCCGTCTTCTCTACTTGATCGCGATCGGATTGACCGGGGAGCCCACGGCGCCAACGACTCTCAGGGGTGGCGCGACGAGCTGGAACTCGTACACGCCGTCGGCGGCGCAGTCGTCCGCCAGCGCGGTGAGGTCCCAGTACTCGCCGAACATCAGCCCCATGTCACGTAGGCAAAGCAGATGCAGGGGGAAGGTGATCCCCTCGACGCCGGATACCAGATCTTCGACCTGGAGATTGTCGGCCGCGACCGCCGCGATCTCGTGATCGTGCAGCCACGAGGCGCAGCGCCAGTCCAGCCCGGAGTAGCCTTCCATCTTGTTGCCGGTCGCCAGGAACCTTGTCCACCAGCCGGTCCGGATCAACACGATGTCGCCCCGGCCGACGCTCACCCCCTGCGCGCGAACGACATCATCCAGTTCTTCAGGTGTGATTGGGTTTCCGGCTTCGAGGAAGACCTCCGCGCCGCGATGGCGAACGAGGTCCAGCAGCACCCCGCGCGACGTGATGCCTTTGCCGTCGACCTTGTCAATCCCGCAGTGGTAGGCCCCCATGCTGGTCACGGAATCCGCCGGGAAGCCGTTATAGAGCTGATCGTCGTAGTAGACGTGCGACAGGGCGTCCCACTGGCTGGCCGCCTGCAACGGCATGATGATCATGTCGTCGTTGAAGCGGAACGGATTGTCGGCGGTCAAATACCCGCTTAGCTGCTGGGCCAGGGGGTTGCGCGCCCAGTCGGACCCGTATCTGGCGAGCGTGTTGACATCGCCGCCGTCCACCGTCATGACATGCACGGGGTTGTGCCGAAACTCGAAGGCGCCCTGCGGACCCGACGCGCCGAAGTCCACACCGAGCGAAAAGACCTTGCCGTGCCGGACCAGGCCTGCGGCTTGCGCAACCTTCTCCGCGGTGATGAAGTTCAGGGTCCCCAGCTCGTCATCGCTTCCCCACCGTCCCCAGTTGGAGACGTCGCGGGCGGCCCGCCGGAAGTCGGTCACGCTAGCCACGAAGGCCGCCCTTCCTCGAGTTCACGAGCAATGGCGGCGCCGACGTTTCCACCGTCGACCCACACGACCTGGCCCGAAATATAGCTGGCCGCCCGGCTATTCAAGAAGAGCAAGACCGATGCCTGTTCGGCGGATTCGGCAGCCCGTCCCAGCGGCTTGGGTATGTCGTCGAGAAACCCCTGCCCATACGCGGTCCGCAACTGATCGAGGATCGGCGTTTCGGTGACTCCAGGACCGGTGCAGTTGATCCGGATTCCGCGGGCACCAAGGGCCGCAGCGCTACGCATGGAGTACAGGATGATCGCTTCCTTGGACAATTGGTAGCCGCCACCGGCCAGCGCATCGGGATGGCGGTGGCACCAATCGATACCCTCCTGCATCGTCGCGGTGTTCAGCAGCGGCGCCACTGACCGGAGATGTTCCCGATATCCGGCCGCCGCGAGCGACGAAACGCTCGCGATCGACGATCCCGCGGCCATCTTCGGGACGAGCGCCTCGGTGACGTGCCGGAGGCCCAGGAAGTTGACGGTGACGACAAGAGGCGGGTTGCCGATCCCGGAAGAGACGCCGGCGACATTGAAAAGGGCATCGACCCGGCCGTCGATGCACGCTACCGCGTGATCGATCGACCCCTGGTCGGACAGGTCGACATCATGAAACTCGTTGAGCTTGATCGCCGGCCGGCGTTTGTCCAGCCCGACGACCTCGGCCCCGAGCTCGGTGAGCTGGCGCACCACGTGTTCGCCGATGCCCGACGCACATCCGGTCACCACCGCACGGCGGCCGTCGTAGCGCCACAGATCGTCGATCCCTCCCAAGGCTCAACCTGCTTTCATCGCTCGCGCCCTATTGCTCCTTTGCCCGCTGCTGTTCCTTGAGGCGCTGCGCCGCCTGAACGCGGCCCTCGTTGATCTCCGCCATGGCTTCGGGGATCTCGCTGGCGGTGAACTTGTCGCGGCCGGTGGGCAAGCCACCGAAGGCGTAGTTTTCGTCGAACTGCGGTGCGGTCGACTCGGGCCGACGCGACTCGACCCTCTCGATGATCGGCGCGAGTCGCTTGGCCTTGTCGGCCACCGCCTTCTCGTCACGCTCGATGAACTCGGGCAGCACCTCCTTGCCCATGCGCTCGATGGACTCCATGGTGCCCTCGTGGCTGCGCGGGTTGAGCAGCAGGATGATCTCGTCGACGCCGCTGTCTTCGTAGCCGCGCAGGAACTCGCGCACCGTGGCCGGAGACCCGATGGCGCCGCGCCCGGGGCCGTAGGCCAGCGTCGGGTCCTTCTCGACCTCTTCGAGATACCGTGTCCAGACCCCGGTCCGCCCCGGGGTGTGCACACCGGTCATGTAGTAGTGCATGATCCCGAACGAGAAGAATCCGCCGCCCTGCCCGAGACGTTCGAGCGCCTGTTCGTCGGTCTTGGCGACCATCATCGACAGGTCACCTCCGATGGCCAGGATGTTCGGGTTGATCTGCGGTGTGATCGGGACGCCGTTCTCCTCGAATTCCTTGTAGTAGCCGTTGACCCGCTCGGTGAGCGGCCCGGGGCCGGTGTAGGCGAAACTCAAGGCGCCAATGGCCTTTTGGGCGGCCATTTGCACGCTGGCCGGCCGCGTGCAGGCGACCCAGACCGGTGGGTGCGGTTTCTGCATCGGCTTGGGAATGACGTTGCGGGCCGGCATCTGGACGTGCCGGCCTTCGAAGCCGGTGAACGGCTCCTCGATCATGCATCGGATCGCGACCTCGAGGGCCTCTTCCCATTGTGCGCGCTTGTCGGCGGGATCGATGTTGAATCCGCCGAGTTCCCCGACGGAAGAGGATTCGCCGGTGCCGAACTCGACCCGCCCGTTGGACAGCAGGTCCAGCGTGGCGATGCGTTCGGCCACCCGCGCGGGGTGATTGACGGCCGGCGGGAGGTGCATGATGCCGAATCCCAGCCTGATGTTCTTGGTCCGCTGGCTGGCCGCCGCCAGGAATATCTCCGGCGCGGTGGAGTGACAGTACTCCTCGAGGAAGTGGTGCTCGGTGAGCCAGACGGTGGAGAACCCGGCCTTGTCCGCGGCCTCCACCTCATCGAGGCATTCCTGCAGCAAGACCCGTTCGTCATCGGGCACCCAGGGCCGCGGCAGGGCGAACTCGTAGAACAGCGAGATTTTCATTTACTACCTCCCATGAGAGTTAAGGGTTCGGTCGGCAGCTTGGGCCGCAAGATGTTTCGCCGCGACAAAGCCGAACGTCATGGCGGGGCCGATGGTCGCCCCGGCGCCGGCATAGCTGCGGCCCATGACTGCGGCGGCGTTGTTGCCCACCGCGTACAGTCCGCGCACCACGGTGTCGTCGGGCCGAAGCACCCGGGCGTATTCGTCGGTGCACAGGCCACCCGAGGTGCCGAGGTCGCCGAGGACGATGCGGAACGCGTAGTACGGCGGCTCGCCCAGCGGATACAGGTTGGGGTTCGGCAGAGTCGGATCGCCGTAATAGTTGTCGTACACGCTGTCCCCGCGGTTGAAATCGTCGTCGTGACCCTTGCGCGCGAGTTCGTTGAAACGACCGGCGGTTTCTGAAAGCTGGCCTGCCGGAACGCCGATCTTGCCGGCCATTTCGTCCCAATTCATCGCCGCCTTGACCACACCCGATTCCAGCCAGGCCGGCGGGACCTTGCGACCGGTGGGGACCGGCGCGCCCGGGATCTTCGGTATCGGCAGGTGCCCGGCCACGACATAGCGATTCCAAGACCTGTGATCGGTGATGAGCCAGCACGGGATATGGGTAACCCCGGACTTCTGTCCGTCGATCATGGCGTGACCGAAATCCATGTAGGGGGCCGCCTCGTTGATGAAGCGCTTGCCGTCGCCGTTGACGATGAATTGAGCCGGCATCATCCGTTCGTTGAGCATGAATTGCATGCGGCCGTCCGGCCACTGGATCGCCGGGAACCACCAGGCCTCATCGAGTAAGTCCGTTGCGGCACCGACCTTTTGGCCCGCGCGAATGCCGTCGCCCTTCGCGGCAGAATTGCCGAAGCTCCAGTCCTGGTCGACCACGGGCAGCTGCTCCTTGCGCCAGGCGAGGTCGTGGTCGAAGCCCCCGGACGCCAGGATGACGCCCAGGCGCGCACCGATCCGCTGCTTGCTGCCGTCTCGTTCCACCACCGCACCCGTCACGGATCCGTCCAAGTCGGTGAGCAACTCCGCCATCGGCGAGTCCAGCCATAGCGGGATGCCGCGTTCGGTCATGGCAAGTCTGAGCCGTGCCGCCAGTGACTGTCCGATCGCCGCCATCCGCTCGCCGAACACCCTGGCCCTGACCATCCGCGAGATCAGTTTGAGCAGCACGCCTTTGCCGGCCCATGACTGCCGGATCCGGTAGAACGTCCGAAGCTCCTTGGGTCCCAGCCAGATTCCCTTCGGGGCAAGGGCCAGGGGCTTGAGCAACCTCTGCTCGTCATCGCCCAACTTCCGCAGGTCGATGGGCGGCACATTGATCGTGCTGCCGAGTTCGGAGCCACCGGGCAGCTCCGGGTAGTAGTCGGCATAGCCGGGCTTCCAGACGAACTCGAGCCACCCCGAGAGTTTTTCGAGGAATTCGAGCATTTGCGGCGCGGACTGGACGTACTGCCGTATCCGTGCCTCGCTGACCAAGCCGTCGGTGATCTTCAGCAGGTATTCGACGACACCCTCGGGTGCGGGGGTGTAGCCCTCCCGGCGTTGCGCGGGCGCCCCGGGTACCCAGATGCCGCCACCCGAGAGGGCCGTGGAACCACCGAAATAGGAGGACTTTTCCACCACCAACGCGTCAAGTCCGGAGGCCTGGGCCGTCAGGGCTGCTGCCATACCGCCACCACCGGACCCGACGATGAGCACGTCGACGACGTGATCGAAGCCGCCTAGCTCAAGAGCGCCAGTGGTCATTTCGTCACTGCCGTTCGGATGGCGAAGCCGGCGATCAACTCGGCGGCCGGTTTGTAGTAGCGCACCGCGGTCTGGTATGGCCCCGCGGTTTCCAGCGCCGCGAAAGCTGCGACCCAAGTCCTGATTTCGTGCGCCGAGCTGCCGCCCTCGTAAGTGACGAACGAGTTGGACCACTGATCGAGGTCGGCCAGCTTTCCGTCGTCGATGATTTCGAGGAATCGGTGGTCCCACGCCGGGTTGAGGGGTTGCAGCTCGCTTTGTCCGTCGGCGAAGTTCTTGGCCGCGTCGATCACGGCCGCCTGCCGCGCTTGCCGCTGGTCGGACGTCATCGGCCGGCCGTCCACGATCCGCTCCAGCACCGCCGGGGGTGCGGTCGCCAACGTCGGCACCGGCGGGCTGTGGGAGAGCCCACCGGAGCCTATCACCAGGACCCGCTTGTCCAGTCCGGCCAGATAGCCGCCGACGGCGGAACCCAACGCGCGGCAACGGTGCAACGGTCCCAGCGGCACGCCGATCGCGTTGACGAAGATGGGTATCACCGGCCGCGAGGTGGCCTTGCCGAAGAGCTTCTCCAGCGGCTGCACGGTGCCGTGGTCGACGTCCATGCCGGCCGACACCGCGACGTCGACGCCGGCGCCAAGGATGGCTTTCGCGCAGTCGGCCGCGAGGTCCTCGGGGACGTCGAGCGGGCCGGCGTGGGTGCCGTAATCGCCAACACCGTTGGCGCGCATGCCGATGCAGAACGGCGGCATCACCTTGTAGAAGAACCCGTTGTAATGGTCCGGTGAGAAGGTGACGACGAGTTCCGGGCCGTAATCTTCGACGAAGTCACGTGCCCGCGCGATGGCGCCTTCGATGTCGTCAAGCAGGTCCCGCGACGGCCCCGGAAGATTCAGGAGCGGGCTGTGCGACATACAGCACAGAGCCAGTGCCACTTTGAAGATCACCCCCTCCCGGCGTGAGGGTGAGGGCGTCGAGCAGCGAGGCGCTCAGCTCCGGCGCGAGCTGAGCGATGCAGGCGCCCGCGACGCAGCGATCGGGCCGCAAGAACAGCACCGATTCCTGATGGGCGTCGAACCAGGATTTGACGTCGCCCCCGCGATCACCGACGACCACCACGTCGGGATCGTCGTGGCCGGCCCAGTGCAGCTGCGTCACGGGCCGCAGCGCAATAAAGCGCGCGCCCAGGGCTTTCCAGCTGGCGAACGCCTCGTCGCCGAGGATTTTCCGCGGGTTGTTGTTCCAGCACAGCACGGCGAACCAATCGCCCAGCACGTCGTCCAACAGCACGTCGCACTCGGTGCGGGTATCGACCCGGGGCTGGATGAACAGCGTGCCCACCGGCGAGTCAGCGCGGCCCGGTTTCTTGGGGCCCGCCGTGTGCACGACGGCGCCCTGCTCGTAGCGCGGCATCGGCTTGAATCGCATTTCCAGCACATATCGCTTGAGCGAGGGCACAATCGACGCCGACCGCACGAGGAGGTCGCGCGCGGTGGCAATCCTGCGGTCGGTCGGTGAGATCACCCGGCCGACCATGGTGGAAAGGTCGATCATCGCCCGGGCGTGCTTGCGCCGCTCGATGTCGTAGGTGTCCAACAACCGGTCGCCTGCCCGCCCGGTCACCACCGCCGCGAGCTTCCAGCCCAGGTTGGCCGCGTCCCGGATGCCGCTGTTGTACCCCTGTCCCTGCCATACCGGCATCAGGTGGGCCGCGTCTCCGGCCAGCAGCAGCCGGCCACTGCGGAACGCGCCGGCGATCCGCGAGTGGTGGGTGTAGACCCGCCGCCGGATAACGTCGACCCGGTCGGGGTGCGGCACCATCCGCGCCAGCATCCGCGTCAGAAACGCCGGATCCTCGGCCTGCTCGTCGGTCTCGTCGGCGTGAATCATGAACTCGAACCGGCGAATTCCGTGCGCGATCGAGATCGAGGCGTACGGGCGTTCCGGATCGGCACCGACCTCGCTGTTCGGGTGGCCCAGGGGATCGTTGGCGACGTCAACCACCAGCCACCGCGTCGATGACGTCGTCCCGTCGAAGGACACCCCCATCATCTGACGGGTCATGCTGCGCCCGCCGTCGCATCCGACGACGTAGCGCGCGCACACCGTGGAGGTGTCGCCTTCGCATTCGACCGTCACCGTGTCGTCGGCCTGCGCGCACGAGGTCATCGGGCGGTTCCACCGCACCTCGACGTGGGAGAACCTGTCCAGACCGCGCAGCAATTCGGCGTCGACGAGGGGCTGGACGAAGCCATTGCGCTTAGGCCAGCCGAAACGCGCATCCGGCGGGGCCATTTCGGCAAGCACGCGACGCTTGGCGTCGACGAAACGCAAGATCTGATTGGGCACGGTGTGGGGCAAAATCCGGTCGACCAGCCCGATCGACTGAAAAGTGCGCAACGCCTCGTCGTCAAGGCCGACCCCGCGGGGATAGTCGATGAGGCTGTCGCGCTCGTCGACCACCAGCGTCCGAACACCCCGCAGCCCAAGGATATTGGCCAAAGTCAACCCGACCGGGCCCGCGCCGACGACTACTACGTCGAAATCCAGGTGCTGCCCGTCGCCGCCCATCACCGGCCCAGCAGGAAATCGAGATGCAGGCGATTGAAGGTCTTGGCGTCCTCGTACTGCGGCCAGTGACCGCAGCCCGGCATCACCTCGAAGCGCGCGTTGGGAATCATCGACGCGATCCGGCGGCCCTCGGTCACGTCGGCAGTCGGGTCGTCACTCGTCCACAGCACCAGCGTCGGGGCGGCGATGGCGCCGTATTCGTCCGGCCCGAGAAGGTTGCGCGCCCGAATCTCCGTATCCTGCAACGCCATGATGTCGCGCATGGCATCGACGAATCCCTGTTGCCGGTAAACCCGTTGGCGGCTGGCGACCAGGTCGTCGTAATCCCTGGACTTGTCTGCCATCAACCATTTGATCCGCGCTTGGACCATTTCCCAGGTCGGGTTCTCGGCCGCCGCCATCGACAGCGTGATGATCCGCTGCATCACCACCGGATCGGCCTGGGAGCCGCCGGCGGTGTTGAGGACCAGTCGGTCGACCACGTCGGGATGGTCGACGGCGGCGCGTGCGGCCACCCAGCCCCCCAACGATTCGCCGCTGAGGCAGGCGCGATCAACGCCAATGGTGCGCAGCACGGCCATCAAGTGCTCGACATAATGGCGAACCTCCAGCGGGTGCCCCGGCTTCTCGGTGTAGCCGTGGCCCAGCATGTCGATCGACCAGGTCCAGAAATGCTCCCCGTGCGCGGCCAAGTTGCGGACGTAGGCCTCGGCGTGGCCGCCCGATCCGTGCAACAGCACCAGCACCGGCTTGCCGGGATCGCCGGCGCGCAGGTAGCGAGTCCGCACTCCCGCCGCCTCGAGGTAGCCCTGCTCAAACGCAACGCCCTGGAGATCGCTCCAGATGCTCTCGAACTCCGCCACGGTTCCTCTGCGGCCTCCAGACGGTAAGAATCTTGCTTCTCGTTTTTGACTTACGATCTCGTCTTTGGATATGACCCCGTGCTAATATCGCACACTAATGTGCGTTATATATAGAGCTTGGCTCTCGCGTTTAGGTCTGTCAAGGCCATGACGGCATCTGGGGCGGGCTCTCAGACGCTGGCCAGGGGCCTCACCGCGCTGCAAATGGTGGCCGACTCCCCGAACGGACTGACCGTGCAACATCTCGCCGACCAAGTCGGCGTGCATCGCACCATCGCCTATCGATTGCTTTCCACGTTGGCCCAATTCCGGTTGGTGGCCAAAGGAGAAGACGGGCGCTACCGCCCCGCATCCGGCCTCGCCGTGCTTGGCGCGTCGTTCGACCGCAACGTGCGCCAACTGAGCCTTCCGACACTGCGCGCGCTTGCCGACGAGCTCGGCGCCACCGTGTCGTTGCTCATCGCCGAGGGCGACCAACAGGTCGCGATCGCGGTGATCGTGCCCAGCCATGTCGCCTACCAACTCTCCTTTCACGAGGGCAGCCGCTACCCGCTTGACCGCGGCGCGGCCGGGATCGCCTTGCTCGCGAGCATGCCGCCGCGCCCCGGCGAACGAGACCTGGTCGCCCGCGCCCGCGAACGCGGCTGGGTGATGACGTACGGGGAGATCGAACCGAATACCTATGGCCTGGCCGTGGCGGTCCGCCGCCGGGCGCCGTCCCCGCCAACATGCATCAACCTCATCTCCCACCGAGAAGACGTGGTGATGCGCGGCAAGGACTCGGCCCTCAGGGCCGCAAAGCAGTTGGCGGACCTACTGAGTTAGCCACTGAGCTGAAGGGATACCCGTCCATGTCTTGGGACCACGAAGTCGACGTCGTCGTCCTGGGTAGCGGCGGCGCCGCGCTCACCGCCGCACTGACCGCGGCGGTCGCCGGCGCCTCGGTGGAGGTCTTCGAGAAGGCCCCCACCGTCGGGGGCACCACCGCGGTGTCGGGTGGCATCGCCTGGATCCCCGCCCACAACCGTTCTCCCGAGGGGGAATTGACGCCTGCCGACGCGTTGCGGTACCTGCGCGCGCAGTCCCTGGGTTCGATGGACGACGCCCTGGTCGAGACCTTCGTGCGTACCGGCCCGGCGATGCTCGATTTCGTCGAGGCCCACAGCGGCGTGCGCTTCGAGATCGCGACCGGATTCCCCGATTACCGGCCGGAATTGCCGGGCGGACGGCCGACCGGGGGCCGGTCACAGAGCCCGGTTCCCTTTGACCTCACCGAATTGGGCGAATGGGGCACGCGTATCACGTCGTTTCCCGCCGACTGGTCCAACGTCGGTTTCGATGCCGAGACCAGAGCCCGCCTGCACGCGGCGATAGACGAACGAAGCGGCCATCTTTGCGTGGCCGGCACCGCCCTGATCGCCGGCCTGCTCAAGGGTCTGCTGGATGCCGGTGTGACTCCGCAGCTGAACGCGCGGGCCGTACGACTGATCACCGAGGCCGGCGAAATTGCCGGGGTACGAATCGCGCTGCCCGGTCGGGGCATCGACGTGCGCGCTCGCCGCGGAGTCATCCTCGGGACCGGCGGCTTCGAATGGGATCCCGTTCTGGCGCAGGCCTTTCTGCGGGGTCCCATGCACGGCGCGGTCTCCCCGCCGTACAACACCGGCGACGGGCTGCGCATGGCGATGGCACAGGGCGCGGATCTGGCCAACATGGGCGAAGCGTGGTGGGTGCCGATCGTCCAGATCCCGGACGACACCATCGAGGGCAGGCAGCGCAGCCGCAGTGTCCGCCTGGAACGAACTCGGCCGAGGAGCATCATCGTCAACGCGGCCGGGAAGCGCTTCGTCAACGAGGCGTGCGATTACAACTCGATGGCCGGCGCCTTCCAGTATCTCGATCCCCGCGGCGGCTATGTCAACGATCGCGGCTGGATGGTGTTCGATTCAATCCACTTGCAGCGCTATGGATTTCTCGGTGTCGCACCCGGACAATCCGCTCCGGACTGGTTCTGCGAGTCGGCGGACCTCGCTGAGTTGGCCGCCAAGACCGGCATCGACGCCCACGGCCTCACCCGCACCCTCCATGACTGGAACTGTCACGTCGCCGCGGGCGCGGATCCTGACTTCGGGCGCGGTTCCAGCGCGTACGACGGCTACTGGGGTGACGACAGTGCCACCACGCTCGCCGGAAAGACCCTCGGTCCCATCGACACAGCCCCCTATTACGCGGTGCCGGTGCGCATCGGCTCGATGGGCACCAAGGGGGGACCGCGCACCGACCAGGACGGCCGCGTCCTGCATGTCAGCGGGGAGCCGATACCGGGACTGTTCGCCGCGGGTAACGCGATGGCCGGCCCCACCGGACGGGCCTACGGCGGGGCCGGTGGCACCATCGGTCCCGCAATGGTTTTCGGCTACCGCGCCGGTCATGCGGCCGCCACCGGGAAATCCGCCGACCTGCAGTAGCAGGCCGCGGTCGGTCCCGATGCGACGCGAGACCGATGTGACCCTCGCCCAGAGGGCCGCGCCATCGCATCGACCATCGGGTCGATCTCATTACGGATCGGATAATCGATGTCGGTGGAGACTGCGATAAGTCCCTAGTCCCTAACCGGGCAAGCGGCCCGCACCGCATCGCCTGCGCCCGGATTGAGGACGACGACGGTTGGGTCGGCTCCGGGGAACCGTCGGCCGGCAATGGTTTTCGACTACCGCGGCCGCCCCGGGAAATCCGTGGACCTCTAGTAGACTGCGGTAAAGGTATTCACCATGTCACTCCTGTGGGACCAGCACACCTGTCTGCCGCTACATACCGACGCCGAAGTCGAACCGCTGACCCGGTACCGGCGCGGCGGCGGCGCATTCCTGTCGGTCAACGCCGGGTACGCGCCCCACACCTTCAACGACACGGTGGCGCTGCTGCGGCACTACCATGCCGCGGTCAATGTCCACCCAGACCTGGAGTTGGCGGCCAATCTCACTGATGTCGAGGCGATCAGCCGCGCCGGCCGAATCGCGGTTGCGTTCGACCTGGAAGATTCCGCTCCCCTCGACGGTGATCTCAACAATCTGGCGGCGTTGATGGGCCTCGGTGTGCGCACGCTACTGCCTACCTACAACCATGCCAACCGCGCCGGCAGCGGCTGCCTGGACGTTGCGGATGGTGGCCTTACCGCGTGGGGCCGTTCACTCGTCTCCGAAATGAACCGCGTCGGCGTCGTGCCGGACGGATCCCATTGCAGCGCCCGCACCGGGCTCGCCATGTGCGATGTCTCAACGGGCCCAGTCATTTACAGCCACTCCTGCATACGCGCGGTCTGGGATCACCCGCGCAACATCACCGATGACCAGGCCCGGGCCTGCGCCACCACCGGCGGCGTCATCGGGATCACGGGTGTCGGCATTTTCCTCGGGCCCAACACCCCCACCCTCGAGGGCGACACCTTGAGTACGCCGTCGAGCTCGTCGGCATTGACCACGTCGGCGTCAGCACCGACTTCTCGTTCGATTGTGCCGATTTCGTCGACGAGGTCGTGCGCAATCCTCGCTTGTTTGACGACGGCTATACCCGTTGGGGACCCATCCAGTGGATGCCGCCCGAGGCCTTCGTGAGGCTCGATGACCACCTCCGTCGGCGAGGGTGGAGCACTTCCGACATCCAAGCCGTCCTTGGCGGGAACTTCTATCGCGTTGCCCAACAGGTCTGGTGCGCCTGATCAACAAGGCAGCGAGAGTCATGTGCGGCCGTTTTGCTTTCCGCAGCTCTCTGTGGGGCCAGGCTTGCGTGTCGAGATCCGGCGCGCGCTGCGTCATGCTGAATGGATGGTTGCCTACGATCGGATCGGCATTGGGTATGTCATGACGCGCCGGCCCGATGCGCGGATCGCTTCCCAGATTCACGCCGCGCTCTCCGCGATGGGCACCGTAGTCGACGTCGGGGCCGGCGCTGGTTCCTACGAACCGGCCCAGACCGTCGCCGCTGTCGAGCCCAGCATGGTGATGATCGCCCAGCGCCCACCTGGATCGGCCCCATGTGTACGGGCCGTCGCAGAGGCTTTGCCGTTGCGGGACAAGTGCGTTGACGCAGCGATGGCAATTTTGACCGTGCACCATTGGAGAAACGTCGCCGCCGGGATCGACCAGCTGCGTCGAGTCACCCGCTACAGGATTGCGATCTTGACCTGGGATCAAACGGTGCTGAATAGCTTCTGGCTGCTGCGGGAATACTTGCCCGACGCCGCTCGAATTAACGACGCGCTGTACGTACCGGTCGACCAACTTGTCGAGCTATTGGGAGGCGCGCAGATACAGACGGTCCCTGTGCCGCACGACTGCACCGACGGGTTCGGTGCCGCCTATTGGCGACGCCCGGAGGCCTACCTCGACCCCACCGTTCGTAAGGGCATCTCGATGCTGGCTTATGCGGGTGAAGCCGCCCTCACCGAGGGCTTGACCCGGCTTGCCGGCGACATGCGCTCCGGACTATGGCATCGACGGCATCTAGACCTGCTTGAGCAAGAGCAGTTTGACGCCGGCTACCGCCTACTCATCAGCGATCAAGGGCATGGATACGCGCAGGGCTCCATTTCGGCGCGAAAAACTTATGGGCGGCGGTCGAGTTGCTCGGACGGCTAGCTGAAGGCGCTGGTAATGGTCGCCATATCGAAGTAGTCGCGCCAGGCGACGATCCGGTCGTTCTGCACCTCGAAGACGCCCATCACAGGCAAAGGGATTGTCCCGCCGTCCTTGCGGCGCATCACGTCCGTGCGCTCGTTCATAATCAATCCTCCGTCGCCGACCTGCCGGTGCACGTTGAAGTCGATGCCGTCGAACGCGGCGAGAAACCCTGCGATGAATTCCTTTATCGCTTCGCGCCCTTGCACCGGCGCCATGGGGATGTTGTGGTAGACGGCGTCTTCGGTGAAGTAACCCGCTAGCTCGTCCGGATCGGGCGCTGCCCATCGTTTGCAGAATTCGGTTACCAGCTCGTCGGCGGAACGTGTCATATGTTCATGCAACACATTGATATGGGGCAAATCAAGACTAGAGCCGAACGGGGCTGCCGACGCGAGCCGCAGCTCGTTCGGTTGTCTACTCGGACCTGGGAGACAGCAGCTTTTCGGCCGCGGTGTACGGATCGTCGTGGCCGTCGATCACCGCCTCGGCGAGCCGGTCGAGATCCGGCTGGGTCCGCAGCCGAGTTTGCGCCATCGACAGGATCTGTGCTCGGGCCCGCGCCAACCGGCGCCCCCGGCTGTCGGTGCGGTGGTGATCGTCGATGGCGGTGACCAGATCCGCAACGCCCTCGCCCCTGGCGGCGATGAGACTGACGATCGGGGCGTTGGTCTCGGCGCGCAGATCCCGCACGGTCCGTTCGGCACCCTCCCGGTCGGCCTTGTTGACCGCCACGATGTCGGCGACTTCGAGCACACCCGCCTTGGCCGCCTGCACCGCGTCCCCCGCCCCCGGATTGAGTATGACGATGGTCGGGTCGGCGATGGCGGCGATCTCGATCTCCGACTGCCCCACGCCAACGGTCTCCAGCAGCACCACGTCATAACCGATCGCGCCCAGCAGGCGGATGGCCGCGGGAACCGCAGCGGCCAGACCCCCGATGTGACCGCGCGTCGCCACCGAACGGATCAGTACGTCGGAGTCGTTGATATGCGCGGTCATTCGGATTCGGTCACCGAGCAGGGCACCGCCGCTGAACGGCGACGACGGGTCCACCGCCAGCACGGCCACCCGGCACCCGCGTTCGCGGTAGGCGCCGACCAGGGCGCCGATCGTCGTCGACTTGCCCGCGCCCGGTGGTCCGGTGATGCCGATAACGCGGACCTTGAGCGCGGTTGCGGGTCCGATGCTCGCCAGCACCTCGTCGCGCCGTTCGCCTTCGACGAGGCTGAGCAGCCGACCCGCCGCGCGCGGAGATCCGTTGCGCGCTCCCGCGATCAGGTCGGCGATCCTCATGTGCGCATTATGGCGCAGCGACCTCGATGACCGTCGCGGAACCCATTCCGCCGCCGGCACACATGGCCGCAACGGCTATTCCGCCACCGCGGCGGCGCAATTCGTGCACCAGGGTGACCAGCATCCGGGCCCCCGTTGCCGCAACGGGGTGTCCCAGCGAGCAGCCGCTGCCGCTGACGTTGACCTTGTCGGGATCTAGGTCGAGCAGTTTGATGGTGGCCACGCACATCGCCGCGAAGGCCTCGTTGATTTCGAACAGGTCCACGTCCGAGATCGAAAGCCCGGCGCGGGCAAGCGCTTTCGGTATGGCTTCGACGGGCGCAAGACCGGTGATGGCCGGATCGACGCCGACGGAGGCCCAGGACCGCACGGTGGCCAGGGCGGGCAGGCCCAGCGTGTCGCTCGCGATGGTCAGTGCCGCCGCGCCGTCGTTGGCGCCGCAGGCGTTGCCGGCGGTGATCGAGAAGCCCTCGATCTCCGGGTGCAGCGGCTTGAGTGCGGCCAGCTTCTCGATGGTGGTGTCGCGGCGCGGGTGCTCGTCGACGGAGAACAGCCCGTGCGGCGTCTCGATCGCAACGACCTCCTCCTTGAAGCGCCCCTGGTCGATCGCCGCGACCGCGTTGCGGTGTGACCGCAGCGCCCACGCGTCCATCTCCTCACGACTCACGCCCGCCTTGACCGCGGCGTTCCAACCCACGGTGATCGACATGTCGAGGTTCGGTGCGTCGGGACGGTCCGGGTGGGTCGGCGGGAACCAGTCCACCCATTCCCCGTCGACCTGCATTCGCGATCGCGGTGAGGTGGATGCCGAGTTCACGCCGCCGGCGATGACGAGCTGATCCATCCCGGCCCGCACGCTTGCCGCCGCGCTCTGCACCGCCGCCTGACCCGCCGCGCAGTGCCGATTGTTGGCTAGACCCGGCACCTGGGGCAGGCCTGCCGTGATGGCCGCGTGCCTGGCGACCACGCCGCCGCCGTAGAGACCCTCACCCAGGATCACGTCGTCGACCTGCGCCGGGTCCAGCTCCTTCGCCGCCTCGCTGACCACGTGGTGGGCGAGGTCGAATGCGCTGGTGTCGCGCAGCGTCCCTTTGCGGGCGGTGCCGATGGGGGTGCGCAGGGCGGACACGATGACAGCTTCAGGCACGGGTCTTCTCCAGGTCGGCAAGCTCGACGCGGCCAAATCCGGCCGCACATTCACGAGAACGCTATTCTCTCATTTCGAGAGTATGAGTTGCAAGGAGGGCATCGCTCGCAAGGTGGGCACCACCCGCTCGCGAGCAGACGCAGAAGCGCACGTAGCCGCGGCAAATCGTGCGATTTTGCGTCTGCTCGTCAAGCAGGAATGGCGCGGATTTGTCATGGTGGGTGCATGACTCAGGGCGCGATCGCGGTCCCCGGCGGAAACGTTTGGTACAGGCGCGTCGGTGGCGGGGCCGGTCTTCCGCTGCTCGTCATTCACGGCGGGCCCGGTTTGCCGCACAACTACTTGAGCTCCCTGGGGCGGTTGGCCGACGAACGAGAGGTCATCTTCTGGGATCAGCTCGGCTGCGGGAATTCCGAATGTCCATCCGATGCCGAGCTTTGGACGATGGAGCGTTCGGTTGCCGAGATGGACGCCGTGGTAAAGGGCCTGGGCCTGAACCACTTCCATATCTTCGGCAATTCGTGGGGCGGGATGCTGGCGCAGCAGTATGCGCTCGATGTGACATCGGGGGCCGCCAGCCTGACCATCTCGAACAGCATCGCGTCGATACCCGAGTTCTCGAACATGGTGGCGCGCTTGAAATCCGAGCTGGACCCGGCAACCCAAGCCGCTATTGACCGTCACGAAGCAGCCGGCACAACCTATTCGGCCGAATACCAGGCCGCCATCCGCACCTGGAACGAAACCTATCTGTGCCGCGTGTGCCCCTGGCCCAGGGAACTCGAGGATGCGTTCCGGACCATGGGCACCGAGATTTTCGAGACCATGTTCGGCCCGAGCGACTTTCACATCGTCGGGACCATCCGAAGCTGGGATGTGTTCGACCGGTTAGCCGAGATCGCCTTGCCGACGCTGGTTCTCGCGGGCAGGTTCGACGAATGCGTGCCGGAACACATGTGGGAAATGCACCGGCGCATATCGGGTTCGCGGTTCGAGCTGTTCGAGTCGAGCGCTCACATGCCGTTCATCGAGGAACCCGAGAAGTTCGATCAGGTGGTGCGAGACTTCCTACAGCAACACGACTGATCGCGAGCGTAACGCCACGGCGAAAACCGGGCGGAAATTCGCCGTGCCGTTACGCTCGCGGTTGTGGAGTCAGTTCCTACCCGCATTCAGCTTGGCGACAATCGACCGGAAATCCTCGGTCATGAACGACAGGTGCTCGGCCGAAAGCGCGTAGTCCAGGCTGGCGAGGACCGCGCGCTCCAAATGAATGTTTAGCACCCGCTTGGTGCTCTCGACGGCTTGCTGGGGCAAGTCCAGAATCTTTTTGGCGCAGGCGATTGCCTCGGCAACGGGGTCGAGTGCCACGTGGTTGGCCAGTCCCAGTTCGACGGCGCGCCGCGCGCTGATGCGGGTGCCGGTCAGCGCGTATTCCTTGGCCAGCAGCAGGCTGATGTGCAGTGGCCAGGTCAGCGGTCCGCCGTCGGCGGCCACCAGGCCCACCTGCACGTGCGGGTCGGCGAGAAAGGCGTCTTCGGCGATGTAGACGATGTCGCTCAGTGCGACCAGGCTGCAGCCGAGCCCGACGGCCGGCCCATTGACGGCCGCCACCACGGGAATTCGGCAGCGCGCCATGCCGAGCACGATCTCGCGTCCGTCTCGGATGGTCTTGGCGCGCAGATCGGCGTCTTGGGAAAGCTCGGCAAGATACGAGAAATCTCCGCCGGCCGAAAATGCTTTGCCGCTGCCGGTCAGCACGGCCGCGCGGGCAGCGGGATCGTCGCTCATTCGCTGCCATAGCCGCGCGAGTCCGACGTGGAGGTTGTCATTGACCGCGTTGAGGTCATCTGGGCGGTTCAGGGTGATGATCCGCAACGCCCCGTCGGCGCGGACGTCGATTTCGGCTGGCATGTCGTACATTCAGACTCCCAATCCCAAGATTCGCGAGGCGATGATGTTCTTCTGTATCTGTGACGTCCCGCCCATCACGCTCTGCGCGCGACTGTACAGATAGACGCTGAGCAGGTCCGGATCGCGGGTCCCGCTGACCGCCAGCGCGGCGTGCCCCACCGATTGCTCGACCCAGGTCATCAGCAGCTTGTCGAGCGATCCTTCCGGGCCGTGGGAGACCCCGTCCAACTGCTCGGACAGGCGCCGCCGGACGTGGTGTGTCAGCATCTCCGACTCGACCGCCGCCCAGGCGAGCTCTTCGGGAACCGCCCCTTCGTGATCATCCCAGTGCGCGAACAGGTTTCGGACGAGTTTGCCGTATCGGGCGGCGTAGCCGAGAGTGGATGGCTCGCGCTCGTGCCCGACGACGGTCATGGCGACGGCCCATCCTTCGCCGGGGGCACCGACCATCCGGTCCGCCGGTACCGTGGCGCCGTCGAAGAACACCTGGCCGAATTCGTTGGTGACTCCGTTCATCATGCGCAACGGACGCTGTTGCACGCCAGGCTGTTTCATGTCGAGCACAAACGCCGACAGGCCCCGATGGCGTTTGGCCTCCGGGTCGGTGCGGGCCAGCAGCAGACACCAATCCGCGACGTCGGAGTAGCTCGTCCAAATCTTGTGTCCGTGCACCACATAGGTGTCGCCTTCGCGGGTGGCGGAGGTGGTCAGCGATGCCAGATCGGAGCCGGCGCCGGGTTCGCTGAAGCCCTGGCACCACCGCTCGGTGCCGTTGATGATGCCGGGCAGGAAGCGTTTCCGCAGCTCGTCACTTCCGTGGCGCCCGACGCCGAAAACCAGGTATCCCACGCTGGGACGGAGCGGAGCGCCGGCGCGCACCAACTCCTCATCGACGATGACGTCGTACACCGGCGGCAGCTCCTGGCCACCGTAGTCACGGGGCCAGGACAGGCCGAAAAAGCCGTTGTCGTATAGGGCCCGGTGCCACTCGGCCATGCGCTCCCAATATTCGTCACCCGACCCGGCAAATTCCTTGGCATGCGTCGCCAGCCAGGTGCGCAGGCGCTCCCGGAAGGCGGCCTCGTCGGGCGAATCACGAAAGTCCAAAGTCGATCCCCTTCAGCGTCACGGGCCACAGTTCGGTCGATGTCAGCGCACGGCGCAGGTAGACGTGGGCGATGCATTCCCAGGTATTCCCGATGCCGCCGTGCACCTGCACGGCTGTCTCGCAGACGGTGCGCGTAGCGCGCGCGCAGTAAACCTTGGCGACCTGGGCGGCCCGAACGGCCTCGGCCGGCATTAGTTCGTCCACCGCCCACGCGGCATGGCGCAACACGCTCACCGAACCTTCAATCAGCGCAAGGCTTTCGGCCAACAGGTGTGCGATGGCCTGATACGATCCGATCGTTTTGCCATACTGTTCGCGAATTTTCGCATAGTCGCACGCGACCGCGTGCGCGCCCCGTGCGATGCCGACCAGATCCGCCGACGTGGTGACCAGCGCGAGAGCCAGCCACCGCGCGGCCACATCGGAAGCCACCTCGCCCAGAGTCATCGGCGATCCCACGATGTTCGCCTCGGCACGGGTCAGGTCGGCGCCGGCGCGAATGGAGCCGATGTCCGCCGCAACGACCGTGCCGCCGGAGAGCGACAGTGCGCGCTGCGCGCCGCGGGCGTCGATCACCCGGTCGTCCACCGCGACGGTCAAGCCCCCGCTCTCGGCACCGATATGCCGGGCCAGATCGTCGGCCAGCACCGGCCCGAGGAAGGGTACGTCGACCAGTCGGCGCCCGAATTCCTCCGCGACGATGGCCACTTCGACGCCGGAAGCACCGTCCGATCGCAGCTCCCGCCAGCCAGTCAGCTCAATCTGCTTGTCCAGGCGGGCGATTCGAGCGTCGTCGTCGAGATCCTGTACCGCGCCGGGCCCGAGATCGTCGGCCAGCTTGGCGGCGGCGTCGCGGAGCTGCCGCTGTTCAGCTGTCAGACGTACATCCATAGGACTCCTTGAGAACTCGGCGCAGCACCTTTCCCGAGGGCAGGCGCGGTATATCGTCAACGAACACGATGTGGCTCAGGTGTTTGTAGGACGCTAGCTTCTCGTCCACCCGGGCGGTCAGGTCGGATGGGTCGACCGGCGCGCGCGCCGCGACGGCGGCAACGATCGCCTCACCGTTGATGCCGTCGGGAACACCGAACACCGCGCAGTCTTTGACGGCCGGATGGCCGTGCAGCACCGTCTCGATTTCGGCCGGCGCGACCTGGAAACCGCGCACTTTGATCATCTCTTTGAGACGGTCGGTGATCCGCAGCCAACCGGCGCCGTCGAGCCAGCCGACGTCCCCCGTGCGATACCAGCCGTCACGGATCGCCTCAGCGGTCGCCTCGGCGGGCAGGTAGCCGGCCATCAGCGACATCGACCGCGCCTGGATTTCGCCGACCTCCCCCGGGCCGACGGGCCGGCCGGTCTCCAACGAGACCACCCGCAGGTCCACCCCGGGCACCGGACGCCCCACCGAGTCAAGCCCGGTCCCCTGCAGCGGATTACATGCGATGACAGGCAATTCCGTGGTGCCGTAGGCGGGGACCCAACCAACGCCGGTCCGGCGGGTCACGGTGTCGGCGACGCTGGGGCTGACGGGCGTCGCCCCCCACATGATGAAGCGGAGCGAGGACAGGTCGTAGGTTTCGAGCTTGGGGTGCGACGCGATGGCCAGCGCGATCGGCGCGACCGCCATTTCTACTGTGATGCGGTCCTTTTCGATGTGCTGCAGCATCCGATCGATGTCGAATCGACGGTGCAGCCGCATCTGGGCGCCGGTCCGCAGCGCGGTGAGGATGTTCAGCAGGCCGAGGATGTGCGACGGCGGCGTGGCAACCTGGATCCGGTCGCGTCGCGTCAGCTGCAGCGCCGTGCGCCAGTGCCCCACGGCCTCATCCAACGCTGCGTGGGTGTGGCGGACGGCCTTGGGCAGACCGGTGGTGCCGGAACTGAACACCAGCACGGCGTCGGCGCGAGGCGGGGGCGAGCCGGGTATCGGCGCTCCCGGGGGAATCGGTTCGTCCAGGTGCAGCATCGGCATCAGGCCGGCCAGCTCGGGATGGTCTCCGACGGCGTGCGCCGGGCCGGTGATTGCGAGCGCGTGGTCGACCTCGTCGCGCTTCCACGCGGGGCTGATGAGGACCGCGGTGGCGGCCAGCCGCCAGATCGCGAGCAAGGCGGCCACAAACTCCGGCCGGTTGGATGCCATGACCGCTACCCGCTGACCTGGGGCGACACCTCTTTTCGTCAGGGTCCCGGCCAGCCCGTCGGCCAAGGCGTCGAGCTGAGGCAGGCTGAATCGCCGTTCCTCGAACACGAGCGCTGCCGGCTCGGTCACGTCCCGTTCCTTCCAGCAGTCCGAACGTCTTGAGAAGACCCTATCGCTCTGTGAGAATAGTATTCTCTATACTGAAGAATGCAAATACGGGTGGGGCGGTCATGGTGACGGTCACCACGATCATCGAGGAGACTCCCCGGGTGACAGATCCCGCATCCAACTCCGCAACCAAGGAAGATGCCGAGGCAGGCACGGTGACGATTCACCTCGACCGCAAGAAGGTGTCGGTGCCGCTAGTCCCCGGCGAAACCCTGTTGGAAAGCGCGCGGCGGGCGGGACTGGAACCGCCGTTCAGTTGCGAGGCGGGCAATTGCGGTACATGCATGGCTCGGCTGATCGAAGGCCATGCGACCATGCGGGTCAACGACGCTCTCGAAGAGGACGAAGTGGCCGAAGGCTACATTCTGACGTGCCAGGGCGTACCCGACACCGAGTCGATCACGGTGCGCTACGAGTAGCCACAGAGAGGCGGCGACAATGGCCAAGGGCATCATGTACGTCGAGAGTCGGCCCAGTTCGCCCGAGCGCGAGCAGGAGTACAACACCTGGTACGACGAAGTACATTTGCCCGAGCTGCTGGCGCTCGACGGAATCGTCTCGGCACGCCGGCTGCGTCCGGTTGACGGGCAGGGGCCCTATGTCGCCATCTATGAACTCGAAGGCGAGGATCTTCAGGCCATCTTGGACAACATGATTGCCAACGCCGGACAGCTGCACATGTCCGATGCCCTGCAGTTGGATCCTGCGCCCATTCCGCGACTGCTCGAGACGACGACCGAGTGCGGCGGCTAGCTCAGTTCGGCCAGCACTGGATCTAGTTGTGCGAGCTGCCTTATGCCCGAGGCGAGACGGGCAGGCACGCGCCAACCGGCCCCAACGCCTGGCGGACTGCGTCGACGACGGTGTTATCCACGGCGATCCTCCTTCACACGCTGAAGTAGTGGCCTTCGTCGAGGTCTTCGATCAGCCCGGGGTGTTCGGGATGCCAATCCAGCACTTTCTGCGTGAGGGCGTTCGAGGTCGGGTTGTCCAGAGCTGCGAATGCGGCGAGGAAACCGAAGTGGTCGGCCGCTTGTTCGCTGGCGATGCTGACGACCGGCAGACTCAAATGGTTGCCGATGACCCCGGCGATGTCGCGGAACGGCACGCCCTCGTCGGCGACGCCGTGCAGTCGCGTTCCCGCCGGAGCCTTTTCCAGCGCCAGCCGGTACATGTGCGCGGCGTCGAGCGTGTGCACGGCGGGCCAGCGGTTGGAGCCGTCGCCGAGGTAGGCCGACACGCCCGTGTCGCGGGCGGTGTTGATCAGGTGGTGGGCGAAGCCGTGGTGGTCCAGGTTGCTGTGCACCAATGGCGAAAGCCGAACGACCGACGACCGCACCCCGCGTTCGCCCAGCGCGATCACCGCGTTCTCGGAGTCGATCCGCGGTCCGCCGGGCAACGTCTCATGTTCGGTCGCGATGCGCCCCGGTGCGGCGAATGCAAGCAAGAGCGTGCCCGAGGTGATGACGAAGGGCCGGTCCGAACCGACAAGCGCCTCCCCAAGGGCTTCGGCGGCGCGCAGGTCCGTCTCGGCAGCTCCCGCGTAGTCGTTGAAGTCGTGTTTGAAGGCGAGATGAATGACGCCGTCGGACGCCGCCGCGGCATCCCGCAAGCCGTCGAGGTCATCGAGGTCGCCCCGGCGCGCCGTGGCGCCGGCGGCGGCCAGCGCGGCGGCGCCCTCGTCCGACCGGGCCAGGCCGGTGACCTCGTGCCCGGCTTCCAGGAGTTCGGTGACGACGGCAGAACCGATGTGTCCGGTCGCGCCGGTGACAAAGACGTGCATGGAAGATCCTTCTCGGTCTTGTTGGGCGGGTATGCCATCAAGTCAATGACGGCCCTCGGCGGTGTGTCCAAGTCCTATTTCAAATGACACGATGCAATTGAGGCATCACAGCAGATCAGCAGGGCTGTATGTGAACACCGGGCGAACTACCATGGCTACACTGGGCGCATGACGGACTCGGCATCGCCGGTGGTGGACCTGGACCTGCGGCTGGTCGGGTATTTCGTTGTGGTGGCCGAGCATCGACACTTCGGCCGGGCGGCCGCCGCCCTGCGCGTCGCGCAGCCGTCGTTGAGCCGGCAGATTCGCCGGCTGGAGCAGCAGCTGGGCGCCCGGTTGCTGGACCGCACACCGCAAGGCACGCGGCTCACGGATGCCGGCGAGGTGTTCCTGCCCCGGGCCAAGGCGCTGTTGCGCTCGGCGGCCCAAGCCACGGCGCAGGCCCGGGCCGCCGCGCAGCCCAGCCGCATCATCATCGGCTACACGGCGGGCCTAATTACCACCCCGGCGGTGCGCGAGTTGCGCCGCGAGCACCCCGACGCCGATGTGCAAGTCATGCACCTGGATTGGGATCAAGCCCGTCCTGCGCTGCTCGACCATCGAGTGGACGCGGTCGTGACCCGGCTGCCGTTCCCCACCGACCAGCTGCACGTGACCGTCCTCTACGACGAGCCTCGGGTGCTGGCGGTGCCCATCGATCATCGCCTGGCAGGCAGGGAATCAGTCACCCTCGACGACATCGCCGACGAGCCGATGCCTCGGGTGCGGCACTCCGATCCGGCCTGGAGTGCCTTCTGGCGCATCGACCCTCGTCCCGATGGGCGCCGAGCACCCGATGGTCCGTTCATCGATGCGATCGAAGATAAGTTCGAACTCATCGCGTCCGGGCAGGCGGTGGCCATCACCGCCGGCCTTCACGGCAACACCCTGCGGCCGGACATCACGACGGTCCCCTTGGATGGCGTCGAGCCCAGCCACGTCGTTTTGGCGACGCGCGCAGGCGACCGCAGTCGTCTGGTGGTGGCGTTCCGCAAGCTCGCGGAAGCCCACCTCAACTCTTGACGGCGAACGTCGACTTCATTGCGCGAAACCACGCGATGTGCCGCAACGACTCGACGTTCGGCGGCTTGGTCAGCTCAGCTCCGGCGGCGGACGGTAGTCGGGCTCATAGCCTGAAACACGGATGGGACTCCCGACGAGGCGGAAATCACCAGCCGTAACAACCACTTCCGGGGTCGCTTTGAGCGCCTCGGGCAGCGTCCTGACGGCCGCGGCCGGGACACCGAGGGGTCGCAGTCTCCGTTCCCAGCCGGCGGCGGTGTCGGTGGCAAGCATCGACGTGACGACGCCAAGAACCTCATCGCGCCGGGCCACCCGCTCAGCCATCGTCTCGAAACCGCCGATACCCGCTTCCGTGGCAAAGGATTTCCAGAAGCCGTCATGGGTGATGAACAGCGCCAGATAACCATCTGCGGTCTGAAAGAGCTGTGCGGGAACGTAATACGAGTGCGCCCCGTTGGGCCGGCGCTGCGGCTCGACGCCGTTGTTGAGATAGGCCGAGGCGTGGTAGTTGAGCTGCGAGAGCATGACGTCGCGCAGCGACACATCCACCTGCCCGCCCGTACTCGAGACGATCTTGGCCAAAAGCCCCAGCGCCGCACACATTCCGGTGGAGTTATCGGCCGAGGAATATCCCGGCAGCGTCGGCGGGCCGTCCGGATCGCCGGTCAGCGCGGCGATGCCGACACCCGCCTGGACCACATAATCGAAGGCCGGGTCGTCGCCGCCGTTCAGCCCGAAACCCGTGATCGCCACGCACACGATCCGCTCGTTGTGCCGCCGCAACTGCCCGTAGGTGAGTCCCAGCCGGCGGATGGCCGACGGCTTGAGGTTCACCAGCAGCGCGTGGGATTCCGCGACCAACTCGCCCAAACGCTGCTGTCCCGCCTCGGAATTCAGGTCGAGGCAGACGCTGGACTTGTTGCGGTTGAGGCTTGCGAAGTAGCTGGATCCCACCCCCCGGGAGATCTCGCCCCCGCGCGGCTCGATCTTGGTGACCTCGGCGCCGAGGTCGGCCAGCAGCATGGTCGCGTACGGACCGGCCAGCATGGTGCCGACCTCGAGGATGCGTATCCCCGCCAGCGGAGCGGTGTTGGCCGTCAACGCAACTCCGCCGCGAGCGAGGCGATCACTTCCCGTGTCCGGCGTTTGGAGGCGACGAGTTCGTCGCGGTTGTCCCCGATCGGCAGCAGCCGCACCGACAGATCGGTCACGCCGGCGTCGGCGAAAGAGCGGAATCGGCGCAGAATCTGTTCCGAGTCGCCGGCTGCACACAGATCGCCGACATCGCGGGCATCGCCGCGTTCAAGCAGGCGCTGATAGTTGGGCGACACCTCGGCCTCGCCGAGGATGCGGTTGGCCCGCTCCTTGGCCTCGTCGACTTGTGCAGGCGCACACAGGCATACCGGGATACCCGCCACGATCCGCGGCGCGGGTCGACCGGCATCCGCGGCGGCCTTGGTGATCTTCGGCGCGATGTGATCACCGATCGCGCGCTCGTCGGCCATCCACAACACGGTGCCGTCGGCGAGTTCACCGGCAAGCTGCAGCATCACCGGCCCCAGCGCGGCGACCAGCACCGGCATCGGGGTATCGGCCCCGATCACCAATGGATTGTGCACCGCGAACGAATCATTCTCGACGTCAACCGGTCCCGGCCCGGCAATGGCAGCGTTGAGGACCTGCAGGTAATCGCGGGTGTAAGCCGCCGGCTTCTCATACGGCAAGCCGAGCATGTCCCTGATGATCCAGTGGTGCGAAGGTCCGACGCCCAGCGCCAACCGTCCACCGGCCACCGCGTGCGTCGAGAGCGCCTGGCGGGCAAGGGCAATCGGATGCTGGGCCTGCAGCGGCACCACCGCAGTACCCAGCTCGATGCGCGAGCTGTGCGCGGCCGTCAGCGATACCATGGTCAGACAGTCGAAGTCGTTGGGTACCTGCGGCATCCACGCGGTGTCCAGACCCGCAGACTCGGCCCATTCGATGTCGGACGCCAGCTTGTGCACCTTGCGGGCCATATCGCCACGCTCGGCACCGATCATTACTCCGACGCGCACTGTTCCTCTTTTTCTGAAGCGGGTTCGGGGGTGCCGGTCAATGCGCGGATCTCGCGCACGAGCGCGTCGAGCGGTGTTCCGGTGGGAAACACCGCGGCGGCGCCGGCGGACAGCAGTTTGCGTACGTCGGCGTGCGGGATCGTTCCGCCGACGACGACGGCGATGTCGGCGGCGTCGGCGGCGCGCAACGCTTCGATGGTTCGCGCGGTGAGCGTCAGGTGGGCCCCCGACAGGATGCTCAGGCCGACGACGGCCACGTCTTCCTGGACGGCGATCGATGCGATGTCTTCGATGCGCTGCCGGATGCCGGTGTAGATCACCTCGAAGCCGGCGTCGCGCAGGGTGCGGGCGACGATCTTGGCGCCCCGGTCGTGTCCGTCAAGGCCGGGCTTGGCAACCAGAATCCGTGCGGCCACTTAGAACACCACCGGTTGCTGGAATTCGCCCCACACCCCTTTGAGCGCGGAAACCATTTCACCGACCGTGCAATAGGCATTGGCGCAGTCGATCAGCTTGTGCATCAGGTTGTCGGTTCCTTCGGCGGCCCGGGACAGCTCGGCGAGCGTGGATTGCACTGCGGCGGAATCCCTTTCGGCCTTGACCTTGGAGAGGCGCTTGAGTTGCAGATCGCGTCCCTCGGCGTCGAGCTCATAGGTGACGACGTCGGGCTCGGGCTCTTCGGAGACGAATCGGTTGACCCCGACGACGGGGCGTGTCCCCGCTTCGATGTCCTGATGCATCCGGAAGGCTTCGTCGGCGATCAGACCCTGCAAATAGCCGTCCTCGATCGCGCTGACCATGCCGCCGTGCCGCTCGAGGTCATCCATGATCTCGATGATGCGGGCCTCGGTGGCGTCGGTGAGAGCCTCGACGAAGTAGGAGCCCCCGAGCGGGTCGGCGACGCTGGCGACGCCGGTTTCGTAGGCGAGGATCTGCTGGGTGCGCAGCGCCAGCGTGGTGGATTCCTCGGTGGGCAGCGCGAACGGTTCGTCCCAGGCCGCGGTGAACATCGACTGGACACCGCCCAGCACCGCGGCCATCGCCTCGTAAGCCACGCGCACCAGGTTGTTCTGCGCCTGCGGGGCATACAGCGACGCGCCGCCACACACGCAACCGAAGCGGAACATCGACGCCTTGTCCGTCGTCGCCCCGTAGCGCTCGCGCACGATCGTCGCCCAGCGCCGGCGCCCCGCACGGTATTTGGCGATCTCCTCGAAGAAGTCGCCGTGGGTGTAGAAGAAGAACGAGATCTGCGGCGCGAACTGGTCGATCGTCATCCGGCCGCGTTCCACCACGGTGTCGCAATAGGTGACGCCGTCGGCCAGGGTGAACGCCATTTCTTGCACCGCGTTGGCGCCGGCGTCGCGGAAGTGCGCGCCGGCCACCGAGATCGCGTTGAACCTCGGGACCTCGGCCGCGCAGAACTCGATGGTGTCGGCGATCAGCCGCAGCGACGGCTCGGGCGGCCAGATCCAGGTGCCGCGCGAGGCGTACTCCTTGAGGATGTCGTTCTGAATGGTCCCGGTGAGCTTGGCCCGCGGTATGCCCTTGCGCTCGGCGGCGGCCACGTAGAACGCGAGCAGGATCGCCGCCGTGCCGTTGATCGTCATGCTGGTGCTGAGCTTGTCCAGCGGGATGCCGTCGAAAAGGATCTCGAAGTCGGCCAGGGTGTCCACCGCGACGCCGACCCGGCCGACCTCCTCACCGAACTCGGGATCGTCGGAGTCGTACCCGCACTGGGTGGGCAGATCCAGCGCCACCGACAGTCCCGTCCCGCCTTGCCCGAGCAGGTATCGGTAGCGGCGGTTGGATTCCTCGGCGGTGCCGAAGCCGGAGTACTGCCGAAAGGTCCACAACTTGCCGCGGTAGCCGGATCCGAAGTTGCCGCGGGTGAAGGGGAACGCCCCGGGGGGCGGGGGTTCCGCGGTTGTGTACGTCGGCCCGTATGCGGGTTGCAGTGGGATGCCCGACGGTGTCTGAGCAGCGTTATCCATCGATGAATAACGTACTTGCAAAAAAAGAGAATGCCAATACCGCGCGGTTGACCTGGTAAAACAGCGTGTTGGGGACTACGCCCGGCAGAGAATCTCGCCGTGCGGCATCGACAGCCAACCATCCGGGGTCGCGGCCCAGGTCCGCCACGCCGCGGCGATCTCCGCGAGCTGCGCCGCGGTGGCCAGACCCGACGCCAGCAACTCGCGACCCACGTCGGAGTGCAGGATTCGGTCGGCCCACATGCCACCCCACCATTCGCGGGTCGCGCTCGTTGCGTAGCACCAGACGCTGCCGGTCGGCGTGATGTCGTGAAAGCCGGCCTTCAGGGCCCAAGACAGCAGCCGCCGGCCGGCGTCCGGTTCGCCGCGGTTGGCGCGGGCCGCCTTTTCGTAGAGATCGAGCCACAGGTCCAGCGCCGGAAGCCGCGGAAACCAGATAAAGCCGGCGTAGTCGGCGTCGCGCGCCGCGACGATTCCACCCGGCCGGCACACTCGCCGCATTTCCCGCAGCGCCTGCACGGGATCGGCGACGTGCTGCAGCACCTGATGGGCGTGGACGACATCGAATGCGTCGTCGGGAAGGTCGAGCTTGTGCACGTCGGTGGTCGCGAAGGCGACGTTTGTCAGGTTGCGCCGCTCGGTCTCGGCGCGGGCCACGTCCAGGACGTCGGCGAATTGGTCGACGGCCAGCACCGCTCCGGGGGCGACCCGTTCCGCGAGGTCGGCGGTGATCGTCCCGGGGCCACATCCGATGTCCAGCAGGGTCAGCCCCGGCTCCAGGTGGGGCAGCAGGTAGGCCGCGGAGTCTTCCGCGGTGCGCCGCCGATGGCTGCGGAGCACCGACTCGTGATGGCCGTGCGTGTACCTGGCCGGGCGTTCGTCGCTCACTGCGGGGCCCCGTTAGTCGACCGGGACGTTGAGGATCGGGCGGTCGGCGGCCGCACCCGGGCCGTCGAAGTGCCACCACTCCCCGGAGTACGGGGCGAGCCCGCCGTATTTCATGGCGTCCCGCAGCCCGGCCCGGTTCGCCTGCTCGTCGGCGCTGACGCCCTGGGTCGCGTATGCCGTTGCGCGCGAGGAGAAGTCGTCGAAGTCGGTGCCCATGTCCGCCAGGCACAACCCGTCGACCTGCCGCTCGGGCGGGCACTGCTCCTGCACGACGGTGAACGTCACGTCGACCGAACGCCCGGACTCGTGGCTGTGCGCATACTGGCCCGGGCGGGCCACCCAGGCCGGGTTGGGGACCACATTGAACATCTTGACCTGGACGTCGTGCGGGCGGTAGCAGTCCCAGAACACCAGCACGTGGCCCTGCGGGCGCAACGCCGTCGCGGCCGCCGCCAGCCCCGGTGCCATGGATTGATGCACCAGACATCGCGCGTCGGACGGATACAGCTGCGTGTGGGTGAAATTGTTGGTGGTCGCGTAGCGAAGGTCGATGATGGCGTCCGGGACCACGCTGCGGGCGTCGACGAATCCGGCCGCGCGCGCCGCGTCGCTGACGGGCGGCACGTCGGGGCCGGCCTGCGCGGTTGCGGCTGCGAAGGACATCGCGAGCGCGCCGGCGACCACTAGTGCAGACAACCGCCGCATCCCAGGCATGCCCGCATTGTTGCGGGTCGTCGGGTCGAATCGCATCAGCCACACCAGCCGCCCGATTGATTTTCCGATGCGATATTCCATGCACCGGAAGGGAAGCCCCGGCTCAGGTAGCGTCCCGCAGGTCGGGATCGGCGATCGTCAGGACGGCGTCGACGATATGCGGATCCGATTCCAGCTCACTCTCCAGACGCCGAAGCGTTTTCGCCACATGCGATTCGATCTCGTCACCAACCAAATCGACGCTGGCGACGAGGAAGAGCATCCTGGGGCCCACGTAAATCAGTCGAAGAAACCGCACAGCGGCGACACCAGGTAACGCCTTGATCCGAGCCACCACAGCCTCATGCAGGTCCTCGGAAACCGGCTCCCCGGTGATGAAGCGCCGGTTGCGGTCGATGAGTACGACCGCGACGACTCCCAGCAGGACTCCAACCAGGATGGATCCGATGGAGTCCCACAGCGCATCGCCGGTGAGCTGGTGCAGCCCGATGCCTCCGAATGCCGTCGCAATCCCAATCAATGCCGCACTGTCTTCGGCGAATACGGCCCGCACCGTAGGATCCGAAGTCGCCAGCACATGCTCGAGCAAATCGCGCTGATAGGCGTGGGCTTCCCCCCGAAGCTGACGGACCGCCTGATACAGCGAAATCGCCTCGAGCACGAATGCGATGGCCAACACCAGATAAGCCAGGCGGTAGTCGCCGCGGCTGGATTCGTGGTGCGCTATTTCGGTCAGCCCGTGCCACACCGACACCACCGCGCCCACAACGAACAGGCCCACCGCGGCTAGCATCGACCAGACATAGGCTTCGCGGCCATACCCCAGCGGATGGCGGGCATCCGGAGGTCGCCTGCTTCGCCGATTGGCAATCAGCAGAAACACCTCGTTGCCGCTGTCGGCCCAGGAATGCGCGGCTTCGGCGACCATCGACGCAGATCCGGAGATGACGGCGGCCGCAGTCTTGGCGGCCGCTATTGCGGCGTTGACCGCCAGCGCGACAAGCACTGTGCGGGTGCTCTCAGCGTCGCCAGCATCGGCGCCCATCCCGGTCAAATTGAGCCTCGGTCCGACAACCATCCACTCCATCGTTCCTGACACGCCGCCGAGACGTTCCTCGGCGGGTCGAAGTCGGTGACTCGCGTGCCGATGTCACTGTCAAGTTAGCGCTGCAGATTGGGCGGCCGACGGGTCAGCGACCGCATCGCCGGACCCTCAATGTGGGCCAAAAAGTTGGAAAATGGCCGCAGGACGGCGGTTTCGCGTTTTGCGATGCGCCTGGCGAGCGATTGTCGCCGTGCGGCCAAAGCCAGATCTGGCCGCATATTGGCCGTATGAAAGGGCCCAAAACCGGCCACGGCTCTGCCGAGTGACGCATCAGAGCATGTAACTTGCGCTGATATCGGTGGCCAAGGGCGGGATCGAACCGCCGACCTTCCGCTTTTCAGGCGGGAGGAATGGCCGCGCTGGTCTCCGAGACACCGGCACGCGTGCTGCTGCGGCTGATGGCGCAGCCTCTAGGCGTAGTGCCGATCCGGCAGGTGGGCCGATGGCTACGCACTATCGGGTGGCGGCGGCGGTGGGACTTAGGCCCAGCGCTGATATCTGAACGTTTCGGCGGCTGTCGTCGTATTTATGTCGGGGGAGGTGGTTGGCGCCGCCATTGGCCTGGTGCCGAGTTACGACGGATATAACGGAGGAGCCACGTGCTGGAGCGAATCGCCCGACTAGCCATCGCCGCACCACGGCGGATCGTCGCGATAGCGATCCTGGTGATGGTCGGAGCCGCCATTTTCGGCATCCCGGTCGCCAAAAGCCTGTCGGCAGGTGGTTTCCAGGACCCGGGCTCGGAATCGGCCAAGGCGACACAGCTGCTAAGCGACAAGTTCGGCCAGGGCGACATGCAGCTGCTTATCACCGTCAGCGCGCCGGCAGGTGCCACCAGCGCGCCGGCCCGCGCAGTGGCCACCCGCATCGTCGATCACCTCGCCCAATCTCCCCATGTCGCCAATGTGACTTCGGCGTGGACCGCGCCGCCCGCGGACGCGAGGGCGCTGATCAGCAAGGACGGCGCCTCCGGTCTGATCGTCGCGGGAATCACCGGCGGCGAGAACAACGCCCAGAAGTACGCGCAGACGTTGTCTGACGAAGTTGTCCACGACTATCAAGGCGTCGCTGTCCGCGCGGGCGGGATGGCGATGGTCTATGCGCAGATCAACCACCAAAATGAGCGCGACCTGCTGCTGATGGAGTCAATCGCCATCCCGCTCAGCCTCATTGTTTTGGTCTGGGTGTTCGGCGGCCTACTGGCTGCAGCACTGCCGATGGCCGTGGGCCTCCTGGCGATCGCGGGCTCGATGGCGGTGCTGCGCGCCATCACCTTCAGCACCGACGTGTCGATTTTCGCGCTCAACCTGAGTACTGCGCTGGGCCTGGCACTGGCGATCGACTACACGCTATTGATCATCAGTCGCTACCGCGACGAGTTGGCCACCGGCGCCGGCCGCAACGAGGCGTTGATCCGAACCATGGCCACCGCCGGACGCACAGTGTTGTTCTCCGCGACGACTGTCGCGCTGTCTATGGCCGTAATGGTCCTATTCCCGATGTACTTCCTGAAGTCGATCGCCTATGGCGGTATCGCCACGGTCGCATTCGCATCGGTGGCCGCGCTCCTGGTGACGCCGGCGGTCATCGTTCTATTAGGCTCCCGGCTCGATTCGCTGGACGTGCGCCGGCTGGTTCGCCGGCTGTCGCGTCGGCCCGAACCCGCCCCGCGCCCCGTCGAGCAACTGTTTTGGTACCGCTCAGCCAAGTTCGTGATGCGCCGCGCGGTTCCGATCGGACTGGCCGTCGTTACGCTGCTGGTGGTGTTGGGTGCCCCGTTCCTCGGCGTCAGGTGGGGCATGCCCGATGACCGTGTGTTGCCTTACTCGGCCTCGGCGCATCAGCTCGGCGACCAGTTGCGCAACGACTTCGGCGACAATTCCGCGAACGCTGTGACGGTCGTAGTCCCCGATGCCCACGGCCTGACCCCCTATGACCTGAACCGCTATGCCGCCGATCTGTCCCGTGTACCGGACGTGTCGGCGGTGACCGCCCCCGGCGGCGCGTTCGTCGGCGGGAACCGTGTGGGGCCACCCTCGGCTGCCACGGGGGTCGCACAGGGTAGTGCGTTTCTCACCGTCAGCAGTACCGCGCCGCTGTTCTCCGGTAGCTCGGCGACTCAGCTCGATCGGCTGCACGCAGTACCCGGGCCGGCCGGCAGGTCGGTCGAAATGAGCGGTAATGCGCAGATCAACCGCGACAGCGTGGAGGCCATCACGTCGCGACTGCCACTGGTGCTTGGTCTGATCGCCGTCATCACCTTCGTGCTGCTGTTCCTGCTCACCGGCAGCGTGGTGCTGCCCCTGAAGGCATTGGTGCTCAACGTGTTGTCGCTGACCGCCGCTTTCGGCGCGCTGGTGTGGATCTTCCAGGATGGACATCTTGGCGCACTCGGAACCACGCCGACCGGGACGCTGGTGGCGAATTTGCCGGTGTTGTTGTTCTGCATCGCCTTTGGGCTGTCGATGGACTACGAGGTCTTCCTGATGTCGCGGATTCGCGAGTACTGGGTGCGTTCCATAGCCGCGCGGCCGGCGACAGCAGATATGGGTGCCAACAATGACGAGAGCGTCGCACTGGGTGTGGCTCGCACTGCGCGGGTGATTACCGCTGCCGCACTCGTGATGTCGATTTCATTCGCGGCACTGATCGCCGCTCACGTCCAGTTCATGCGGATGTTCGGCGTTGGTATGACGCTCGCGGTGGTGGTCGACGCCACACTGGTGCGGTTGGTGCTGGTTCCGGCCTTCATGCGAGTGTTGGGCAGGTGGAACTGGTGGGCGCCCAAACCGCTGGCCCGGCTGCACGAACGATTCGGGATCGACGAAGGTGGGATGGTCGCCGTCCACCCGGTCGAGCCGGACCCCTGTGAACCGGAGCGGGACCTGCACCCGGCGGGGACCGTGGCGACGGGCCGGCATCGGGCAACCTCCACACGTGATGCGTTCGGAAACGCCCCCCCACGTGCGCTTCACGACCGTGACCCCGAAGCTCTATCGCAAGCCTGATGGGATAGGGCTCGGCGCGCCGGGCGATGGCGAACCAAGCGGCCGTCCTGGCCGGGATCGGACTCCTGCCCGCAACGCTGCCGCGCAGTTCGGTTGTGGTGCCGATGTCCTTCGGCGGTATACAGATTGGCCTGTTTCGCAGCATCGGCGACCTCGTGTATATGCCGCTCGCCACCACCGGCAATCTGAGGCGGGTGGTTGAAGCCGGATACGACTTTTTTCGTGGATAAGTACAGCAGCTCCCGGAGACTGTTCATGCTTTCCGGAGGCGTGATCGGAGCGTTTGTCACGGGCGCGATCGCCAGCGCGTTCATCACCCGCCACTTCGATTTTGCCGGTGCAGTCGGGGGAGCTGGCGAGGTTGTCGTGGGCGGTGGAGATGTCGGTGAATGCGCGGCCGTGACCGCGGATCATGGCGGTCATGGTGGCGATGAGGCATCGGGTGGTGCCTCCGGCGCTGAACAGGTCCACGGCCAGGGTGAGGTAGCCGAGGTGGGCGAGTCGGTCGGCGTGGGCGCGCATGGCCTGGTCGA
>NZ_JAOPWB010000136.1 GCF_025965855.1 Mycobacterium sp. | reverse complement strand
GTGACCGCCGACATCACCGACGAGGCCGCCATCGCCGCGGTGCTGGCCGCGGTCCCCGGCCGCCTCGACGGCGTCTTCCATGCGGCCGGCGTCGCCGGCGGCGGCCCCGTCCACCTGCTCGACAAGGCCGAATGGGATCGGGTGATCGGGATCAACCTCACCGGCACCTTCCTGGTGGCCAAGGCCGCCCTGGCCAGGATGATCGAGCAATCCCGGGTCGACGGTGAACGCGGCTCGATCGTCACCGTCGCCAGCATCGAGGGCCTGGAGGGCACGGCCGGCGGCAGCTCGTACAACGCGGCCAAGGGCGGCGTCGTACTGCTCACCAAGAACATCGCGCTCGACTATGGACCCAGCGGCATCCGCGCTAACGCCATCTGCCCCGGCTTCATCGAGACACCCATGGCCCAGAACGTTTTCGGCCTGCCGGGAATGGAGGGCCCGCTGGCCTCGATCACCGAGGAGCACGCCCTGCAACGGTTGGGCCGGCCCGAGGAGGTCGCCGCAATGGCGGCGTTTTTGCTGTCTCCCGACGCCTCGTTCGTCACCGGCCAGGCCATCGCCGTCGACGGCGGCTACACCGCCGGCCGCGATCACGGTGTCGTCAAACTCTTCGGCTTCCCCGACTAGCGCCTTAAGATTCGCGCATGGTCACTCCTGACGAGGCGATCGCGGCGATTCGAGGCACCGGCGGCGCGCAGCCGGGCTGTCGCGCGCTGCACGCCAAAGGCACGCTGTACCGCGGGACGTTCACCGGGAACCCCGAGGCGGCGGGGCTCTCGCGCGCCAAGCACCTGGACGGCTCGACGGTCCCCGCGCTGGCCCGCTTCTCCAACGGTTCGGGCAACCCGTCGCAGCGCGACGGCGTGCCCGGGGTCCGGGGGCTGGCGGTGAAGTTCACCCTGCCCGACGGATCCACCACCGACGTGTCGACGCAGACCGCCCGGCTGTTCGTCTCCAGCACGCCGGACGGATTCGTCGACCTGCTGAAAGCGATGCGGCCCGGCCCGACGACGCCGCTGCGCATGGCCAAGTACTTCCTGACCCATCCCCGGCTCTTCGGCGCGCTCCCCGTCCTGCGCGACGCCAACAAGGTCCCGACGAGCTACGCCACCATCGAATACCACGGCCTGCACGCCTTCCGCTGGATCGCGGCCGACGGCAGCGCCAGATTCGTTCGCTACCACTGGGTTCCGGCTACGGGGGCGAAGGGGTCGGCCCCCCGGGGCGATGGCCCGGACTTTCTCACCGACGAGCTGAATGCCCGCCTCGCGACCGGGCCGGTGCGGTTCGACTTCCGCGTCCAGATCGCCGGGCCGAACGACTCGACGGTCGACCCGTCGGCGGCCTGGCAGAGCACGCAGATCGCCACCGTCGGCACCCTCGAGATCGACGGCCTCGACACGCGGCGCGAGCATGGCGATGACATCGTCGTGTTCGACCCGATGCGCGTCACCGGCGGCATCGAACCCTCCGACGATCCGGTGCTGCATTTCCGGAGCCTTGCGTACTCGGCGTCGGTGAAGCTGCGCACCGGCGTCGACCGCGGCCACGAAGCGCCTCACGTCTAAGGGCGGACTAAGCTTTTCGGGAGTGCTGCTCTCCCATATGGTTGTGATCGCCGTGGCCGGATTCGGCGCCGGCGCCATCAACGCCCTCGTCGGATCGGGCACCCTGATCACGTTCCCGACGCTCGTCGCCCTCGGCTATCCGCCGATCACCGCCACCATGTCGAACGCGGTCGGGCTGGTGGCGGGCAGCGTGTCGGGCACCTGGGGCTATCGCGCCGAGCTGGCCGGGCAGTGGGATCGGTTGCGGTGGCAGCTGCCCACGTCGCTGGCCGGCGGCGTGCTGGGCGCCTTCCTGCTCCTGCACCTGCCGCCGACGGTGTTCGCCCGGGTCGTGCCGGTGTTGTTGGTGCTGGCCCTGGTGCTGGTGGTGATCGGGCCGAAGCTGCAGTCGTGGGCTGCCCGGCGGGCCGAGCAGCAGGGGCGTTCGGCCGAACACATCACGCCGGCACGGATGGCCGTGCTGGTGCTCGGGACGTTCGCCGTCGGGGTCTACGGCGGCTACTTCACCGCCGCGCAGGGTATCCTGCTGGTCGGCATCATGGGCGCGTTGCTGCCCGAGTCGGTGCAGCGCATGAACGCGGCCAAGAACCTCCTGACGCTGGTCGTGAATGTCGTTGCGGCGGTGAGCTATTCGCTGGTGGCCTTCGGCCGGATCAGCTGGCCGGTCGCCGGGCTCATCGCGGCGGGCTCGCTGGTCGGCGGACTGGTCGGGGCGCGTTATGGGCGCCGGCTCTCGCCGACGGCGCTGCGCTCCACCATCGTGGTGGTCGGGCTGATCGGGCTGTACCGCCTGCTCGCCCTGGGCTGACGAATCAACTCAGCGTGGCGGCGGCGACTTCCGCGACGACGTCCATCACGTCGCGGCGTTTTCGCCACGCCCGCAGCTGACGCATCGCCCCGTTGCCCTGCGCGACGACGCGGTCGAGTTCCGTTGTGACGCGGTCGTATTCGCCGAGCGCGTCGAGCGCGGGTCGCACCCGTTGCACCAGCGCGCCCAACTGCTCACACGCCGGCACCGCTCCGCGTCCGTGGATCAAATCGAGCGAGTGCCCCGAGAGCCCGTCGTGCGCGGCCTTCCAGTACGCGGCCCGCAGCGCCGCGGGGGGCAGGCGTCCGGGCCGGTCGTCCCGGCCGCGCCCGTCGAGCGCGGTCATCACCGCGGCCCTGACCAGGGTGGCCAGCAGCACGGTCTCGGCGACCGTCGCCGGCACGTCGGCCACCCGGATCTCGACGGTCGGAAAGTTCTCCGACGGGCGCACGTCCCAATAGATCATCTTGTGATCGAGGATCACCTCGCTGTCGATCAGCATGCGCACCGTGCGGTCGTACTCCTCGGGCGCCGGGAAGAACGGCGGCGGCCCGGCCACGGGCCAGCGCCGCCACAGCACGCTGCGCCAGCTCGCGTAGCCGCTGTCGGCGCAGCGATACACCCGCGAATTGGCCGACAGCGCAAGCAGCGACGGCAGCCACGGCCGCAGCCAGTTGCCGACCTGGATGGCGGCCGCCCGGTC
>NZ_JAOPWB010000127.1 GCF_025965855.1 Mycobacterium sp. | reverse complement strand
GCGGCGGCCCCAGCCGTGGCGCCGGCGGCTGCGCCGGTTGCCGCGATGCAGTCGGCAACGCCGGCCTACGCCCCCGCGGCCGCGGAGGCGGTCACACCGGCACCCGCCAGCGCACCGGTGGCGGCGGCGCCGGTGGAAGCGCCGGAATTCTCTCCGGTGACGGCGTCGCAGGCTATGCCGGTCACCACGCCGCTGACGGCGGCGCCCGCGGCAACACCGAACTACTCCCCCGCGACGCCGCCCTACTCCCCCGCGGCGTCCGGATCCCAGGAGGAGCAACCGGCGGCGGCTCCGGTTCCTGGCCTAATCTCGCCCTACTCAGCCTGATTCGCCGACCATGGTCGCCGCCGTGCGATCCAGAAATATAGCGATTTCCCTGATTCAATCGGTTCTCAGTAGCGACACCGGAGATGTTGGCATCGGCGGCCGTCGATTTGGAGAACCGTGGCTCCAGGCTCAGCGGCGCTCATGGGGCCGGAGCCGACGAGATCTCGGCGGCCGTGGCGGGGTTTCGGCGCCCACGGGCAGGCCTATCAGGCGCTCAGCGCCCAGGCGGCGCCGTTCCATCAACGGTTGTGTGCAGCTGCTCAGTGCCGGTGGCGCCCAATACGCCCTCCTCGAGGCCGCCAACACCAACCCAATGCAGACCATCGAGCAAGACCCGCTCGGGGTGATCAATACCCCCAGCCAGCTGCTGACGGGCCTCCACTGATCGCTAACGGCGCCAACGGGGCGGCGGGCACCGGTGCAAAAGGCGGCAACCCCGGGTGACTGATCGGTAACGGCGGGTCCGGCGTGGGTGCGGGAAACGGAGTAGCCGCCGATGGCGGCTAGGGTGGCGACGCCCAACTGATCGGCAGCGGTGGCAACGGCGGCAACGAGGGGGCCGGCGCGATACCGGGAGCCGGCGGCGCCGGCGGGTTGCTGATTCGGCCTGGACGGGGCGCCGGGACAGTGGCGCGATGAGTTAAGTGCTCGTCACGCAACGAATTCCGCTGCACGATGGGCGAGCATCACGATAGTCGCGTGCGGTCCGCGGCTGGGGACTATGGGCAGCACCGATCCATCGATCAGCCATAGCTTTTCGATACCGAGAACCCGACACCGTTGGTCGACAACGGCTTTCGAGTCGCCGTCGACGCCCATCGGCGCAGTGCCGCAAAGATGTTGAGACGTCGACCACACCGGCGACCCGACAGAGGTTGCGGAACCGGCCAACGCGCGGGCCAGTTCGCTGCCCTGGCGCAGTGCCGCCACGTCGTCGGGCTCGCTGTCGTAGCGGTGCTCGATATGCGGTGGCACGTCGGGGTCCGGCGAGACCAGCGTGACGCGCCCGCGCGCCCGCGGCTGCATGAGCGCCACCCCGATGTGCGGCCAGTCGGGGTGTCCCGTGGTGCCGTCACCGGTCATCGCAACGAATCCGCCCGTGTACGGCCTGATCTCGACCCCGTCCGCGGTGCTCAGCACGACCTCCACCACCGGCCGGCCCGGAGCCACAGTCCAGTTCGTCGGCAACACCCATTCGGGATGGTCGCTGCACGACGTCGCGACGGGCAGCGGTGCCACCACCGGGATACCGGCAGCACGCAACATTGCTTCGTCGCCGATGCCGGACAGCATCAGCAGATGTGCGGACTCGATCGCGCCGGCACACAATACGATTCGGTCGGCGGAAAGCGTCACCTGACCTTGCGGGCCGATCGCGTCGACTCCCACCGCGGCCGTCCCGGAGAAACGCAGCCGCACCGCCCGGGTCCGCTCCAGCAAGGCCAGGTTGGGCCGCCCAAGCGCCGGAAGGAGATATGCGGATCCGGAGCCGGTACGCACGCCGTCGACGATGTTCAGCGGAACCGCACCGAGCCCCGAAACCAGCTCCGGCCCGGAATCATTGAGGTCATCGATCCAGGCGAACCCGCCGCGCTCCGCTGCCGCGATGAAAGTTTCGGTGGTACCGGTCATTTCGCGCGTCCGGCGCACCGGGATCGGTCCGGTCTTGCCGTGAGCGGGACCGTCGAAATCGAGGTCCGTCTCGATGGCGCGGAAGTGCTCGAGGACATCCGACCATGCCCAGCCCGGAACCCCGGCGCGATCGAAGTCGCGCGCCAAGGCGCGGCAGAAGTAGCCGCCGTTGATTGCGCCCGAACCGCCGACCGTCGCGCCGCGCACGATCGGCAGTTTGAGGGCGTGCCGATCGGTCAGCGTGGTCAGGTAGCGCCGGGTCAAGGGGCTGCCGACCCCGATCGGCAGCTGCAACCCATTGGCGGTCAAAGCCAGCAACTCCGGATCGGCGAGCGCTGGGCCCGTCTCGAGGACGGTGACGGTGCGGCCGGGATCGGCGGAAAGGCGTTCGGCAACAACCGATCCAGCACTGCCGGCGCCGACGATCAGCACATCGCTGTGCGGGGCGGCTGCGGTCAAGGGGGCTTCAAGACCACTAAGTGCGAATCTGCGGCTTGAGCGCGCGCACGTTGCGTTCGCGCGCCACACCCCACCACAGCCCGAGGCCGTAGGCCAGGTCGTCGATGCGCTTGAGCAACAGGTAGGTCAACAGCCCGATCGGTTCCGCCTCGTCGCCGGTGGCGTCCCGGCGGCGCAGCCAGTCCACCACGCCGTCCATGACGGCCGCCACCAGCACGACCCGTCTGCAGTGACGCGACAGGACGGCCGCGACCAGCGCCAGCGGCCAATAGTGCCGGCACAGGGCCGACGCCAGCTGCAGCGCCGCCGACCACAGGCCTCGGGTCGCGATCATGAGGACATCCATCAGCGACGTCTCGGCGCCGCGCATCGCCTTGGCGATCCGACGACCCGTCACCAGGGCGACGACGATCGAGACGAGCTGGCTGAGACTTGTCCCCAGCGCCACGAGAATCCAGGCCATCAACGCCCAGCCGGAGATCACCACCGGTGCCGTCTTGTCCGGGTGGCGCACGGACAGCGGAGCCGCCGAACCGCCGTAAAAGGCCTTGCGCGTGAGCCAATCCCGCAGCTCGGTGCGGTGATCGTGGGCGACCTGCGCGATCGGCTCGTAACGCAGCCGGGCGCCCACTTCGATCAGCCGCCAGCACAGGTCCACGTCCTCGCCGGACTGCATCGTCTCGTCGAACCCCCCGACGTCCCGGATGGCCGCGCGGCGGCAGATGATGGCCGCGCTGGGAACGTAGGACACCGTGCTGTGGGGCAACACCGGGGCTTCGCGCTCCCCGAGGTCCAGAGACGAGTGCACCGCCTCGTAACGCGCCACCACGTTCTCACTGTGCGACAAACCGACGATGCGCGGCGCGACCAGGGCGACGGTCGGGTCGCAGAAGTGACCGAGCAGGGCCTCCAGCCAGCCCCGGCGCGGCGTGACGTCGGAGTCCAGAAACGCGACGAAGTCGGTCGTGCAGGCGGCCAGCCCGGTGTTGCGCGCCGCCGCCGGGCCCTTGTTGTAGGAATGGCGCAACACCTCGACGTCGCAGTGTGCGCCGATGAAGTCTTCGGGCTCGACCGGGGGAAACGAACCGTCGTCGACCACGATGACGCGCAAGCCGCGCAGCGAGCTCACCAGGCGCCGCACACCGGAAACGTTGTCCCGCACCGGGATTACCACGGTCACGTCACGGTGCGACGGGCCGCCCGCGGGCCGGGGGTGAGCCACGGTGGCGTCCAGCAGGGTGCGGGCCAACTGCGCGCTGACGTCGTCGCGAACCTTCAGCCGGCCGTCGGACAGCATGCCCTGGGCGGCGGGAGCCAACTTCAGCAGGCGCGTCGGGGAGCCACCCAGCAGGGCCGAGCCGTCGCCGAGTACCCGAACGCGGCGATCGACCTGGACGGCGAATCCGTCGGGCAACCGGGTCGCCGTCATGTGAGCATCCCGTCGGGCCCGGGCGACCACCGGGCGACTCGACGGACACACTCGTCGACCATCTCGGCGAAGATGCGCTTGCCCTCGGCGGCGGTCGCGGTGGTCGGGTCCCCCAACACCCCGACCCGGCTGACCGCCGCAACGCCCCCGCGGCGCATGGAGGGGAGCAAGTCTCCCAACGGCGCCCGGTTGCCGGTGAGCCACCGGTCGGTCAGCACGTCGGCCGGTGAGATATGGAGCAACACCGATGTTTCGGCATGGCCGGCGTGGGCGTCGCCGCCGGCGGCAACGCAGGGGCACCATCCGGCGTCCCGGCCCTCGGCGCGCAGCCTGCCCACCGCGCTGTGCAACGCGCCGACATTGCCGCCGTGGCCGTTGACGAAGACCAGGCGCGAGGCCCAGCAGGCCGCTGACCTGCCGTACTCCACCAGGAGCGTCGTGAGGGCTTCGGTGCCGATCGAGATCGTTCCGGCGAAATCTTGGTGCTCGCCGCTGGCGCCGTAGGCGATGGCCGGCGCCACCAACCAGTCTTGTTCCAGGCGGGCCCTGGCGCCGCGGGCGACCGCGGTCGCAATTCGCGTATCGGTGTCCAGCGGCAGGTGCGGACCATGTTGTTCGGTCGAACCCAGCGGGACCATTATTGACGGCGAGGTACTGGATAGCTGGCTCGACGCCACCGTTCCTAATTCGCCGAGTACGGGCACTGGCTGATGGTAGGACGAATTCACCTGGCGTGCACCAATTGTTGACCCTACAAAATATTTTTTTTCTGTGTTGTCCATCAAGCGGTCGAATTTGATGGCTCGTTTGTCACGGTTGCCTCGCGAGCACCACAATTTTCGACGCCGCGGATTGAGGCTAGAGGGGCATTTCGCGCGGTGAGTGAAAACGGCTCATGTCGCGCGGTGAGTATAAACGGCTCACGTCGAATCTCTGGAAAAATGCCCAAGATACCCAGGTTTAGCCGGACGGCACCCCAAGCGCACGGGCGAAGCCGGCCGGCACCAAGAGGTCGTCCGGGCTGAGGTCGTGAACCGAGGAGCGCCCCAGACCCATCAGCGCCGAGTCAATGCCCCCGCGCAAGATGTCGAGGACGTTCTCCACGCCGGCCTGACCGCCCGCCGCGAGGCCCCACAGGTACGCGCGGCCGATCATCACCGCGCGCGCCCCGAGCGCCACCGCCTTGACGACGTCGCTGCCGCGCCGGATGCCGCCGTCGAGGAGCACCTCGACCTGATCTCCGACCGCCGCGGCCACCGCGGGCAGGGCGCGGATCGATGCCGGCGTGCCGTCCAGGTTGTTGCCACCGTGGTTTGACACCGAGATCGCCGAAACCCCGGCGTCCACAGCCCTTTTGGCGTCGTCGACGCGCATCACACCCTTGAGCATGAACGGACCGCCCCACAGCTCGCGCAGCCAGGCGATGTCTTCCCAGGTTGGCGGCGGGGTGCCCATCCACTCCCCGTAGGCGGCGAAGAAGGGGGGACCGGGCTCGCCTCGGCGGCCCTGGTTCGGCACCCGGAGCTCGGGGGGCCGCAGCGCCTTGCCGAACTTCCACAGCCACCGCGGGCGGACGATCGCCTCCGGGGACAACCGCAGGATGGTCCGCAGGTTCATCTCCTCGGGGATCTTCGGGCTGCCCCAGTCGCGGCCGTGGGAGAACGTCCAGTCGGTCGTGACGATCAAGCCGACCGCGCCGGCCTGGCGCGCGCGTTCCACGCGTTCCGCGATTGCGTCGCGCCCGCCGAGCCAGTACACCTGGAAGAACACCTTGGGGTTGGCGGCGATGACCTCCTCGATCGGTTTACTGGCGAAAGAGGAGAGCCCCATCGCCGTTCCCCGCGCCACCGCGGCCCGCGCGACGGCCACCTCGCCGTCCGGATCGACCGCCTGGACGCCGGTCGGCGAAATGATCACGGGCAACGAGATATCTTGTCCCATAACGGTAGTCGATAAGTCGCGCTTTTCCGGCGCGCCGACGACGTGGGGGGCAAAACCGAGTTCGCCGAATGCCTCGACATTGTCGGCGGCCGTAATTCCTTTTTCGCTTGCGGAGATCAAGGACGAATACACGGATTTCGGTAGCCGCCGCTTTGCGCGTTGCTGGGCGATGGCGACGGTTTCAAACCATTGGTCGGCCATGCTTACAGTGGGCTTTCGTTGCAAAGCCGCGCCGGCGGTCGCGACAGTTTCAGGGGTATTGGCCCGCTCGTCTTCCGCGAGTGGTCGGCCCGCGGCCGCGGCGTCAAACGCTCGCGGGCCAGCGCCGACGCGCTGTGCCCCTGGACGCATTCGGGGTCCGGCCCGTCCATCGGCAGGCCGGTGAAGAACTTGGCCGCCATGCACCCGCCCCGGCAGCTGTCGTAGTGCCCGCAGCTGCCGCAGGCCCCCGCCGACTGGGGTTCGCGCAGCTCGCGGAACAGCGGTGCGTTCTTCCAGACGTGGTCAAATCCCCCGTCGGACAGGACGTTTCCCGCCATGAAGCGGTCGTGGATGGCGAACGGGCAGGCGTAGACGTCGCCCACCGGGTCGATCAGGCACACTACCCGGCCGGCCCCGCACATGTTCAAACCGGCCAGGGCGCCGGACTGGCCGAGCGGCGCCAGATGGAAGAAGGAGTCACCGGTGAGCACCCGCTCCCCCTTGGCGACCAGCCAGTCGTAGAGCTGAACCTGCTGGGCGGCGGTGGGGTGCAGGTCTTCCCACACGTCCGCGCCCCGACCCGAGGGCCGCAGCCGGGTGATCCGCAAGGTGGCACCGTAACGGCTTGCCAAAGCGGCAAAGTCGTCGAGCTGGTCGACATTGTGCCGGGTCACGACGACGGAGATCTTCGCGTCACGAAATCCCGCCGCGGCCAGGTTCTCCATCGCCCGCACCGCCATCGCGAACGAGCCGGCGCCGCGGACGGCGTCGTTGACCTCGGCGGTGGCACCGTCGAGGGAGATCTGAACGTCGACGTAGTCACTGACCGCCAGACGGGCAGCGACTTCCGGGGTGATCCGGACCCCGTTGGTGGAGAACTTGACGCCGACGTGGTGCGCGGTCGCATAGTCGACCAGCTCCCAAAAGTCTGGCCGCACCGTGGGTTCGCCGCCCCCGATGTTGACGTAGAACACCTGCATGCGTTCCAGCTCGTCGATGATGTCCATGCACTGGCGGGTGGACAACTCGCGCGGATCGCGTTTGCCCGACGACGAGAGGCAGTGCACGCAAGCCAGGTTGCACGCGTACGTCAGCTCCCACGTCAGGCAGATCGGGGCGTCCAGCCCGCGCTCGAACTGCTCGACGAGTCGCGGAACCCGCGAAATTCCAGCGGTCACCGGTCCTCCTGAAGTACCAACATCTTTGAATCCGCCAACACACCCAGCGCGAGCAGGTAGGGCTCCTGCCCGGGGTCATCCACGCCCGCGGCGCGGCACGCGGACCGGACATCCGGATGGTCGGCCAGCGACCGCACCACGGTGAGGATGGTGCGGTTCTTCAGAAAGGACAGCTTGCGGGTGCCGAAGTGGTAGAGCAGCGCGCCGAACGGCTCCGGCCGAACCGCCACCTGCGGGTGCAATCGCCAGCCGCGATCGGGATCGAACACGCGGATCAGTAGACCCCGCACATCCCGTCGATGGACACCTCTTCCACCAGGGTCTCGGTGACGAGCTCGGTCTCGGTCTCGGTTTCGTGCTCCATGAAACTTTTCCTCCCGCGGGGACTCGACAAGGACGGATCGTTCTGGACACAATATGGCATCGAGTGCCGCAATGGAAGGGCGGGTCTGATGATGCCGCAGCCGCGGGTGGGGCGACGCCGCTCGACGACACCGGGCCACATCACCGACGTCGCCCTCGACTTGTTCGCCGCCCGGGGGTTCGCCGAGGTGAGCGTCGACGACGTCGCGCAGGCGGCCGGCATTGCCCGCCGCTCGCTGTTTCGCTATTACGCCTCCAAGAACGCCATCCTGTGGGGCGATTTCGACGCCCACCTCGCGCACCTGCAGGAGCTGCTCGACAACGTCGACCCGCGGGTTCGGTTGAACGAGGCGCTGCGCGGGGCGCTGTTGGCGTTCAACACCTTCGACGAGTGCGAGACCGTCCGGCACCGGCAACGCATGCGCGTCATCCTGGAAACCGCGGACCTGCAGGCCTATTCGATGACGATGTATGCCGGCTGGCGCGAGGTGATGGCGGGCTTCGTGGCCCACCGGTTGGGCGTCAAGACGACCGACCCGCTGCCCCAGACCGTCGCCTGGACGATGCTCGGGGTCGCATTGAGCGCCTACGAGCACTGGCTCTCCGACGAATCCGTCCCGCTGCCCGCCGCGCTCGGCAATGCGTTCGACGTCGTCGGCGCCGGGCTGGAAAGGCTGGACCGATGAGCGGGGGCAC
>NZ_JAOPWB010000126.1 GCF_025965855.1 Mycobacterium sp. | reverse complement strand
TGTCGATAAAGCTGGTCTTTTCAGGTGTGACGCGAGTGCCGATCACGTCGGCGCCCTTGTCGACGACCAGGACGTCATGGATGTGAGCGCGGCCCAACCGGACCAGTCGCAGCCGCCCAGCATGCACTGAAAAATCGATCTGAGGTGTGCACATGAACACGATTCCTGACCAATCGGCCTTGCAAGGAGCCGATGTCGCCGAATGCGTTCGTTTCACTCAGCCGAAGCAGCCCGCAGTCATGCGAACCAAGACACTGGGAACCCTGGGAACCACCTCGGCGATCGGGCTTGGCCTGATGGGCATGAGCGACCTCTACGGGCCCACCGACCGCGCTGAGAGCATCGCCACCATCCACGCCGCGCTCGACGCCGGCATCACCCTGCTCGACACCGGCGATTTCTACGGCACGGGCCACAACGAGATGCTGCTCGGCGAAGCCCTGCGCGCACACGACCGCGACCAGGTGCAGATCAGCGTCAAGTTCGGCTCCCTGCGCGGCCCGGACGCGTCGTGGCTGGGCCAGGACAACCGCCCGGTCGCCGTCAAGAACTCCCTCGCCTACACATTGCAACGACTCGGCACCGATCACATCGACGTCTACCGGCCGGCCCGGTTCGATCCCAAGGTGCCGATCGAGGACACCGTCGGCGCGATCGCCGAGATGATTCAGTCCGGATATGTGCGGCATCTTGGATTGTCGGAGGTCGGCGCGGACACCATCCGCCGCGCGCACGCCGTACACCCGGTCAGCGACCTGCAGATCGAATACTCGCTGATCTCCCGCGGCCCCGAAGGCGAGATCCTAGACACCTGCCGCGAACTAGGCATTGGTGTCACCGCGTACGGGGTGTTGTCGCGTGGGCTGATCAGCGGGCACTGGTCGGTCGACCGCGCCGGCTCGGGCGACTTCCGGGCACACAGCCCACGCTTCACCGGCGAGAACCTCGACCGCAATCTGGCCCTGGTCGAGCGGCTGCGCAGTGTGGCCGCCGAACTCGGCGTATCCGTGGCCCAGGTCGCGATCGCGTGGGTAGCCGCCCAAGGCGAGGACATCGTCCCGCTGGTCGGGGCCCGCAGACGCGAGCGGCTGGGCGAGTCGCTGGGCGCGCTCGACTTCGAGTTGACCGCCGAGCAACTCGCCACCATCGAGTCCGCGGTACCCAAACACGCGGCCGCCGGTGACCGCTACGACGCCACGCAGATGGTGGCGCTCGACAGCGAGCGGTGATCCGGGTCGTCCCGCGCGCAGACCCGGCCATGATCGGAAGAACCAGGAGAACAGGAAGCAAGAGTGATGTGTCAAGTGTGGCTGGTGACGAGTGCTGGTCGCGGGTTGGGCGAGGCGACCGCCCAGGCCGTACTTGAGGCTGGGCACCAAGTGGTCGCAACAGCCAGGGACACGCGCACCCTTGACGTAGCGTTCCGGCACGTGCCCGCCGACCTATGCCGCCGAGCGCAACGCGGTACGACGCGCCGAGCGAACAGTAGCTAGACAGATGATTGTCGCCCGGCACAGGTATTTTCTTGGTGCCCGCCCCAGTCAAATCCGATGAATAGCGCACGTTCGGAATACGTGCACTCCGCCAGAAAACTAAGCGAAATTGCCTGTCCTGCAATCCCTCTGCGTGTTGCGATCGAGCACAGGCCCGGAAAGGTCGTCGAGGAACAGCCGACGTTTGAGCAGCTTGCCGAACCCTAGCGAACGACACAAGGAGGCGGGTTTGTGGTGAGGATGGTGCCTGGGGTGTCTGCACGCGCGGTCGACGGATTGCTGCGCCGGCTCAGGGGGATGCCGAAACCGCGGAACAAGATTTTTGTCGAGCGTGGTCTGCGTACCCCATCTCGGGACGGATTCGCCTTGCTCGGCGACCTTTACGGGCCTGCCGAGCCTGGCGACGGTGGGGCGACGATTCTTATTCGGACACCCTATGGGCGGGGCGCACCACTGGACGCGTTGTGGGGCCGGACCTTGGCCGCACAGGGATATCACGTGCTGCTGCAGAGCTGCCGGGGAACTGCCGGATCGACCGATACTTTCCAGCCGATGGTGCGCGAAGCCGCGGACGCGCAGGACACCGTGGTCTGGTTGCGGGAACAACCGTGGTTCAACGGGAGCCTCGGAACCATGGGGATGTCGTATTTGGCGTACACCGAGTGGGCCCTTCTGATGGACCCGCCGCCCGAACTTCAAGCAAGTGTGATGATCGCGGGGCCGCACGATTTCAGTAGTTCCATTTGGGATAGCGGGGCATTCGCCCTGGAAACCTATCTGGGATGGTCCGATGCGAACAGCGTGGCGTTCGAGGACCGGCCGAGCGCGCTGCGGCAGCTCGCCGGCAGAAAGCGGGCGAACCGATTGAAGTCGGCATACGCAAGCCTTCCCCTGGCCGAAGCAGCGTCAGCAGTTTTGGGTGCTCGCGCGTCGTGGTACCGGGAATGGCTGGACCACCCCGACCCAGCCGAACCTTACTGGCGCGACTATGACTTCGCCGACGCGCTTGAGCGCGTTCGGACGCCGACGCTCCTAGTGGGTGGTTGGTACGACGTATTCCTCCGGCAGACGGTCGTCCAGTACGAGACCCTTCGGTCCCGAGGGATCGATGTCGCATTGACGCTCGGGCCGTGGACTCATCGTGGCCATGTGCTCAAAGGGTCTGGCGTCATCGACAACGAAGCGTTGCAGTGGTTCGACACGTATCTGGGCACGCAGGCGTCTCCCCGACGAACCGATCCGGTGCGCACATTCGTCACCGGCACCAGTCGCACCTGGCACTCGGCGCAGAGTTGGCCTCCAGCCAGCACCGAGACCTCCTGGTTCGTCCACGAGGGAGGCCGGCTCGCCTCCGCTGCCGCGACGGGCGGTACCTCGACATTCTGCTTCAACCCTGCCGATCCGACCCCGGCAGCAGGCGGCCGGCGACTCGCCAGCGGTGCAGGTGTGGTGGACAACGCAAAGCTGGAAGCCCGGTCGGATGTCCTCACCTCCACTAGTGCTGCACTGACAAATGACGTCGAGTTCGAGGGGGCTCCGACGGTCGAGGTAACGGTCAGCGTGGATAACCCCAATGCCGATCTGTTCGTCCGCGTCTGCGAGGTCGACACTAAGGGGCGCTCACGGAACATCTGCGACGGCTTTGTCCGACTCGACCCTGCCGTACCTGCTGGTGAGATTCAGGACCTGGCGGTTCGACTCCTCCCCTGCGCCCACCGAGTGCAAAAGGGCCACAGCCTGCGGCTGCAACTCTCAGGCGGTGCGCACCCGCTGTACGCCCGGAATCTGGGCACCGGCGAACTCGCGCCCACCGGCGCCAGTCTCAAAACGTCCGTCCACATTATTTATCACGCCACCACTCGTCTTGTCCTTCCGGTAACCACGCCAGCACGATTGACGTAATGCGGACGGGAATTCGGTGCAGAAGTGGCGTAGTAATCCCACAGACCGGCAATTTCAGCAGATTAGCTGCCGACCACCAGGGGACACCAATGAAGTGAAGGAGTACAGCTATGCCCCACGAGCTATCGGGCCACGTGGCCATCGTTGCCGGAGGCGCACGTGGAATCGGGCGCGCTAGTGCCCTGCGGCTCGCCAGGCTCGGCGCCACCGTGGCGGTCGTCGATGTAAATCTCCGTGCGGCAGCCGAATACGGTGAGCAACTCACCGCGGCAACTGTCGTGGACGAACTGCAGGACCGGGTCGGAAGTGGGATGGGAATTCAAGCTGACCTCATAGATCCCGAAGCGACCACTCGAGCGATACAGGATGTGGTCGATAGCAATCAACGCTTGGACATACTGGTGATCCCGGTCGGCGGTGCACTGACTCCTTATGAGCGGAGCGCCGCCAGTGTCACCCCGGACGTCGATTTCACAAAAATTGTCGACGCGAATATGCGAACAGTAGTGAATTGTTGCAGAGCTGCGGTGCCTCACATGCGCAATTCCGGCGGTGGCGCAATTGTGACGATGGCAAGCCAGTCCGCGCTGTGGGTTACTCCCGATGGTTCCCTGGCCGTCTACGGCATGTCCAAAGCCGCCGTGGTGCAATACAGCCGGTACCTGGCAGCAGAAGTTGGACAATGGGGCATCCGCGTCAACTGCATTGCGCCAGGAATAATCCGAACGTCGCGATTAATCAAGCAACAGGCGGCCGCTGTGAGCGGCGACGATTCGGCCGCACAAGCCATCCCGTTGCGGAGGCTCGGTGAGCCCTCGGATGTCGCCGATGCTGTTCAATACCTCACTACGCCGTTATCCGCGTACGTCACCGGCCAGGTGCTCGCCGTCGACGGCGGATCGACAATGCACTGAAGTCGTTCCCGACCGCAATTAACCGGCAAGCGTCCGCCTCCCCCAACGAAGCTGAAGGACTACATCTTTGCGATGAGTGAAAACACATTATCGGCCAAAATGGCTGATTGGGTAGTTGGTCTGGACTACGAGACAGTACCGGTTCGGGCGGTCGAAATGGCGAAGCTTCTGATCCTCGATCAACTAGGGCTGCAGATACGCGGCGCGACACTACCCAACGTACGGCCCGAGCGTGAATTGGTTGAGCTGATGGCTGCCGCGCCGGAATGCACGGTCGTGCAGTCGGACACGCGGACGGTGGCACCCTATGCGGCGTTCGTCAACGGGACCCTCGCTGCCGGCATCGAGTTCGATGACGTGCACATGTATGCCGCGCACATCGGCTCGGCTGTTGTTCCGGCCGCGCTCGCTTTCGGTGAGATCACAAACTCCACCGGCCGCGACGTGATCACCGCAATCGTTGCCGGAGCACAGATTATGTCGCTCCTCGGCGCCACCACCGTCGAGAACATGGTCCGCCACGGATGGCACGCCTCCAAGATCTTGGGCACCTTCGGTTCCGCTGCCGCCGCGGGCAAACTCCTCGGCCTCACCACTGATGAGCTCACGCACGCGTTCGGCATCGCAGGCAGCGACGCGGCGGGCACGATGGAATACGAACTCAGCGGCGGCGAGGTTAAGCGGATGCATTCCGGAACCGCCGGCCGAAGCGGCTCTCAGGCCGCATTGCTCGCCCAACGCGGACTCACCGGGCCGACCGGAATCGTCGAAGGTGGCCGCGGGGTGTTTCGGCTACTATCCACCACCCTGGACAGCGCCGCCGTCGGTCAGTTGTTCGATCATTTCCACATCGTCGACACGATCTTCCGGTTATACCCCACGATCGGGTCCGCGGCCCCCGCTATCGAAGCCGTGCGCTACCTGCAAGAGCACAATGACCTTCCGTGGTGTGAGATCACCGAGATCAAACTCGGCCTTCCCGAGATCGCCGTCGGGCATGGCGCGACAATCACACGCCCGACCGACACTGTTACCGCCCAGTTCAGCATCGCTTTCAGTATCGCCCTCAGGCTAATCCACGGCCGTAACCGGCCCGATGAGTACATGAACCCCACACTTTGGGCAGATCCCGACCTGCTCTCGATCGTCGACAAAGTACTGCCCTACTCGATGCAGTTCCCGCCCGGTCAGCCCCCTCTGCTGAGCTGCCGGATCGATATCACCCTCTCCGACGGCCGACTCCTGTCTCACACTCAAGGCGGCGCCCGCGGATACCCTGGCCATCCCGACACGCGCGATAGCGACGTCGAGGCCAAGTTCCTCGACAACGTCAGCGGCATCATCAGCCCCGCTGACGCACGAACGATCGTCGAGCACGTCGGAATACTCGACAAGCTGGAAAACGCCAGCAACCTGATAAGGCTTGCCGCGACACGACCGGAGCAGCGCTAACGAGCATCCCAACATATACATACATCTAGGCTCCGCGCGGCGCCGAGTTCCCCAGGTACGGACCACTGCAACTATCTGAATTGGAAATGATAATGCCCCGACTGCAAAAACCGTATACCGATACGATCCCCGAGGATTCTAGGACATTTTTGGCCCAATTCCCGCCGGATGAGATGTTTCAGATGCTGTCGCACTCACCGGCCATGGTGCAGCCCTTCATCAGACTCGGCTTGACCATTTACAGCTCGCTGCACCTTCCGGTCCGGACCCGTGAAGTGGCGATTCTCGCCCTAGCCTCGGCTGTGCAAAGCGAGTTCGTCTTCGCCCAGCACATCCCCATCTCCGAGAAGGCGGGCGTGACCGAACGGATCCGTGAAATGATCCGCGATCAGAACTACACCAATCCAGCCCTGCCCGAAGAGGATCGCGCCGTAATCCAGTTCACCGCCGAACTGATCGAAAAGCCTCACATGTCCGACGAAGTGTTCGCCTCGGCGCGCAAGTTCCTGTCCGACCGCGAAATCGTAGAGTTGTTACAGGTCTGCGGCTATTACTGGACCCTCAGCCGGCTCTGCACCGTCCTTCAGGTCGAGACCACCCAGATGTATGACGAGATTTCGGTCGAAGGCCTCGATCGATAACAATGAACCGTACCGGGTCCGATGCCAGCTTGAGCACACACCGCAGCGGGCTGCGGACACCCGGGGGACCGTCCGATAAAGGGATCTGATCTTGGTCTGACACGCCGAGCTGTGCTTGATCGCTGTCGGGATCGCGACATGACCCGTGAAATGCGCTTTTGTGGAGCCTCCTGTCAGGATTGAACTGACGACCTTTCGCTTACAAGGCGATTGAAGCCCAGTTTGGCTGGGCTCGCACTTATTCGTGCATGCCCGCGACCTGCGAATACGCATTCGTGACAGTTCGCCGTTGTTCGCCCTGATCCGCGGGGGTTGACGGCAAAGTGACAGCAAAATTAGTGGTACTATCGTACCAGATTCCGTGGTTCTGGTTCGGACCCATCGACGGTTACCACGTGGATGTTCCATGTCCACCACGATCTACTTTGCCTCGAACGTCAGACGGATGCTCGATCGAGCGGACGCGGCACTGGTATCCCCTGGAGTTCGCCCACCGGGCTGACCACCATCGTCGCGAGTTGTCTCAGATGATGCGCCATCGTTCAGTCTCAAAAACTCCGCACTTCTTCAACCGGACTGTGGGGGGTTTGGGTTTTGACCACTGAAGCTGATCTCGATGACCTGCGTCGACGCTACGGCGGGTCACCGTTAGGCACGGGCGCGGCTGGCAATTGCCTGCGAGTTTCCATGCGGTACATCGAAATGTCGGCCGGCACACCGCTAGGCCGGTGAGAGAAGACCGGCCGGCGCACCCGTTTGACGGTGACGCCCAGCGCGTCCAGGCGGTCCTCGGAGATTTGCGTGCACGACGCGCGCTGCCTGGCGACCTGGACTTCGGTGATCGGTTGTCCGCCAAGGGATTCGGAGGTCCGCAGACGGCTGCCCGGGCCACCTATCGGCTGCTATCGTGGAAGCGGCTGAGGTGCTGAGCATCTCGCGTTCTTCCGTCTATCGTCTCTTCGACGCCGGCCAACTTAGATGGGTCCAGATCGGCGGATCGCGCCGGGTGGCGTCCACAGAGATCGAGCGTTTCATCGCTGCCCACACTGAGGCGGCATCGTGATCCCTCAACTGAACGCAGACTGAGTAGATCGCCATGGCTGAACGTCGCCAGCTGCCGCCGCAGATCAAACGGGTCGAGCTCGCCGCACGAGATGGCGGTCGCCCCGTTGTTCGTTATCAGCTCATCGTCGACGTGGGCGTGGTCGACGGTAGGCGCAAGCAGCTGCGGAAGCGGTACAAGACGGAGCGAGAGGCTCGGGCAGCGCTGGATGCTGTACGTGGCGATGTCGCCAAGGGCACATATGTGCATCCATCAGAAATCACGCTCGCCCAAGCGTGCGAGGACTGGCTGGCTTCCAAGCACGGACTCAAACCTTCGACGCTTCACGGACATCGGGTAAACCTCGCGCCCGCACTCGCCGAACTTGGTGAGGTCGCAGTGCAGAAGCTGAGCAAGCGGCACATCGACGATCTCGTCACAGCTCTGCGTGCCGGCGGCTTAGCCTCTCCCACCGGCAAGTCGCGCAAGTCGTGGTCACCGCGATCTGTGAACTACATGTTGGGCCTACTCACGTCGGTGCTGAGGGATCAGATGAGGCAAGGGCATGTGGTGCGTAACGTCGCCGAGCTGGTCGACCGCATACCTGCGGATCCGAAACCCTCCAGACACATTCGCCCCATCCGAGCTCCGAGCGGTTCTCGCTCATATCGACGGCGACCGATACGGGATCGCATGGCAGCTTGCGCTTACCGGGCTACGCCGCGGCGAAGTGGCAGGCCTAGGGTGGAGCGACATCGACCTGACGGGGCGGACGCTGCAGATCTCGTCGACGCGGCTCCGGTTTGGTAAGCACCTCGTCGAGGACACCCCGAAATCCCGCGCAAGTCGCCGGACCCTCCCCATACCTGACCACCTAGCCGCTGCATTGCGGGCCGCCCGGGCTATCCAGGCTGCCGACCGCTTGGCGCTCGGCGAGGAGTACGAAGCGAGCGGATACGTTGTCGTGGATGAGTGCGGCGCTGAGTCCGCACGCGCTTACATCACGGTGGGCGCGGATGCTCAAGGCCGCCGGGGTCCGTCACATTCGGTTGCGCGACGCCCGGCACACCTGCGGGACGCTGATGCACTTGCAAGATGTGCCGATCGCAATGATTTCCGCTTGGCTCGGGCACGCTTCGAAGGCCTTCACGATGGCCACCTATGTGCACTCACAGCCCGAGGCGCTGACGCTTGCCGCGCAGAGCTTCAACAGCGTCGTGGGTCAGTCGCGACGTTCCTGAGAACCGCCGCCAGGCAAGCCTGGCGGCTGCAAATAAGTAGGGGCGTCCATCGGCGCCACCACTTGCCAGCTGACCGGATAACCGATCGAGTCCCGTTACGCACGACACCGTTGACACGGATGATTTCCAGCGTCCTGGCGTGCCCGTGTGCAGCAAGTTTCGCCCGAGTTGTGACAAAACGTGACAACTCGGGCGCACTCAAAAGCGAAGCCAGAGACCAAAACAGCCTCTGACCTTGGTGGCAGGTACTGGATTCGAACCAGTGTAGGCATAAGCCGACGGATTTACAGTCCGCTCCCATTGGCCGCTCGGGCAACCTGCCGCCAGACAGGGTACAACGAGCGGGTAGACAAGGCACAAACGGCTAACCAGACGAAAGGGACGGATCGAATGGCCGACTCATCGTTCGACATCGTCAGCAAGGTCGATCGGCAAGAGGTCGACAACGCGCTCAACCAGGCCGCCAAGGAGCTGGCCACCCGCTTCGACTTCCGCGGCACCGATACCAAAATCGCGTGGAAGGGCGACGAGGCCATCGAGCTGACGTCGTCCACCGAGGAGCGCGTCAAGGCCGCCGTCGACGTCTTCAAGGAGAAGCTGATCCGCCGCGACATCTCGATGAAGGCCTTCGACGCCGGCGAACCGCAGGCCTCCGGCAAGACCTACAAGGTCGCCGGCGCCCTCAAGCAGGGCATCGACAGCGAGAACGCCAAGAAGATCACCAAGCTCATCCGCGACGAGGGGCCCAAGAACGTCAAGACCCAAATCCAGGGCGACGAGGTCCGTGTCAGCAGCAAGAAGCGCGACGACCTGCAGGCCGTCCAAGGGCTCCTGAGGAATGCCGACCTGGACGTGGCGCTGCAGTTCGTCAACTATCGGTAGCTATGCACGCCCCCGTCGGCTCCGCGAGCGTAACGCCACGGCGAAATTCCGCGCCGTTTTTCGCCGTGGTGTTACGCTCGCGGCGTTCGTTTTCGAAGCGAAGTTCAGGATGACGGCGACTCCGCAACAGGACGACCGCTTCGACGTCATCATCATCGGCGCGGGCATCTCCGGCATCGACGCGGCCTATCGGATCACCGAACGCAATCCCGGCGCGACATACACCATCCTGGAGCGGCGCGCGCAGATCGGCGGCACCTGGGATCTGTTCCGCTACCCCGGCGTTCGGTCCGACAGCAGCATGTTCACGCTGTCGTTTCCGTTCGAGCCGTGGACCCGCAGGGAGGGCGTGGCCGACGGCGACCACATCCGCGAATACCTCACCGCCACCGCACGCAAGTACGGCATCGACCGCCACATCGAGTTCAACAGCCATGTCCGCGCGGCGGATTGGGATTCGTCCACCGACACCTGGACGGTCACCGTCGAACAAGGCGGCGCCAGCAAGACATTGCGCGGCCGGTTCGTGTTCTTCGCCAGCGGCTACTACAACTACGACGACGGCTACACCCCCGAGTTCCCCGGCATCGAGCGGTTCGACGGCACCGTCGTGCATCCGCAGCGCTGGCCCGACGACCTGGACTCCACCGCCAAGAAGATCGTCGTCATCGGCAGCGGCGCCACCGCCGTCACGCTGATCCCATCGCTGGCCGAACGCGCCGGAACAGTGACCATGCTGCAGCGCTCGCCGACGTATCTGGTCTCGGCGTCCAAATACGGCAAGGTCGCCGCCGTGGCTCGTAAACTGCTGCCCCGCAGGGCCGCTCACCTGGTGATCCGGATGTACACCGCACTGACCGAGGCGGTGTTCGTTTACCTGTCCAGCAAGGCACCGGGTCTCGTGCGGTGGATGCTGCGGCAGGTGGCGATCAAGAACCTGCCCGACGGCTATGACGTCGACATCCACTTCAGGCCGCGGTACAACCCGTGGGACCAGCGGATGTGCCTGATCCCCGACGCCGACTTCTACAACGCTGTCAGCGACGGCAGCGCCGCAGTTGTCACCGACCACATCGACCACTTCGACGCCACCGGCATCGCGCTCGAATCCGGCGAACACCTCGACGCCGACATCATCGTCACCGCGACCGGCCTGCAGTTGCAGGCGCTGGGCGGGGCCACCATCAGCATGGACGGCGAAGAGATCGATCACCGCGACCGCTTCGTCTACAAGGCGCACATGCTCGAAGACGTGCCCAACCTGTTCTGGTGTGTGGGTTACACAAAAGCGTCTTGGACGCTGCGGGCCGACATCACCGCGCGGGCAACGGCAAAACTCCTGGCACACATGGCTTCCCACGGCTACACGTATGCTTACCCGCACCGGGGTAACGAACCGATGGACGTCAAGCCGTCGTGGGACATTCAGGCCAACTATGTGAAGCGGTCGGGCCACGCGCTGCCCAAGTCGGGCACCAGGCGGCCGTGGAATGTGCGGCAGAACTACCTGGCCGATGCCATCGACTACCGGTTCGACCGCATCGAGGAGTCGATGGTGTTCGGCCGGGTGGCCGACCGGGCACCGCTCGTCGGGTGAACTCCTTCTAAATCTCCGATGTCGGCAATACGCTGATCGACATGGCAGCTGAGAAGCGCGAACCCTGTGTCGTTGTCCTCGGTGGCGGTTCCTGGGGAACCACAGTGGCGTCGATCTGCGCGCGGCGCGGGCCGACGTTGCAGTGGGTGCGCTCCGAGGAGACCGCCAAGGACATCAACGAGGATCACCGCAACACCCGGTATCTCGGCAACGACGTCGTCCTGAGCGACACGCTTCGCGCCACCACCGACTTCGCGGAAGCCGCCAACAGCGCCGACGTCGTGGTCATGGGCGTGCCCTCGCACGGCTTCCGCGGTGTACTCACCGAACTGGCCAGGGAACTGAGGCCATGGGTGCCGGTCGTGTCCTTGGTCAAGGGGCTCGAGCAGGACACCAACATGCGGATGTCGCAGATCATCGAGGAGCTGCTGCCCGGTCACCCGGCGGGCATCCTGGCGGGGCCGAACATCGCGCGCGAGGTCGGCGAGGGCTACGCGGCCGCGGCGGTGCTGGCCATGCCCGACCAGCACCTGGCGACCCGGCTGTCCGGGTTGTTCCGCACCCGGCGCTTCCGCGTGTACACCACCGACGACGTCATCGGGGTGGAGATGGCCGGGGCGCTGAAGAACGTCTACGCCATCGCCGTCGGGATGGGCTACTCGGCGGGCCTCGGCGAAAACACCCGCGCACTGGTGATCGCCCGCGCGCTGCGCGAGATGACGAAACTAGGCGTGGCCGTGGGCGGCAGTCCCGACACGTTTCCCGGCCTGGCCGGCCTGGGCGACCTCATCGTCACCTGCACCAGCCAGCGCAGCCGCAACCGCCACGTGGGTGAGCAATTGGGCGCCGGGAAGCCGATCGACGAGATCATCGCCTCGATGAACCAGGTCGCCGAGGGCGTCAAGGCCGCCAGCGTGATCATGGAGTTCGCCAACGAGTTCGGCCTGAACATGCCGATAGCCCGCGAGGTCGACGCGGTGATCAACCACGGCTCGACCGTGGAGGAGGCCTATCGGGGCCTGGCCGCCGAGGTTCCCGGGCACGAGGTGCACGGCTCGGGCTTCTGAATAGTCAACCAAACAACTCGTAACGAAATTATTTGCATTCGATATGCGCCCGCGCGGTCGGCTTGACCGCACTTTGCCACCCCAATAACGTCGAACAAGGCGGCCAGGCCCTGACGGCCGATTGGCGTAGTTGTAATCGCCTGTGCGCCAACGAGCTACGCCGACGTAGCCAAGCGTAATACGGGGCTCGGACTTTCCCCGCTAACACCTAACGAGGGAAGCGACCGATGCAAGACATCGAACAGCTCGACGATCAAGGGGTTGACCAGGGCCGCAAGGGATTAGGACTGGACCGGATACGATCCGTTGTCCGGCACGACTTGCCCTCGTCGCTCGTGGTATTCCTGGTCGCACTTCCGTTGTCCCTGGGAATCGCCATCGCGTCGAACGCGCCGGTGCTGGCCGGGCTGACCGCCGCGATCGTGGGGGGAATCATCGCCGGAGCCATCGGCGGATCACCGCTGCAGGTCAGCGGTCCCGCGGCCGGTTTAACGGTCGTGGTCGCCGATCTTATCTCCGATTTCGGTTGGGGCGTGACGTGTTTGATCACTGCCGCCGCGGGCGTGCTACAAGTTCTGTTGGGACTGAGCCGTGTCGCGCGAGCGGCGCTGGCGATCTCACCGGTCGTCGTGCATGCCATGCTGGCCGGCATCGGGATCACGATCGCGTTGCAACAAGCGCACGTATTGCTGGGCGGAAAATCCAAAAGCACGGCCTGGCACAACCTCATCGGCCTGCCGGGTCAAATCATCGGCGCGCATCGGCCCGGAGTGCTGTTGGGCGCGCTGGTGATCGTCATTTTGATCGCCTGGCGCTGGGTTCCGGCTCGCTTGCGCTTCATTCCGGGCCCACTGGTAGCCATCGTTGCTGTGACGGTTATCTCGCTGGTCTTCCCGTTCCACGTGCGGCGGATCGAGATCGACGAGTCACCGCTGAATGCGCTGCGGCTGCCCGATGTCCCGCACGGCAACTGGGGTGCGGTGGCAATCGGGGTGATTACCGTCACGCTCATCGCCAGCGTCGAAAGCCTGCTGTCGGCGGTTTCGGTGGACAGGATGCAGAACGGCCCACGCACTGACTTCAACCGCGAATTGATCGGGCAGGGCACGGCAAACGTGGTGTCGGGGGCCATCGGCGGGCTGCCGATCACCGGTGTAATCGTCCGCAGCTCAACCAATGTCAACGCGGGCGCAAAATCCCGAACCTCCTCGATCATGCATGGTGTGTGGATCCTGCTGTTCACGGTTCCATTCGCGGAGCTGGTCGAAGAAATCCCGACCGCGGCGCTGGCCGGCCTGCTGATGGTCATCGGCATTCAGTTGCTGAAGCCGGCGCACATCGAAACGGCAATGAAGCAGGGGGATCTCGCCGTCTACGTGGTGACCGCGGTCAGCGTCGTCTTCCTCAACCTGCTGCACGGCGTGATGATCGGACTCGCCCTGGCGATCGCACTGACCGGATGGCGGGTGATCTGGGCCAGGGTCGAAGCCAAGCCCGTCGGAGACCACTGGCGGGTGGTGATCGAGGGGCCGGCGTGCACCTTCCTTGCCCTGCCCCGGCTGACGCGCGTGCTGGCGTCCATCCCCGCCGGGAAGGCCGTGACGGTGGACCTTTCGGTCAATTACCTCGATCACGCGGCGCAGCAAGCGATTAGCGACTGGCAGCGCCAGTTCGAGGCCACCGGCGGCACGGTCGAGATCCGGGGGATGCTCGAGACGGGTCACCTCGCCCGTCGGCTGGCAAGCGATCTAGCCGAACGCGAAAGGCCCGAGGCCGCTGCTTGATTGGCGGCTGCCGCGGGCGTAACGGGGCTGCGATTTCGAGCGCGATATTTGGCAGTGACGTTACGCCCGCGAACAGGTGAGCCGCCTTCTAACCCCGCGCCATCTCCTCCAGGCGGCGGATACGGTCCTCGATCGGAGGGTGCGTCGAGAACATCGATCCGATCCGCTCGCCCGCCCGGAACGGGTTGGCGATCATCAGGTGCGCCTGGCTGGCCAGCTGCGGCTCGGGCGGCAGCGGCGCCGCCTGGATTCCTCCCGAGATCTTGCGCAGCGCCGACGCCAAAGCCAGCGGATCCCCGGTCAGCACGGCGCCCGACTCGTCGGCCTGGTACTCGCGCGACCGGGACACCGCCAGCCGGACCACGGTGGCGGCGATCGGGCCCAGCAACGAAACCAGCAGCAGCGCAAAGGGATTGTCGCCGTCGCGGTTGCCGCCGAACATGCCGGCCCACATGGCCATGTTGGCCAGCGCGGTGATCACCGACGCCATCGCCCCGGCGACGCAGGAGATCAGGATGTCGCGGTTGTAGACGTGCGAAAGCTCGTGCCCCAGCACGGCGCGCAGCTCGCGCTCGTTGAGGAGACCCAGGATGCCGGTGGTGCAGCACACCGCCGCATTGCGCGGGTTGCGGCCGGTCGCGAACGCGTTGGGCGTGTTGGTGTCGCTGATGTAGAGCCTCGGCATCGGCTGGTGGGCGCACGTGGCGAGCTCGCGCACGATCCTATACATCACCGGCGCCTGCAGCTCGGAAACCGGCTGCGCGTGCATGGCCCGCAGCGCCAGCTTGTCGCTGTTGTAGTACGTGTAGACGTTCATGCCGATGGCGAACAGCACCGCGATCAACATCGCCGTCCTGCCGAACAGCGAGCCGACAAACACGATCAACGCGGACATGCCGACCAACAGGGCGAAGGTCTTCAACCTGTTCGCGTGCGGATGCCAGGTCATCAATGTCCTCCTTCGAGCATCAACAATTGCTAACTGAACGCCCGGGATGACCTTCCGGGTTCCGCGACCCGCGCGACGGCCACTAGCCGTGCCGGCTCACCGTGTAGTCGATCAGCGTCTCGAGCGCGCGCCGGCCCGGGACGTCGGGCAAAAGTTCCAGCTCCTGGCGTGCCTGCGCCGCATGCTGCACCAGAAAATGCTTGGCCTTGGCCATGCCGGGTGACGCCCGCAACAGCGCCACAGCCTCGTTGACGGCCGCGTCGTCCTCGACGGGCCCGGACAGCAGCTCGCGCAGCCGCGCCGCCTCGGGCCCCGGCTCTCGCAGCGCATACACCATCGGCAGGGTGTGCACCCCTTCGCGGACATCGGTCCCGGGCAGCTTGCCGGACTCGTGGGAGTCGCTGTCGATGTCGATGATGTCGTCGGAGATCTGGAACGCGGTGCCCACGATGCCGCCCAGGCGGCTCAGCCGCTCCACCTGGTCGGCGTCGGCGCCGGAGAACATCGCGCCGAATTGGCCCGCCGCGGAGATCAGGCACGCCGTCTTCTCGTACACCACCTTCAGGTAGTGCTCGACCGGATCCGACCCTTGCGCGGCGCCGCGGGTCTCGCGCATCTGCCCGGTGACCAGCTGGGCAAACGTCTCGGCGATGAGCCGCACCGCTTCGGGCCCCAGCCGCGACACCAGCCTCGACGCGGTCGCGAACAGATAGTCGCCGGCCAGGATCGCGACGTTGTTGCCCCAGCGCACATTCGCGGTGGGCGTGCCGCGGCGCACCTCCGCCTCATCCATCACGTCGTCGTGGTAGAGCGTGGCCAGGTGCACGAGTTCGATGACGGCGCCGGCGATCGTCACCTCCCCGGCGGCCGGGTTGGGCCCGATCTGCGCGGACAACACGGTGAACAGCGGCCGGAACCGCTTGCCGCCGGCCTTGAATAGGTACGTCAGCGAGTCGGTCATCACCGCGTCCGCGCTGCGCAGCTCGGTGTCCATGAGCTGCTCGATCCGCCCGACACCGTCCCGCACGGTCTCGGCGAACGCGGCATCCCCGAAGTCAATGCCCGCCACCACCGTCGCCGGAGTCCTCACGGACCAAACATACTGGTGAGCATGGAGACGAGAGCTATCGGAGCCGACCTGGTGGTCGTGGGAGCCGGACCTGCCGGTTCGGCCGCGGCCGCGTGGGCCGCCCGCGCGGGCACCGACGTGCTGGTCATCGATTCCGCCAGCTTTCCCCGCGACAAGGCGTGCGGCGACGGGCTGACCCCGCGCGCCGTCGCCGAGCTGGAACGCATGGGTCTGGGCGACTGGCTCGACACCCGCATCCGGCACCGCGGACTGCGGATGAGCGGATTCGGCGGCGAGGTGGAGGTCGACTGGCCGGGCCCGTCGTTCCCCTCGACCGGCGGCGCGGTGGCCCGCCTCGAGCTGGACGACCGGATCCGCAAGTGCGCCGAGGATTCCGGGGCGCGGATGCTGCTGGGAACCAAAGCCGTTGCCGCGCACCATGACTCGTCCAGACGGGTGGTATCGCTGAGGTTGGCCGACGGCACCGAGGTGGGGTGCCGCCGGTTGATCGTCGCCGACGGGGCGCGCTCGTCGTTGGGCCGCAAGCTGGGCCGGCGGTGGCACCAGGAGACGGTGTACGGCGTGGCCGCGCGCGGGTATCTGACCACCCCGCGGGCCGACGACCCCTGGCTGACGTCACACCTGGAACTGCGCTCCCCCGACGGCGCCGTGTTGCCCGGCTATGGCTGGATCTTCCCGCTGGGCAACGGCGAGGTGAACATCGGCGTTGGAGCGTTGTCGACGTCGAAGCGGCCGGCCGATCTGTCGCTGCGCCCGCTGATCTCGTACTACACCGACCTGCGCCGCGACGAGTGGGGCTTTACCGGCGAGCCGCGGGCGGTGTCGTCGGCGCTGCTTCCGATGGGCGGCGCGGTCTCCGGGGTGGCCGGGCCGAACTGGATGCTGATCGGCGACGCCGCGGCCTGCGTTAACCCGCTGAACGGCGAAGGCATCGACTACGGCCTGGAGACGGGGCGGCTGGCCGCCGAGCTGCTGGACTGCTGCGACCTGTCGCGGGTGTGGCCGTCGCTGCTGGCCGATCACTACGCCCGCGGCTTTTCGGTCGCACGAAGGCTGGCGTTGTTGCTGACCTTCCAGCGGTTCCTGCCCACAACCGGGCCGATCGCGATGCGCTCGACGACGCTGATGGCCATCGCCGTGCGGGTGATGGCCAACCTGGTCACCGACGACGACGCCGACTGGGTGGCGCGGGCCTGGCGGGGTGGCGGGCGATTGTCGCGGCTGGTCGATCGCCGAACACCGTTCAGCTGAGCCTGCGCCAGCAGACGCAAGAGCTCCCAAATCCGCCATGGAATGGGTACCTTTGCGTCTGCTCGCGATATCAAGGTCGTTGACATATATCAGGCTGGTTGATATATCTAGGGACATGACTCAACCAGTAGATTTCCAATTCGAAAACGCCTACCGCGGTGAATCCGCCCAATTCGGTGAGGGCGCGCGGCCGCCATGGAGCATTGGCGCCCCACAGCCGGAGCTGGCCGCCCTGATCGAGCAGGGCGAGTTCCACGGCGACGTCCTCGACGTGGGCTGCGGAGAAGCCGCGATCTCGCTGGCCCTGGCCGAGCGGGGATACGCCACGGTGGGACTGGACCTCTCGCCCACCGCGATCGACCTGGCCCGGCGCGAGGCCGGGAAGCGGGGCCTGACCAACGTCACGTTCCAGGTGGCCGACATCAGCGACTTCACCGGTTTTGACGGCCGGTTCGGCACGATCGTCGACTCCACGTTGTTCCACTCCATCCCGGTCGAGGCACGCGAGGGCTACCAGCAGTCGATCAGCCGCGCCGCCGCGCCCGGCGCCTCCTACTTCGCCCTGGTCTTCGACAAGGGCGCGGTGCCGGAGGGACCGATCAACGCCGTCACGGCCGATGAATTGCGCGAAGTGGTGTCCAAGTACTGGGTGGTCGACGAGATCAGGCCGGCGCGCATCTACGCCAACCTGCCCGAGGGCGGTCTCGGCCTGCCGTTCGTCGAGGTACGCGACGAGCCCGACGGCCGCAAGTCGGTCGGCGCCTGGCTGTTATCCGCGCACCTGGGCTCCTAAAACGAGCCAGGCGTATAGTCCGGCTAATGAAGGCTTCGAAGCTGGCTTCTCTCATCGCTATGGCGGGCGCCGCTGTCGCACTGGCGGCGCCCGCGCAGGCCGACGACTACGACTACACGTTCAAGCAGACCGTCAACGGCTTCGGCGTTTACGGCCCGCAGGACCAGCTCGCGTGGCTGGCGAAGATCAGCTGTGACCGAATCGGCAGGGGCGTGGACGGCGACCCCTACAAGTCGGCCAACTTCCTCCAGCACAACCTGCCCAGGGGCACCACCGAGGGCCAGGCGTTCCAGTTCCTCGGCGCCTCGATCGACCACTACTGCCCCGACCAGGTCGGCTTCATCCAGCGGGCGGGACACTAACTAGGCCGGTTTGTATCCGGCGTGCAACGCGACGATGCCGCCGGTCAGGTTGCGCCAGCGCACCGCCGACCACCCCGCCGCTGAAATCCGGTGGGCCAGCGTGGGCTGGTCGGGCCAGGCCCTGATCGACTCGGCGAGGTACACGTAGGCGTCGGGGTTGGAGGACACCGCCCGCGCCACCCGGGGCAGCGCCCGCATCAGATATTCCTTGTAGACGGTGGCAAACAGCGCGTTGGTGGGCGTGGCGAATTCGCACACCACCAGCCGGCCGCCCGGCCGGGTGACGCGGAACATCTCGCGCAGCCCCGCCTGCTGGTCGGCCACATTGCGCAACCCGAAGCTGATGGTGACCGCGTCGAACACCCCGTCGCCGAACGGCAGCTTGGTTGCGTCGCCGGCGACCTTTGGCACCTTACGACCCGCACCCGCCGCGAGCATCCCGACCGAAAAATCTGCGGCCACACACCATGCCCCGGATTTCCTCAGCTCCGCGGTCGACACCGCGGTACCCGCGGCCAGGTCCAGCACCCGCTGACCCGGACCGAGCTCCAGCGCCGAGCGGGTGGCTCGCCGCCAGTACCGGTCCTGACCCAGCGACAGCACGGTGTTGGTCACGTCGTAGCGGCGGGCGACGCCGTCGAACATCGACGCGACGTCCCGGGGGTTCTTGTCCAGCGCCGCGCGACTCACGACGTCGACGCTACCGGTACGCCGGGAATGGGACGCCGACGAACGCGTTGTACGCCTCCGTGCGCGAAATAGTTTGGTTTATCACCGGTACATCACGAGGGTTCGGCCGCGACTGGGCGATCGCGGCGTTGGAGCGCGGCGACAAGGTCGCCGGGACGGCGCGCGACACCGCGACGCTGGATGACCTGGTCGACAGGTACGGCGACGCGCTGTTGCCGATACAGTGGTCGACGCCGAAAACCCGCCACTGCGGGTCTTTTTCGGCGAATTGCCGCTGCAGCTGGCAAAGGCTGACTCCGAGAGCCGGCTACACAATTGGGAGCAGTGGAAGCCGGTCGCGGAGCTGGCGCAGGGGTAACCGCAAAACCTCACTCCCCCTGCGCATACCGCTTCGCGAACATCCGCCGCCGGGCGAAGGGCGACAGCACCGCCTCGTAGTGGCCGAGCAGCTCGTCGCAGATGACCGGCCAGCTGCGGCCGAGCACGCTGCGCCGAGCGGCCGGCGCGTAGCGGTGCCGTTCGGCGAGGAGGTGCGCGACGGAGGCGGGCAGCCGCGCCTCGAACTCGTTGACTCCCAACAGCAGCCCGGTGCGGTACGGGGCGACCAGGTCGCGCGGTCCGCCGGCGTCGGGGGCGATCACCGGCAGCCCCGACGCCAGCGCTTCTTGGACGACTTGGCAAAACGTCTCGTGCTCACCGGGATGCACGAAGACGTCCATGCTGGCGTACGCGGCGGCGAGCTCCTCGCCATAGAGCGCACCGGTGAAAACCGCTGTGGGCATCGCTAATTGCAGTTTGGCTTGATCGACACCGTCGCCGACGATGACGATCTGCACGGAATCGTTGGCGTTCAGCGCGATCAGCCGCTCGACGTGCTTCTCCGGCGCGAGCCGGCCCACGAATCCGACGATCGGCTTGCCGGCCGGCGACCACCGCCGCCTGAGGGCCTCGTCACGCGCCGACGGCGCAAACCGTAGCACGTCGACCCCGCGCGCCCACCGATGCACTCGCGGGAATCTATGAGCGACAAGCGATTCCATCGTCACGCTGGACGGTGCCAGCGTGCGGTCGGCCAGGCTGTGCAGGTGGCGGAACCACGCCCACGCCGCACGTGTCGTCATCGGAATGCCGTAGCTCGCCGCGAAACCGGGGACGTCGGTCTGGTACACCGCGACCGTCGGCACCCCGAGCCAGCGTGCGGCCTTCACGCCGCCGTAGCCGAGCAGCGCCGGCGACGCCAGGTGCACGACGTCGGGATCGAATCCCCGTAGCACGCTCACCATTCGGGGCATCGGAACCCCGAGCGGCAACGTCGTCACCTTGGGGAACATTCGCGACGGCACCCGATGTACCCGGATGCCGTCGTGAATTCGGTCCGCCCGCGGTTGACCCGCCGGGTTGTCGGGTGCGATGACGAGGGCTTCGTGACCGGTGCGACGCAGGTGCTCCAGGACACGCAGCACCGAGTTGCTGACACCGTTGACATTGGGGAGGAAGGACTCGGCGACGATTGCTACGCGCACGACACCACGATCGCAGCATCGGCTGTCGATAAGGTTGCCTACGGGAATACGTCGCGCGAAATCTGCTGGTCGGACGCCTCGGCGCGGCGGTCCAGCCACCTGTCCAGCAGGGCCAGACCGGTCAGGGCGACCGCCGCAACCAGCCAGGCCACCACCGCGATGGATCCCGCAGGGATGATCGCCAGCCCGGCGGTGCGGTGCTGCACCCGAACCAGATTCGGGTCGTTCTTGTTGTATTCGACGTAGATCCGCATGCCCGTCACCAATTCGGACGGATACAGCACACCGAGCTCGGGCCGGTAGGTGACGCGCTCGGGCGTGACGAATTCGATGGTGGAGCGCCGCGGCCCGGCGCTGAGCACCTCCGCCTGCGCCACCCCCATATGGTGTTGAATCGCAAGGTCGTCGCGCCACGCGCCGGCCACCAGGAGCAGCGACTGCAGCGTCACCAAACCGGCCAGGATCAACACCCCAATCCGCGACCAGCGCAACGCAATCCAGGCCCGTGTCTTCGGCGGTTCGTCGCCGCGTCCATGAATAAGTATGTGCAGCAACGCTTTTGGATTCCTCACAGGGCCGCCTTGATGGCGGCGTGCAGCTGTCGCAGCGAAGAGCGGTCCGCCTTGACCTCCAGCACCCGCACGCCCGCTGCCGGTTCGTCGAGGGCCGCGGCCAGCTCGTCGACCTCGATCTGCCGGCTCTCGACGTGATAGGCGCGGCACAGCGCGCCGACGTCGACGTCGTGCGGGGTGCCGAAGATTCGCGATGACACGTCGGAGAACCTCGGGTCGCCCTGCTCGAGGAGCTCGAAGATGCCACCGCCGTTGTCGTTGGACACCACGATGGTCAGCCGTTGCGGTGTCGGCTCGGTGGGGCCGATCAAGAGGCCGGAGCTGTCGTGCACGAACGTCAGGTCACCGATCAGTGCCACGGTGCGCCCCTCGTGCGCCAGGGCCGCCCCGATCGCGGTGGACACGGTGCCGTCGATGCCGGCGACCCCGCGGTTGGACCGCACCTTGATGCCATGGGTGTCCAAACCCACCAGCGCCGCGTCGCGCACCGGGTTGGACGCGCCGAGCACCAGCTGGTCGCCCGGGCGCAGCGCGTCGGCCACGACCGCGGCGACGTGCAGCCCGGTGGTCAGCGGGTGCGCCTTGAGCTGGCCGCGCACGGCCTCGTTCGCGTGCCGGTTCAGCTCCGCGCAGCGGTGCAGCCACGCGGGGTGAGGTGTGCCGGTGGTGACCGCCCGCGTGCCGGTGGCCTGCGAGTTGCCCGAGACGTCCGGCCAGCGGGGCCCGGTGGTCAGCGCGTACACCGGCACCTGCGGGTCGGCCAGCAGCGCCGACACCGGCCGGTGCAGCGTCGGGCGCCCCAGCATGATCACCTGCTTCGGGCGCAGCAGCGGCAGCGTCAGGGGATGTAAGGGGTTGGCCGGGGCCGGTGCCGTCGGCTCGGCGACCGTGGGCAGCTGCTCCAGGTTGGGCTGCGGGCCCGCGCCGTGTCCGGCGATCACGACCGTGTCGGGCGACAGGTCGATTTCCAGCGGTTGGTCGAACGTGACGGGTGGCGTGTAGGTCCACGGCTTACCGCCGGGCCGGCCCTGCGGGACCAGGGCGCCGTGGGGTTCGCCATCGGGCACCAACGGTTCGCGCAGCGGGATGTCGAACTGCACGGGGCCGGCATTGGCGGTGCGAGATCCCGTGGCGGCCGCCAAGACTCGGCACGTGGCCGATCGCCAGGTGGCGTTGAGCGAATCCATCCGCTCGGGCGCGTCCTCGGCCAGGCCCAGGCTGATGGTGGCGCGGACCTGGGTGCCGAAGTAGCCCAGCTGCTCCATGGTCTGGTTGGCCCCGGTGCCCAGCAATTCGTAGGGCCGATTGGCCGACAGCACGATCAGCGGCACCCGCGCGTAGTTGGCCTCGACCACCGCCGGACCCAGGTTTGCCACGGCGGTGCCCGATGTCATCGCGATACACACCGGCGCGCCCGCGGTGATCGCCAGCCCGATGGCCAGATAACCGGCGGTGCGCTCGTCGATGCGGACATGCAACCGGATGCGGCCGGACCGGTCGGCGTCCTGCAGCGCGAATGCCAGTGGCGCGTTGCGCGACCCGGGGCACAACACCACGTCGCGGACGCCGCCGCGGATCAGCTCGTCAACGACGACGCCGGCCTGTGTCGTCGAGGGGTTCACCACTACAGCGTGTCACAACCGGCTGACCGCGCGCCGAACGTGGAGTTGTTAAGCCAGAACGCCGTTTTTCACCCAACGAGTCGACGTTGGGCGTCAAAAAACTGCAGCGCCGCGTCGTTGACGACCTGCGGCCGCTCCAGGAACCCGAGATGCCCGGTGTCGGGTATCTGCAGGTACCGGCCGTTGGGCATCGCATCCGCGACCTCTCGCCCCAGGTAGGCGGGCGTCACGATGTCGTCGGCGAAGCCCATCACCAGCACCGGCGCGGCGATGCTGCGGTAAGCGGGCAACCGGTTGGTCTGCGGAGAGACGTACATCTGGGTCCGCAGCCCCGGGGTCTGCTTGACCGGCCAGGTGGTAAACATCGCGATCCAGTCGCCGACGGCCGCGTCATCGTTGAGCGTCTTGCGCGAAAAGCTTTCCAACAGACGGTTTCTCGCGTCGAGCGCGGGCGGCAGCTGGACTCCGGAGGCGTACAGCTCCACCTCCGCGTCGTGGAAGAACTGGCGGGCGCGGTCCAGGCGGCCGCGGGTGGCCATCAGCACCGCCGAGCTGACCAGCTCGGGCCGCGTCACCATGAGTTCCTGCGCGATGAACGAGCCCATGGACACCCCGACGATCCGTGCCGGTGCGGCGCCCAGCGATTCGATCAGCGCGGCGGTGTCGGCGACCATGGTTTGCGTCGTGAATCCCTCGGCGTTCTCCGTATCGCCGATCCCGCGGTTGTCGAAGGTGATGCAGCGGTACCCGGCCGCCAAAAACGCCGGTACCTGATGCGGGTGCCAAGTGCGTCCGGCGCCTCCACGGCCGGCGATGAAGACGACGGGCTCACCGGATCCGCGATCGTCGTAAGCCAGATTGATCACCCGGACGACGGTACAAGCAGCGAGTGGCAGGCCCTGACCCGGTCGATCCACCACCGCCGCCGCTCGGGCGGCACGGCCAGCGCCCGCAACCGCGCCGGATCGGGCGCCACCGGCCCGACCGCCAGGTTGCCGTCGACGGGGGCGGCGACGTCGGCCACGTCCTCTAAGAACAGCCCGCCGGTGCCCAGCCCGCAGGCATGGCGGAGTTGCGGGAGGGCCGCCGCGGCGGTCAGCCCAGCGGCGATGCCCACCGCCGAATCGAGCGCGCTGGAGACGACGACCGGGATGTCGATCTGGGCGGCGATGGCAAGTAGGGCCGAAACCCCGCCCAGCGGCGCAACTTTCAGCACCGCGATGTCGGCGGCCCCGGCGCGGACCACGGCGAGCGGGTCGTCGGCCTTGCGGATGCTTTCGTCGGCCGCGATCGGCACGTCGACCCGCGCGCGCAGCGCGGCGAGTTCGCCGACCGTCGCGCACGGCTGCTCGAGGTACTCCAGCGGGCCGTCGGCCGTCAGCGCGGCCGCCGCCCGCACCGCCTGCTCGACGCTCCAGCCGCCGTTGGCGTCCACCCGCACGGTTCCGACCAGTTCGCGCGCCGCGTTGACCCGGTCGACGTCGTCGGCGAGCGTCTGCCCGGGCTCGGCGACCTTCACCTTGGCCGTGCGCGCCCCGGGAAACCGGGACAGCACCTCGCTGACCTGGGCGGCGGGAACGGCCGGCACGGTGGCGTTGATCGGGATGCGGTCGCGCCGCACCGGCGGCGGCCGCCGGTAGGCGCCCTCGATGGCCGACGCCAGCCAGTGCGCGGCCTCGCGCGGGCCGTATTCGACGAAGGCGCCGAACTCACCCCAGCCGGCCGGGCCCTCGATCAGCGCGAGCTCGCGGGTGGTGATGCCGCGGAAACGCACCCGCATCGGCAGCGCCACCACATGCAGGCGGTCCAGCAGGTCCCCGACGGCCGGCATCACGGGCCGTAGACCTGGCGGCCCGCCAGAAACGTCGCGCGCACCTCGAGGTCGGCGATCCGCTCGGGCGGCACGGTTCGGGGGTCGGCGGACAGCACCACCATGTCCGCGTACTTACCGACCTCCAGGGAGCCGATCACGTCGTCGGCGAACAGCTGCCAGGCGGCGTCGATGGTCTGCGCGCGGATCGCCTGCTCGACGGTCAACCGCTCCTCGGGCGCCAGCACCCGGCCGCTGGGTGCCGTGCGGGTCACGGCCACGCTGATGTTGCGCAGCGGCTCCTCGGGCGTGACCGGCGGATCGTTGTGCAACGAGATCCGCATGCCGGTGGCCACCGCGGAACCCGCTGGCATCCAACGGGATCCGCGCTCGGGTCCGAACAGGCCGTCGACGATGATGTCCCCCCAGTAGTGGATCTGGTCGACGAAGATGCTGCAGGTGACGCCGAGGTCCGCGGCCCTTTGGAGTTGCTCGGGCCGGATGGCGCCGACGTGCTCGAGCCGCAGCCGGTGATCGTCGCGAGGCCAGCGCTGCAGGGCCTCTTGGTAGACGTCGAGAATTATGTCCACGCCGGCGTCGCCCTGCACGTGGCAGGCCATCGGCCAGCCCAGCGGGAAGTAGGCGCCGACGATCTCGCTGAGCTGCTCGCGGGTGTAGTTGGCGTGCCCGCAGGAGCCGGGCGGCACCCCGATGGTGCGGGTGGCGGCGGTGTCCAGGTACGGGAAGGACAGGGCGATGTTGCCGATCCAGGGCGAGCCGTCCACCCAGATCTTGATGCCGACCTGGCGCAGCATGTCGTCGCCCTCGCCGGGGGTGGCGTCGGTGTGCATCCGCGGGTTGGAGATCTCGTACGTGCGCAGCCGGACCGTCAGCTCGTTGCGGAATTGCTCGACGAGCGGCCGAAACGCCGGGTCGAAGGCCATTTCCGAGCAGGTGGTCAGCCCCGCGCGGTTGAGCCGGACGCACTCGGCGCGCAGCATCGCCGGGTAATCGCCGGGCCGGATGGCGCCGGCCAGCAGCGAAAACACCGCGCCGGTTTCCTCGGCGGTGCCGTCGAGTTCGCCGCGCGGATCGCGGCCGAACTTGGCGCCCTTGGGGTCTGGGGTGTCCGCGGTCAGGCCGGCGCGCCGGGCGGCGTGCGAGTTGAAATAGGCCTTGTGCCCGGAGTTGTGGAGGATCACCAGGGGCCCGTCGGGCGCGATCTCGTCGAGCCAGGCCAGGGTGGGCTCGGGAAGTCCGGTCTGCAGCAACGGATCCCAGCCGTTGAGGTAGGCGCCGGCCGACCCACGCGCGTTGACCTCGCGGCCGACCGCCGCGACGACGTCGTCCGCGTCGCGCATGGTGACCGGTCGTATGTCGACGATCCGGTCCGACAGTGCGATGGCCTCCATCAGCGGATGGCCGTGCGCCTCAACGAATCCCGGCATGACGCAGCCGTCGCCGACGTCGACGGTTCGGGTGTTGGCGCCAATGAGGTCGGCGACGTCGGAGCGGGCTCCGACGGCGACGATCCGGCCGTCGGCGATCGCGAGCGCCTGGGCCGTGGGTCGCGCGTCGTCGACGGTCAGCACGGTCCCGGTGATGACGACATCTGCAACGGCCATGGGCAGAAATCCTAGTGATTGACGCGGTGGCCAAGGGCGCGGCCGACCCGAATTGCAACACGTTCTAGTCTTGCCACATGAGTGACGAGCTGCTGCGCAACCCGACCCATAACGGCCACCTGTTGGTGGGGGCGCTCAAGCGCCACAAGAACCGGCCGGTGCTGTTTCTTGGCGACACCACGCTGACCGGTGGTCAGTTGGCCGAGCGGATCAGCCAGTACACGCAGGCATTCGAGGCGCTGGGCGCCGGCACCGGTGTCACCGTCGGGCTGCTGTCGCTGAACCGCCCCGAGGTGCTGATGATCCTGGGCGCCAGTCAGACCCAGGGCTACCGGCGCACCGCTCTGCACCCGCTGGGCTCGCTCGACGATCACGCCTACGTGCTCTCCGACGCCGGGGTCAGCTCCCTGATCATCGACCCCAACCCGATGTTCGTCGAGCGCGCCCAGGGGCTCCTGGAAAAGGTGCCGCCGCTCAACCAGATCCTGACCATCGGCCCGGTGCCAGACGCGCTCAGGGGTGTGGCCACGGATTTGTCGGCCGAGGCGGCGAAGTACGAGCCCAAGCCGCTGGTGGTCGCCGACCTGCCGCCGGACAACATCGGCGGCCTGACCTACACGGGCGGGACGACCGGCAAGCCCAAGGGCGTGATCGGGACGACCGGAAACATCGCCAGCATGACGTCGATCCAGCTCGCCGAGTGGGAGTGGCCCGAGCACCCGCGGTTCTTGATGTGCACGCCGCTCTCGCACGCCGGGGCGGCGTTCTTCACCCCCACGGTGGTCAAGGGCGGCGAGATGGTGGTGCTGAGCAAGTTCGACCCGGCCGAGGTACTGAAAGTCATTGAAGAGCAAAGGATTACGGCGACCATGCTGGTGCCGTCGATGCTCTACGCGCTGATGGACCACCCCGATTCGCACACCCGCGACCTGTCGTCGCTGGAGACCGTCTACTACGGCGCCTCGGCGATCAACCCGGTGCGCCTGGCCGAGGCGATCGGGCGGTTCGGCCCGATCTTCGCCCAGTACTACGGGCAGTCCGAGGCCCCGATGGTGATCACCTATCTGGCCAAGGCCGATCACGACGAGAAGCGGCTGACCTCGTGCGGGCGTCCGACGCTGTTCGCCCGAGTCGCGCTGCTGGGTACCGACGGCAAGCCGGTGCCGCAGGGCGAACCGGGCGAGATCTGTGTCAGTGGACCGCTTTTGGCCGGCGGCTACTGGAATTTACCTGACGAGACGTCGCGAACTTTCAAAGACGGCTGGCTGCACACCGGCGACATGGCCCGCGAGGACGAGGACGGCTTCTACTTCATCGTCGACCGGGTCAAAGACATGATCGTCACCGGCGGCTTCAACGTGTTCCCCCGCGAGGTCGAGGACGTAATCGCCGAGCATCCGGCGGTCGCGCAGGTGTGCGTGGTTGGCACGCCCGACGAGAAGTGGGGCGAGGCCGTCACCGCGGTGGTCGTGCTGCGCGCCGACGCGCCGCGCGACGACGCCGCGATCGAGACCATGACCGCCGAGGTCCAGGCCGCGGTCAAGGACCGCAAGGGCTCGGTGCAATCACCCAAGCGGGTGGTGGTCGTCGACGCGCTGCCATTGACCGGGTTGGGCAAGCCGGACAAGAAGTCCGTCCGGGCGCAGTTCTGGGAGGGCGCCGGCCGCGCCGTGGGCTAGGGGCTTTACCGTGAGCAGACACACAAGTCCCCGACACGCCGCAACATTGGGGGCTTTTGCGTCTGCTCGGCGAATTAGCTGGCTCGGCGAATTAGCTGGCCACGCCGGCCGCCAGCAGGTCCAGCATGCGGCCCCTCTGCTCCGGCGAACCGCTGGCCAGAAAGATGCCGATCAGGCTGGACACCACATCGTCGGCCTGCACGTCGGCGCGCAGGCTCCCGGAGCCGGCGCCGGCCCGCAGCAGCAGGTCGACGGCGCCGACGATGCTGTCGCGAGTCTGGCTGGGCTCCATGGCGCCGGAGTCGAAGATCGCGTGTAGCGACTCCGCCATCCCCCGCTTGGCGGCCACGAAGCTCGCGTAGCGGTCCATCCAGCGTCGCAGGGCAGTGCTGGGCGGATGCCGCTTGAGCAGCTGTTCGGCCGCCGCGGCCATTTCCGCGAGCTCGGCACGGTAGATCGCCTCGACGAGGGCCTCCCGGGTCGGGAAATGGCGGTAGAGCGTGCCGATCCCGACGCCGGCGTCCCGCGCGATCGACTCGAGCGACACGGGTCCCCCGTCCGAGGTGGTGAACGCCGCGGTCGCCGCGCGGAGCAGCCTTTCGCGGTTGCGGCGCGCGTCGGACCGGGTTGGTTCGACCAAAGCGGAGGTCCCTCCGTTTCTGCTAGGCTCGGCACAAGCGGAGGATCCTCCGCATTTCTTCCAGTCTGGCACGAGGGGAACACCATGAGGGACAAGCCGCAGCCCGGCGGTGCCGGCAACATCGGCACCTCGACCGTTGCCCGCGTCGGCTACGGCGCGATGCAACTGTTCGAGGCATCCCCGGAGGACGCGGCCGCGGTGCTGCGCCGCGCCGTCGAACTCGGCGTCAACCACATCGACACCGCGTCGTTTTATGGCCCGGGTGAGGTGAACCGCCGGATCCGCGCGGCGCTGGCCCCCTATCCAGACGACCTCGTCATCGCCAGCAAGGTCGGTGCTCGATACACCGGCGAACATCCCATACCGTTGACCCCGGCGCAAAAGCCCGCCGAGCTGCGCGCCGCGGTCGAGGACGATCTGTCGCAGCTGGGTCTCGAGCGCGTCCCGGTGGTCAATCTGCGGCGCATGGACCTTGGGCCCGGCGTGACCGCCGAGGGCGACCAGATCGTCGACCTCCACGACCAGCTCGCCGAGATGATCGCGCTGCGCGACGAGGGCAAGATCGGCGCGATCGGCGTGAGCAGCGTGCCTCTCGACGTGGTCCGACGGGCCCTGCCCGCGGGCATCGTCTGCGTGCAGAATGCCTACAGCGTGCTTGACCGCTCGCAGGAAGCCACGCTCGACCTGTGCGTGGCCGAGGGCATCGCCTGGGTGCCGTTCTTCCCCGTTGGGGTCGTCCCTCCCGGGTTTCCCCAAGGTCGCCGACGACGCGGTGGTGGTCGAGGTCGCCCGCCAAATCGGCTGCACGCCAGCCCAAGTCGGACTGGCGTGGCTGTTGGCCCACGCGCCGAACACGTTGCTGATTCCCGGCACACGAGCGATCGCGCACCTCGAGGAGAACATCGGCGCGGCCGACGTCTCGCTGAGCGCGGATGCGATCGCGCGGCTGGACGCCGTCGGCTCGCCAGCGGGCCATGACTACTCTGGCACGCGTGGGCGCCAGTGATCGGATCAGGCCACCGTGGTGGCTGACACCGGCCAACAAGATCTTCATCCAGATGTCGCGGCTGGGAATGCGTTTCGGCGGCGAGAGCCCGGCCGTGCTGACGCTGCGGGGACGCAAATCCGGTCGTGAGCGGTCGACGCCGGTGACCCCGATGATCGTCGACGGCAGCCGGTACGTCGTCGCCGGATTCCCGGGCGCGGATTGGGTGGCCAACGTGCGCGCCGCCGGCCAGGTGACGTTGGCCCGCGGCCGCCGCACCCAGACAATGCGGATGGTGGAGCTGTCGCCGGCGGATTCGAGGCCGATTCTCCGCGACTACCCGACACAGGTGCCCACCGGCGTCGGATTCATGAAGCGGGCGGGACTGATCACCGACGGCCGCCCCGAGGAGTTCGAAGCCCTGGCCGGCCGCTGCGCGGTCTTCCGTCTGGACCCGGTGTAGTCGCGATGCGGCGCGTGCTGCTGGTATGCCTGTTGCTCACGGCATGTGTGAGCGTCCCCGCGGGGCGCTCGTTCGCGGCGACGGGCTGCGCCCCCGGCGGCGCCCCTCCCCCGGCCGGCGCGGGCATGCGCAAGGTCGGTGATCTCGACTGGGACGGCCAGCCGGACACGTTGTGGATCGGGCAGATTCGCGACGGCAGCGGCCGCACCGACCGAATCGCCGGCGTCACGACGGCGAGCGGCGCAAACTCCGACGTACAGGTGTCGTCGGCGAGCCCACTCCCATTGAGCGCCTTGGCAATCGACGCTCAACAAGATGGGCAGCACCAGATCATCGTCAGCGACGGGCGCGGCGCGCACCTGTACGTGTTCGCCGACTGCCGGCTGCAGACCGCCGCCGACAACCAGGGCGCGCCGTTCCTGTTCGACCTTCAAAATTTGCGCGACAACGGCACCGGAATCGGCTGCGGCGACCTCGGCCCACCATCGGCCGGCCGGCACTTGGTCGGGCTGCGGGCGTTGAACAATGATGGCCAGTGGACGGTGCGCCGCACCGAGATCGACATCAACGGCACGCTGGCTACCATCGGACAGTCCGACACCGTGACCGCCACTTCCGCGCAGGACCCCGCGGTGGTCTCGGCGCAGACGATCAGCTGCGGCGACCTCACCATCAGCAAGGACGGAGTTCAACAGCCTTGAGTGACAACCCATTTGATGCGCAGGCCTGGCGTCCGGTCGACGGATTCGGCGACCTGACCGACATCACCTACCACCGCCATGTCGCCGGCGCCACGGTGCGGGTGGCGTTCAACCGTCCCGAGGTGCGCAACGCGTTCCGGCCGCACACCGTCGACGAGCTGTACACCGCGCTCGACCACGCCCGGATGTCGCCCGACGTGGGCGTGGTGCTGCTGACCGGCAACGGCCCGTCGCCGAAGGATGGCGGCTGGGCGTTTTGCTCCGGCGGCGATCAGCGCATCCGCGGCCGGTCCGGCTATCAATACGCGAGTGGGGAGACCGCCGACACCGTTGATGTCGCCCGCGCCGGCCGGTTGCACATCCTCGAGGTGCAGCGGCTGATCCGCTTCATGCCCAAGGTGGTCATCTGCCTGGTCAACGGGTGGGCCGCCGGGGGTGGGCACAGCCTGCACGTCGTCTGCGACCTCACCCTGGCCAGCCGCGAACACGCGCTCTTCAAGCAGACCGACGCCGACGTCGGCAGCTTCGACGGCGGTTACGGCAGCGCGTATCTGGCTCGTCAGGTGGGCCAGAAGTTCGCCCGCGAGATCTTTTTCCTGGGCCGCAGCTACACCGCCGAGCAGATGCACCACATGGGCGCGGTCAACGAGGTCGTGGACCACGCCGACCTGGAACGAGTCGGCATCGAGTGGGCGGCGGCGATCAACGCGAAATCCCCTCAGGCGCAACGGATGCTGAAGTTCGCGTTCAACCTGCTCGACGACGGGCTGGTGGGCCAGCAGCTCTTCGCCGGCGAGGCCACCCGGCTGGCGTACATGACCGACGAGGCCGTGGAAGGCCGCGACGCTTTCCTGGAGAAGAGGCCGCCGGACTGGAGCCCGTTCCCGCGCTACTTCTGAGGTCGAGCCGCCGCCTAGACTCCCCACGTGAGCAAGAGTCCACTTAGCAGGTTCAAAGACCAGATCGTGCTGGCGACCATGCGACCGCCCATGTCGCCGCAGATACTGGTCAACCGGCCCGCGATCAAGCCGGTCGACCTCGACGGCAAGCGGATCCTGCTGACCGGGGCATCGTCGGGCATCGGCGAGGCCGGGGCCGAACAGTTGGCCGGCGCCGGCGCGACGGTGGTCGTGGTCGCCCGCCGCGAGGACCTGCTCGACACGCTGGCGGACCGCATCACGAAGGCCGGCGGCCGAGCCGTACCGATCCCCTGCGACGTCTCGGACATGGACGCGGTCGACGCTTTGGTCGCCGACGTCGAAAAGCGCCTCGGCGGCGTCGATATCCTGATCAACAACGCCGGCCGGTCCATCCGGCGGCCGCTGGCCGAGTCGCTGGAGCGCTGGCACGATGTGGAGCGGACCATGGTGCTCAACTACTACGCGCCGCTGCGGCTGATCCGCGGGCTCGCGCCCGCGATGCTCGAGCGCGGCGACGGTCACATCATCAACGTCTCGACGTGGGGCGTCTTGTCGGAGGCGTCGCCGCTGTTTTCGGTCTACAACGCCTCCAAGGCCGCGCTGTCGACGGTGAGCCGGGTCGTCGAAACCGAGTGGGGCCGCAGGGGTGTGCATTCGACGACGCTGTATTACCCGCTGGTGGCCACGCCGATGATCGCGCCGACGAAGGCCTACGACGGGATGCCCGCGCTGACGTCACAGGAGGCCGCCGAGTGGATGGTCACCGCCGCCCGCACCCGGCCGGTGCGGATCGCACCGCGGATGGCGATTGCCGCCAAGGCGCTGGACACCTTCGGGCCCCGCTGGGTCAACATGCTCATGCAGCGCCAGACCATCCAGCCCAACCAGAAGGCGGATACCTGAAACCGGCTCAACCCTGAAGGAGGTTGCTGTGTCTGATCTCTGGGCCACCGTCGCCGCCGAACGCGGCGCGCTCGCCGGCGACCTCGCCGACCTGACGCCGGCGCAATGGGATACACCGTCGCTGTGCCCGGGCTGGACGGTTCGCGACATCGTCGCGCACCTGTCGGCCACGGCCTCGCTGAACCCGGCCACGTTCTTCCTCAACATGGCCAAGGCCGGGTTCAACTTCGACAAGTTCGCCAACGGTCAGATCGCCAAGCACCGCGGCGCCGACCCGGGCGCCACCCTGGCGGAATTCCGGGGACTGCAGAATTCCACCTCCGCGCCGCCGGGCCCCAAAACCTCCTGGCTGGGCGAGGTGGTGGTGCATGGGGAGGACGTGCGTCGTCCGCTGGGCATCCCGCACACCTACCCTCCCGACGCCGTCCGCCAGGCGATCGACTTCTACAAGGGCTCCAACATGCTGCTCGGCTCCAAGAACCGCATCGCCGGGCTGGCACTGTCCGCCACCGATCACGACTGGCGACACGGGGAGGGAGAACCCGTCGAGGGCCCCCTGCTGTCGCTGTTGCTCGCCGCGACGGGCCGGGCCGCCGCCTGCGACGACCTCGTCGGCCCCGGCGTCCAGACCCTCCGAAGCCGGTGCACGTGATAGACACGACGCTATGGAGATCCTGGCCAGCCGGATGCTGCTCCGGCCGGCGGACTATCAGCGGTCGTTGAGCTTCTACCGCGACGAGATCGGCCTGGCGATAGCCCGCGAATATGGCGCGGGGACGGTGTTTTTCGCGGGGCAGTCCCTGCTGGAGCTGGCCGGCTACGGCTCGCCGGACCATTCCCGCGGACCCTTCCCCGGTGCGCTGTGGCTCCAGGTCCGCGACGTCGCGGCGACTCAGGCCGAGCTGCGGGGCCGGGGCGTTCCGATCGCCCGCGATGCGCGCCGCGAACCGTGGGGCCTGCGCGAGATGCACGTGACCGATCCCGACGGGATCACGCTGATTTTCGTCGAGGTCCCAGGGGATCACCCGCTGCGCCGCGACACCCGCGGCGACTGAGGGCAACATCGGGTTAACTGACAGCTAACATCAGACGACAAGTCAAGGTACACCTGCGTTTCGGCCGTCTCTCCATTCGACAATTTAATCCCCCGACTACGAGAATCAGGCGCTGTGAACATCGATTTGTTCCTCCTAATCATTGTCGTAATCACGGCACTCGCTTTCGATTTCACCAACGGCTTCCACGACACCGGCAACGCGATGGCAACGTCCATCGCCAGCGGCGCGCTGGCGCCCAAGGCCGCTGTCGCGTTGTCGGCGGTGCTCAACCTGGTGGGCGCGTTCATGTCCACCGCGGTGGCGGCCACCATCGCCAAAGGCCTGATTGACGGGCACATTGTGACGCTGGATCTGGTGTTCGCCGGCCTCGTTGGCGGCATCGTCTGGAACCTGCTCACCTGGCTCCTCGGCATCCCCTCGAGCTCGTCGCACGCGCTGATCGGCGGCATCGTCGGCGCGACGATCGCCGCCGTCGGCGCGCACGGGGTGATCTGGAAGGGCCTGGTGTCCCATGTGCTCATCCCGGCGGTCAT
>NZ_JAOPWB010000123.1 GCF_025965855.1 Mycobacterium sp. | reverse complement strand
GCGGGCGCCGGCTGATTCAGACCTAGCCCACGGATAACCCGGCGAAGTCGGCGCCGGCGGCCAGGGTCTGGTCGAAGATGCCCTCCAGGCCGCCGATGTTGCCGCCGTTGAAGACCTCCTCTCCAGTACCGGTAAGGACGGTGCTGATCGGCGGGGCCTGCACACCGCCCACGAAGCTGTTGGCGGTCTGCTCGCCGGTGGCCAGCACCAGATTGCCCACGTTGAAGAGCCGGTTGAGCCCGCCGTTCAGGGCGCTGTTCGTCCCGAATACGCTTGTCTCCCAAGCGATCTCGTTGTTCAACAGGTTGCTGTTGAAGCCGGTCTCCGCGGTGATGAGGTTTCCGAGGAAGTTGATCTGGCCGGAGGCCAATCCTTGCAACCCCGCCGTCGGCGCCGCCACCAGCGCCGCCCCCAACCCGGTCGCCGGAAGCCCGGCGAACAGCGATCCGTTGAGCGCCGCGGTCAACGACGCCTGCAAGCCCGCCGCGTTGATCCCCGCCGTCAACGCGGCCTGCAGCGATCCATTGCCGGTCAACGCGGTCGCCGCCGCCCCGATGACGTCGAGGTCCCACAGGAACTTGGTGTCCACGGCGCCCAGCAGCCCGCCGAGCGCGCCGCCGGCGATCATGTTGGCCGGGGAACCGACCGCAAGGCTGGCCAGAATCGCGCCGCCGGTGGGGAGCTGGGCTCCCAACAGGCTGTCGAACGTCACCTCGCCGGTGCCCAGCACCGTGTTCCAGAAGTTGAAGAAGCTGTCGATCGAGCCGCCCAAGGCGCCGGTGCCGCCGAAGAGCGCCGTCTCCAGCGCCGTCTCCTGGGCGACCAGAGCCCCGTTCAAGCCGAGCTCGTTGGTGACCAACGCCGTGTTGAAGCCGACCTCCATCGTCTGCAGCTGGGCGAGGAATGCGGGCACGTTCGGCACCGTCAACAGCGTCTGCCAGGGCGCGGCCAGGTTGGCGAACAGCGTGGGAAGCCCGGAAATCCCGACGCTGAGGCCGCCGGAGAGCGCGGCGTTGAGCTGGGCGCTCAGCCCGGAGAGCCCCGCGGTGATGCTCGCACCCAGGCTGGGGCTGAAACCGAATGCGCCGCCCAGCGCGGCAAGCGCGGCGTTCAGGTTGGTCGGCAGGGTGAAGCCGCCCATCAGGACAGGCAGGCCGGCACTCAGGTTGCCGATCAGCGACCCACCGGTTTGCAAGGCACCGGACAGGGCGGCGCCGAGGCCCGAAAGGCTGCCGCCGAAGCCGCCCGACAACGCGGCATTGATCGCGCCGCTCAGACCGGCAAGCCCGCCGCTGAGGCTGGCCTGCAGGCCCGGTAGCCCGGCGCTCAAGCCGGCCGCCAGGTTGGAGAGTCCGGCGCTCAGGTTCGTCGCCAGCACCCCGCCGGTCTGCGTGAATCCCGACAGACCGCTGCTGATGTCGGCGGCCAATGTCGCACCGAGGGGCCCCAGCCCCGAAAGACTGCCGCCCAAGCCGCCCGACAAGGCGGCATTCAGCGAAGCGCTCAGCCCCGCAAGGCTGCCGCCCAGGCTGGCCGCGAGCCCCGGAAATGCGAGACTGAGGCCGCCGGCCAGGCCGGACAGCCCGGCGCCGAGGTTTGCCGCGAGCGCGTTACCGGTCTGGGCCAACCCCGACAGCCCGTTGCTGAAGTCGGCGGCCAACGTCGCCCCGAGCGGCCCCAGCCCCGCAAGGCTGCCGCCCAAACTGCCCGACAACGCCGCATTCAGCGAAGCGTTCAGCCCGGAAAGCCCGCCGCTCAGGCTGGCCTGCAACCCGGGCAGCGCGGCGTTGAAGCCGCCGGCCAGCCCGGAAAGCCCGGTACCGACGTTCGTCGCAAGCGCCCCGCCGGTCTGCGCCAGCGCCGAAAGCCCACTGTTGAAGTTCGTCGCCAGGGCCGCTCCGAGTGGCGCCAGCCCAACGACGTTGGCGCCAAAGCTGGCCGACACCGCCGCATTGAGCGAGGCGCCCAGCCCGGCAAGGTCGGCGCTCAGGGTGGCCCCAAACCCCGCGAGCCCGGCGCTGAAGTCGAACCCGAGCGCGGGGACCGCGCTCGCCAGAGTCTGCACGACGTTTACCTCGGCGGCCGCATAGCTGCCCGCACCCGCGGTCAAAGTCTGCACGAACTGCTGGTGGAATACCGCCGCCTGCGCGCTCAGTTGCTGGTAGCCGGCGGCGTGCGAAGAAAACAGCGCGGCAATTTCCGCCGAAACCTCGTCGGCGGCGGCGGGCAGCACCCCCGTCGTGGCGGCGACCGCCGCGCTGTTGGCCGATCCGATGAGCGAACCAAGGCTCGCCAAATCCTTTGCAGCATCAGCCATTAGCTCCGGCGCTGCGATGAGAAACGACACTCTGACCTCCCCGGTTCAGCACAAGACGGCCGCTACCCCTCCGTAGCCCGATCGGGCGGGTATTGCGCTGGCGGCAGCGTATCGAAATGGTGTCGTGAAAACGCCCGTTTGCACTAACTGACTTTGTGGATATTCGATTCGCCTATTCGTAATTGATTCGTTACTTTTTGGTCCGCGCGCGCCGGGCGTAACCGCATTTGGAAAATCGGCGTTTTCAATATTCGAAATGGGCGCTTAGGGGCCGGTTTTGATCCATTGGCCGGCGTCGCCGACGATGCCGACCGGGACCGCGCCCGTCAGGCTGACGTTTTGCACGCTGGGGCCGGCCGCGACGATCGTCGTGTCCTGCAAGATCGGCAACACCGTCGACATGTTCCACAGCCGCGGTTCGACCGCGGTGATCACGTCGTTGATGCTCTTGGTGCCGTTGAGCGCGGCGTCGATGTTCGACTGAATGCTGCGGTCGCAGATTCCGGTGAGGTTCGACGGCGCCTGCACCAGGGCGCCGGGCTCGGGCGGGCGGCTCGGGGACGTCTGGGTGGGCGTCGCGGAGGTGGTGGTGGGCCCGGCGGACGACGTGGGCCCGGTGGCACGAGTGGTCGTTGCCAGATTCGAGGTCGGGACGGTCGTCGTCTGCAGCGCGGGACAGCCGTAGCGCGAGGCCAGCAGCGTCGCCAGGTTTCCCCCGGCCCGATGCCAGCCGACGATCGCGTCCACCTGGTTGTTGTTCAGCGCGTCGCGATACAGCGTCACCGGGTCCAACGCCAGCACCGTCGCGGCGATGCCGACGTTGCGCAACTGATCCGCGACGGTGTTGGCCACCGCGACCGAGGTCGGGTCGTTCGTCGCCACCCCGATGACTAGCGAGAGCTGTTGGCCGTCCTTGCTGATGCGGCCGCGGGTGACTTCCGGCGGCCCGGTGCTCGCGGGGGTCGGTGCCGGCGACGCCGGCGTGTTGGGTTCGACCTTGTATCCGGAGCCTTCCAGCAACGCCAGCGCGGCCGGCGTGGTCATCGCGGGCGGCGCGGTCGGCTCGTAGCCCGGGTCGCTCGGCGAGCGGATCTGGGCCTGGTCCAGCGTGACGGTGTTGTCGCTGCCCGCGCCGACTGCCGCCAGCAGATCGACGTCGAGCAAGCCCAGGATCGCCTTGCGGACCTGGGTGTCGGACAGCTTCGGCTCGTTGGCGCGCAGCGTGAGCTGCATGACCCGCGGCGTCACGATCCGCGCGGTGCGCACATCGGGGATGGCCGACAGCTGCGCGAAGGCCGCGGAGCCGCCATGCACCTGGGCCACCTGGCTGTCGCCGTTGCGCACGGAATCGGCCAGCGCGGCCGGCGCGCCGGCGCGCCGGAACAGGATCAGGGCGGGTTTCGCGGGCGCGCCCCAGTAGCGGTCGTTGCGGGCGATCAAGATCTCGTCGCGCTGGGGGTCGATACTCTCCACCCGGAACTGGCCGCCGGTCACCGGCAGGGCGCGCGCCAGGCCGGCCGTGAATCCGCCCGGCACGTCCTTGACGATGTGGGCCGGCAATATGTTGCTGAACAGCTCTTTCCAGGCCGGATACGGTTGCGCGAAGGTGACTACGGCCTGCTTGCCGCCCTCGAGCGATTGCACCCCGGTGATGAGGTCGTATCCGGCCGGATCGACCACCCCGGGCTGACTGACCATCTGCCGCCACAGGTACCAGAAGTCATCGGCGGCGATCGGGGCGTTGTCGGTCCACTGCGCCTCTGGCCGGATCTTGTAGGACACGGTGAACGGGTTTTGGTTGGTCACCTCCGCGGACACCAGCAGGGTCGGGTCCATCTCCCAGCGTGAGCCCGTCGGCGTCGTGGGGTCGGGCACCGGCCGAAAAGCGCTGGGCAACACCAGCGCGCTGATCGCCGCGTTCACCGGCGACAGATCCGACAGCAGATGCGGGTTGAACCCGGCCCCGATCGAGTCGATGCCCATGATGATCTGGGTGGGCCGCTGCGGCGGCGGCGCCGAATTGTGCGGCGTGTCGGTGCTCTGCGGCGCCGGCGGCGGGTTGACCGTGCACGCGGCCAGCGCCAGCCCGACCAACGAAACGACCACGCCGACCGTCATGAAAAGGCGGCGGGCTCGTCGCGGCATGCCCATCAGGGTATCGAGCAGGTGCTCAGCAGCCCGCGCAACCACGCGCGTGAAGCGGCCCGGCGCCAAGCGTTAACCCCGGGCCTTGGCCCGCGCGCGGCTGCGGGCCCGGGTGGTGGCATCCAGCTCGACCTTGCGTACCCGCACGATCTCGGGAGTCACCTCGACGCATTCATCCGGCCCGCAGAATTCCATGGCCTGTTCCAGGTCGAGCTCCAGCGGCTTGGCCAACGTCTCCATGACGTCCGCGGTCGACGACCGCATGTTGGTCAGTTTCTTCTCGCGCGTGACGTTGACATCGAGATCCTCTGGGCGCGGGTTGATTCCGACGACCATCCCCTCATACGTGTCCTGGCCGGGCTCAACGAAGAACTGGCCACGATCGCCGAGCTGGAGCAACGCGAATGGCGTGATGTTGCCAGTCCGGTCGGATACCAGCGACCCGGTGTGCCGGGCCCGGATCTCCCCCGCCCACGGCCGGTAGCCGTCGAACACGGCGTTGGCGATGCCGGTGCCGCGAGTGAGAGTCAGGAAGTCGGTACGGAAGCCGATCAGGCCGCGGCTGGGCACGATGAAGTCCATCCGGACCCAGCCGGCGGCGTGGTTGGTCATCTCCTCCATGCGGCCCTTGCGGCCGGCCATCAACTGCGTGATGGCCCCCACGAATTCCTCGGGGCAGTCGATCGTCATCGCCTCGAACGGCTCGTGCAGCTTGCCGTCGATCGTCCTGGTGACCACCTGTGGCTTGCCGACCGTGAGCTCGAACCCCTCCCGACGCATCTGCTCGACCAGCACCGCCAGCGCCAGCTCGCCGCGGCCCTGCACCTCCCACGCGTCGGGCCGGTCGATGTCCACCACCCGGATCGACACGTTGCCGACCAACTCCGTGTCCAGCCGGCTGCGAACCATGCGCGCGGTCAGCTTGTGCCCCGACACCTTGCCCGCCAGCGGAGAAGTATTAGTGCCAATCGTCACCGAGATGGCCGGCTCGTCAACGGTGATGCGCGGCAACGCATGGGCATGGTCGGGATCGGCCAGCGTGTCGCCGATCATGATCTCGGGCAGCCCCGCCACGGCCACGATGTCGCCGGCGATCGCCTCGTCGGTGGCACTGCGCTCGACGCCCTCGGTCGCGAGCAACTCGGTGATCTTGGCGTTGGTGATGACGGGCAACCCGTCCACCTCGCGCATCCACGCCACCTGCTGGCCCTTGCGCAGCTTGCCCTTGTAGATGCGAACCAAGGCGAGCCGGCCGAGGAAGGCCGACGCGTCCAAGTTGGTCACTAACGCCTGCAGTGGCGCCTTGGGGTCCCCGACCGGCGGCGGGATGTGTTCCATCAGCACGTCGAACAGCGGGTCGAGGTTGTCGCCCGCAGGCACCTCACCGTCGGCGGGCGCCTCGGTGCTCACGACGCCGGCGCGCCCGGACGCGTAGAGCGTCGGCAGGCCCAGCGCGTGCTCGGCGGCCGCGGCGGCCTCGTCGTCGAGATCGGACGCGACGTCGAGAAGCAGGTCGTGGCTGGCGTGCACGACCTCGGCGATCCGGGCGTCGGGCCGGTCGGTTTTGTTGACGACGAGAATCACCGGAAGATGGGCGGCCAGCGCCTTGCGCAGCACAAACCGCGTTTGCGGCAAGGGGCCCTCGGAGGCATCGACCAGCAGCAGCACCCCGTCCACCATGGACAGGCCGCGCTCCACCTCGCCGCCGAAATCGGCGTGTCCCGGGGTGTCGATCACATTGATGACGGTCACCGTTCCGTCGCTGTGATGGCGATGCACGGCGGTGTTCTTGGCCAGGATGGTGATGCCCTTTTCCTTCTCGAGGTCACCGCTGTCCATGATGCGTTCCTGAGTGTCGTCGCCGCGGTGGGTCAGGGCGCCGGACTGCCGCAGCATCGCGTCGACCAGGGTGGTCTTGCCGTGGTCGACGTGGGCGACG
>NZ_JAOPWB010000113.1 GCF_025965855.1 Mycobacterium sp. | reverse complement strand
CGGGTGTCGCGGTACGACATCATCGTTGTGCGGGACAAGTCGCTGAACACGGTGCCGTTCCAGATCGCGCGGGAGACCGCGGGTGATCGCCCGATCCCGAGCTGGCTGCAGGTCGTGGGGGAGCGCCAGCGCATCCTCATCCACCAGCTGCCCGAGCGCACGCAGATCGACGTGCCGCTCGCCGAGCAGCTGATCGTCGAGTACTACTCGAAGTAGAAGACCCCCTGCACTGAACCCGGTGCAGGACAGCGGTGATCGCAAGCGCGGCGAAAGCCGGGCGCGGCGGGTCGCCGCGGGAGAACGAAGCGGCATCAAATAGCGGGTGCCGAGAAGGAGAAGAAGAAACACCATGCTGATCTCACAGCGACCCACACTGTCCGAGGAAATCGTCACCGACACCCGGTCCCAGTTCGTCATCGAGCCGTTGGAGCCGGGATTCGGTTACACCCTGGGCAATTCACTGCGCCGCACGCTGCTGTCGTCGATTCCCGGCGCGGCCGTCACCAGCATTCGCATCGACGGCGTGCTGCACGAGTTCACGACCGTGCCCGGCGTCAAGGAAGACGTCACCGACATCATCCTGAACCTCAAGGGCCTGGTCGTGTCCTCGGAGGAGGACGAGCCGGTCACCATGTACCTGCGCAAGCAGGGCCCGGGCGCGGTCACCGCGGGCGACATCGTGCCGCCCGCCGGCGTGACGGTGCACAACCCCGACATGCACATCGCGACGCTGAACGACAAGGGCAAGCTGGAGGTCGAGCTCGTCGTCGAGCGTGGCCGCGGCTACGTCCCGGCGGTGCAGAACCGGGCGTCGGGCGCCGAAATCGGCCGGATCCCGGTCGATTCCATCTACTCGCCGGTCCTCAAGGTCACCTACAAGGTGGACGCCACCCGTGTCGAGCAGCGCACCGACTTCGACAAGCTGATCCTGGACGTGGAGACCAAGAGTTCGATCACCCCCCGCGACGCGCTGGCGTCGGCGGGTAAGACGCTGGTCGAATTGTTCGGTCTGGCACGCGAACTCAACGTCGAGGCCGAGGGCATCGAGATCGGGCCGTCGCCGGCCGAGGCCGACCACATCGCGTCGTTCGCGCTGCCGATCGACGACCTGGATCTGACCGTGCGCACGTACAACTGACTCAAGCGTGAGGGCGTGCACACTGTCGGAGAACTGGTGTCGCGCACCGAGTCCGACCTGCTCGACATCCGCAACTTCGGTCAGAAGTCCATCGACGAGGTGAAGGTCAAGCTGCACCAGCTGGGCCTGTCGCTCAAGGACAGCCCGCCCACCTTCGACCCGTCGGAGGTTGCGGGCTACGACGTCGCTACCGGCACCTGGTCCACCGAGGCTGCCTACGATGACCAGGACTACGCGGAAACCGAACAGCTCTAAAGCCTTTGAGAATCTAGACAGGAGCGACAGCAATGCCCAAGCCCACCAAGGGCCCTCGCCTCGGCGGCTCGTCTTCGCACCAGAAGGCCCTGCTGGCCAACCTGGCCACGTCGCTGTTCGAGCACGGCCGGATCAAGACAACCGAGCCCAAGGCTCGTGCGCTGCGACCGTACGCGGAGAAGCTGATCACGCACGCCAAGAAGGGCACGCTGCACAACCGTCGGGAGGTTCTCAAGAAGATCCGCGACAAGGACGTGGTGCACGCCTTGTTCGAGGAGATCGGGCCGTTCTTCGCCGACCGCAACGGCGGTTACACCCGCATCATCAAGGTCGAGGCGCGCAAGGGCGACAACGCCCCGATGGCCGTGATCGAGCTGGTCCGGGAGAAGACGGTGACGTCGGAGGCCGACCGGGCGCGCCGGGTGAAGGCTTCCAAGAAGTCTGACGCGCCGGTGGCGGCAGCGGCGGCGCCTCAGGCGGCGGTCGAGCCTGAGGAAGCCGTCGGCCCGACGGCCGACGAGGTCGTTGAGCCTGTCGAGGCGGAGGCGGAGGCGGAGGCGGAGGCGGCCGAGGCCAGCGAGGCCACGGAGGCCGAAGCCCAAGCCGCGGAGAAGGCCGATACGGCCGTGGCCGCGAAGGCCGAAGCCGAGCAGGGCGCCGAGGCGAACGACGAGTCTGACGAGAGTTAGCGACGACGTCCGGCTGCGGCTTGACATCGCTTACGACGGCACGGAATTCGCCGGCTGGGCGGCCCAGGCCGGGCAGCGGACCGTCGCCGGCGTTCTCGACGACGCGCTGACGACGGTTTTCCGCACTCCGGTGCGGTCGCGCGCTGCCGGACGCACCGACACGGGAGTCCATGCCACCGGACAGGTCGCCCACCTCGACGTGCCCGTCGATGCGCTGCCGAACGCGTACCCGCGTTCCCCGCACGCCGGTGAGGCGGAATTCCTACCGCTGCTGCGCCGGCTCGGTCGCTTCCTGCCCACCGACGTCCGGGTGCTCGATATCGCCCGCGCCCCGGCGGGTTTCGACGCCCGGTTCTCGGCGCTGCGGCGTCACTACCTATACCGGCTGTCGACGGCGCCCTACGGTGTGGAACCGCAGCTGGCGCGCTACGTCACGGCCTGGCCGCGTGCGCTGGACCTCGATGCGATGGCCGTGGCTTCGCGAGACCTGTTGGGGCTGCACGACTTTGCGGCGTTCTGCCGGCAGCGTGAAAACGCCACCACCATCCGCGACCTGCAGCGGCTGGACTGGTCACGCGACGGTGATTCGATCAGCGCGCACGTCACCGCCGACGCCTTCTGCTGGTCGATGGTGCGCTCGCTGATCGGCGCGCTGCTGGCCGTCGGCGAGCACCGGCGCCCCACGTCCTGGAGCCGCCAATTGCTTTCCGCCACAGACCGGTCCAGTGACTTCGCCGCCGCCCCGGCGCACGGGTTGACGCTGATCGGCGTCGATTACCCGCCCGACGACGAACTGGCCGCGCGGATCTTGATCACCCGGGATCTCCGCACACCCGGTTAGACCCGGCCGGCGACGAAACTTGCGGCCTGATTGGTCAATCCGGGCACGTAGGCCAGGTGCGCCTTCCACTGATTGCCGTTGGAGCAGATCGGGTCGCCGGTGTTGCACAGGTCGATGGTCTTGCCGTCGAAATCCGGGGTGATCGCGCTCATCAGCCCGCCCGCCCGGGCGGACGGGTTCCCGAAGAGCGCCACGGCGGCGACGTGATCGGCAGCCTGGGTGGGCAACGGGTCATGGAAGCCGAGGCCGGGAAGCGGTGCGGCGGTGACGATGTCGATGACCGCGGCGCCCTGGGAGTACCCGCCGAGCACCAACTTGGTGTTGGGGCAGTTGTTGGCCATCTGCTGGATGTGGTTGCTCGCATCGTTCGCGCCTTGGGCGGCGGCCAGGAAGTCCTTGTTGGCCGGGTAGTTAACCCCGTATGAGCCAACGCTTTTGCGGGTGTCCTGGCGCAGCGAGCCGACGAAGGCCTGGCCCACCCGACCGACGCCCGGCGGCTCGTCGGTCCCCCGGGCGAACACCACCTCGACGTCGGGGCACGACGCCGAGGCGAGGGGCAACAGCTTCGGTAGGACGAAAAACGCGGCCGCCGCAAGGATTGCGGCGGCCAGCCCCAGGCGGATAAGCCTCACACAACGATGTTAAGGGCTTATTGATCAAGCGCCGGTAACGATTTAGACAAGCGGGGCTTGAGGATTCGGTGTGTCCGGCGTGTTGGGCGTGATGGGCGTGTTCGGCGCCGGGACGTTTCCGGGGACCGACGGGCCGGAGCCCGGGGTCTGCGGCCCGTAACCCGGTGTCTGCGGGCCGTAGCCGGGCGTCTGCGGCCCGTACTGGTTGGCCCCGGCCATCAGCTTGGACGCGACGAAGGCCGCCGCCTGCGTGGTGTACGCGGGAACGTAGCCCTCGGTGTGGCCGCTCCACTCGTTGCCCTGACCCGCGTGGCAGATCGGGTCTTGCGGATTGCAAAGGTCGATCGCCTTGGACCCGAGCAGCGCGCTCTGGGTCGGCAGCGTTCCGCCGGCGCGGTCGGCCACGTCACCGAAGGTGGCGACGGCCGCGATGTTGTTGGCGTATTGCGGCGGCAGCGAGCTGCCCCAGTTGATGCCGCCGATGGGGACGCCGGCCACGATGTCCATCACCGACGCGCCCTGCGAGTAGCCGCCCAGCACGATCTTGGTGTTCGGGCACTTTTCCACGCTCTTCTTGACGCGGTCGATGGTGTCGTTGGCGCCGTCACCGCCGTGCAGCTGCAGCTTGCTGGCGGCGTAATTGACCCCGTAGGGCAGGATGTTCAAGCCGGTCTGCTGGCGCAGCGAGTCGACGAAGGCGTCACCGACGCGGCCGAGGCCGGGTGGCTCGTTGGTGCCGCGGGCGAAGATGACCTCGGCGTCCGGGCAGTCATCGGCGGAGGCGACCGGCGTCGCGGTTGTGGAAAGGAGCAGGCCGGCGGTGGTGAGCACTGCAGAAACCCCCGGGCCCACCCAGCGACCTATGCGGTGGGAAGACACGCCGAAATGTTACCCGCAACCAGCGCGGACCGAAATTCGCCGGCCTGTGGATGGACCGTCGCAGCGCCGCTGACATGCGGCTTAACGTGAAGCGGGAGACGGATCCCACAAATTTTCCGGGGTGATTTTGGAACGATCACGGCTGCGCCAACCCACAATCCGGCTACAGGTCAGCGGTTACCGATTTCTGCTGCGCCGCCTCGAGTGCGCATTGCTGGGCCGCGACATCCATACGGCGGACGAACCGCTGCGCGCGCAGACCACGTCGCTCGCGGTCGGCTGCGTGCTGGCGGCCATCGCCCTGCTGGGCTATGCATTGCTGGGTTTGCTGCGGCCGCACGTGGATCTCGGTCAGGCGCGGATCGTGATGGGACAGCAATCCGGTGCGCTGTACGTGCGGGTGGGCGATACCTGGCACCCGGTGCTGAACCTCGCGTCAGCACGGTTGATCGTGGCCACGGCCGCGAACCCCCAGCCGGTCCGCGAGTCCGATTTGGGACGCACCAAACGTGGCCCGCTGCTTGGCATTCCGGGGGCGCCGCCGCTCCTGGGCGAACCGCTGTCGGCGGACGAGTCGGCCTGGACGATCTGCGATACGGAAGGCACCGGCGCAACGACGGTAATCGCCGGGCCCACCGACGGATCGTCGGTCCGCCGTCTGGGCACCGACGATGCCCTGCTGGTCGCGCCCGCATCGGGTTCGCCATCCTACCTGCTTTACAACGGGCAGCGAGCCGTGGTGGACCTCGCCGACACAGCGGTCGTGCGTGCGCTCAGGCTGGAGGGCCACGCGCCCCGGCTCGTGTCGCAGTCGTTGCTGAACGCGGTGCCCGAGGCGCCGCCGATCAGCTCTCCACGGCTTCGTGCGGCGGGAGACGCGTCGGCCGGGATGCCCGGTTTTCCCGTCGGTAGTGTGCTGCGCATCACACGCGGCGACGGCGACGAGTATTACGTCGTCTTGCCCGGCGGCGTCCAGCGCATCGGCCGGGTGGCCGCCGACCTCCTGCGTTTCAGCGATTCGCGGGGCACCGCCAACGCCATCCCGGTCGCCCCCGACGCGATCCGCGCCGCGGGAATCGTGAACATGCTGCCGCTCGCCGGCTTCCCCGACCGGGCGCCGGCGTTAGCCGGCGGTAGCACCTTGTGCGTCACGTCGAAGCTCGCGCCATCCGTGAGCCACGACATCGCGTTCCTCGCCGGGAGCGGGCTACCGGTGCCGGCCGGTCAGGCGCCGGTGACCTTGTCCCAAGCCGACGGTCGCGGTCCCGCGCTGGACGGGGCCTATCTGCCGCCCGGCCGGAGCGCCTACGTCCGGGGCGATAACCGATTCGGCACGCGATATCTCGTCACCGACACCGGCGTTCGGTTTGCGATCCACGATGACGACGCGGCCCATGATCTTGGTCTTCCGGCACCGATTCCGGCGCCGTGGCCGATGTTGGCGGTCCTGCCGTCCGGACCTGAACTGAGCAGGCAGAACGCGTCAGTTGCCCGCGACACGGTTGCGGGAACCCCGTAACCGGGCGGCCGCCAGGGTTCCCGTCAGCGCGACAAGGCAGATGGCAGCTCCGCGCAACGCGGTAACCCGGGCGTGCGAATCCGGCGGCTTCGGTGGCGGCGGCGGTGTGGCGGTCGGCACGGGAGGCGGCGGTTTGACGGTGGTCGCGGGCGGACTGAAGTCGGTGCTGACCGCGGCCAGCGCGTCGATGGCGCCGTTGCCGACGAGCGGGTCCCATCCGGCGGGCGGGTGATGCGCGGTCGACTCGATGCGCCCCATTACCTGCCGCGCGGTCAACGCGGGGAACCGGGCCCGGATCAGCGCTGCCAACCCGCTGACCAAAGGCGCGGCGTAACTGGTTCCCGAAACCGGTTCCGAACCGAGCGCCGTCACTTCCTCGCCGGTGGCCGCGACGTCCACCCAGGGTCCGGCGAGCGTGAACGCCGACGGCGTCCCGTCGGCCTTGACCGAACCGACGGTCAGCACATAGTCGTCGTACCAGGCCGGACTGGCGATGACCGTGGCCGTCTGCCAGGTCGCATCGGATCGCTGAGGCGGACGTGCGCCCGCGCCTCCCGTGTTTCCTGCCGCGGCCACGACGACGGCATTCTTGACGTCGACCGCGTACGCCAGAGCCGCGCCCAGCGATCGGTCGTCGAGTGATGAGGCGACCGGAACGCATGCGACGGACGAAATGTTGATCACCGACGCGCCGAGATCGGCGGCCGTCCGGATGGCTTTCGCCATGGTGTCGACGTCGCCTACCCCGCCGCGGGAACGGTCGCCGGCGGGAACGAACTTCGCGCTGGACTGGCGGATGCCGATCAGCGTGGCCTCGGGCGCCACCCCGCTGAACCCGTCGGCCTTCGAATCGGGCGCGGCGGCGATGATTCCGGCTACCAGGGTGCCGTGCGAGTCGCAATCCTGGGTGCCGTCACCGGTGAACACGTAATCCCCTCCGGGCACCACGCCGGGCAGGCGGGGATGCCGCGAGACGCCGGTGTCGATGACCGCGACCCGTTGTCCCGCACCGCGCGTGAGCTGCCAGACCCGGGGCAGGTCGACGAGATCCGGGAGCGGCTCGCGGCGCGGTGTCGCGCCCACCATCATCGTCGCGCAAACTTCGCGCTGCACCGTCGGCGACGGCGGCGCCGGTAGCGCCGGCTTGGGCAACCACTTGTCGTCGATCTCCGGCGGCGAAACGGCTTGTGCCGAAGGCGTTCCGAGCTGGTACAGCGAGGCAAGCGCCGACACCGCCAGCAGGCGTGCGACGCGTGAGCCGCTCACGTGATGTTCAATCCGCGAACGGCGTTGTACAGGCCGCACACCCATGAGGTCATGGGCACCATCGCGACCAGCGCCAGACACTCCAGCACCTCGACGCCGCGGTGTATCAGGGGTGAAAGCGATATCGCCGGAGCGACGAAGCCCAGGTAAATCGCGGCGGCGGCCAGCGTGGCCGTCATCGCGGCCATCCATGCTCCATTCCTCGGCATACTCAGGGCTACGACACCGAAAGTCGTCGCCGTGAGGGTGATTCCGCAAGCGAGGAACACGAGTGTCCTTCTCGGGTCATCCGTACCCGCACGCAGCAACAGCAACGCCGCGGTGAGGGCACCAAAAGCGATGCAGCACAGCCGTGGCGCGCCGGCGAGCACGGTGACGATGGCGCCGGCGGCGGCTACGGACAACAACGCGGCGAGCAGGCTGGTCAACCAGTTGTCTGCACGGATCGCCTTGGTGTCCAGGTCTTTCGAGGGCGACTGCTGTGATAGGCCCGCCAGCATGAGCGACACCCGCGGCACCACTCCGAGGAGGCCGAGCGATACCAGCGCGGATATCGAGCCAACGGCGCGCAGCGGTGCGGCGGTGATCACCCCCGCCAACGCGGCGAGGGCGATGATCGTCGCGACGCACGAGATCGCGGTCAATGTGACGGCACCGCAGCCCGATACGCGCATCGCCAGCACCGAGGCGGCGACCGTTGCCGCGGCGGCCAGCACTACGTTTGGGAGACTGGGGGCTCCGGGCACCGCCAGAAAGCCGGTCACTGCCGCGAATGCGGTGGCGATCACGCTGAGCGCGACCCCGGCGATCGCGTCCCCGTATGCGCGGTGTGCAACCGCCGCGAAGAGCAGGGCCAGGAAGCCGGCTGATGCCGTCACGCCGACGGTTGTGCCGGTGACGTCGGTGCTGAATGCGTTCCGGACGAGCGTCAGCGCACCGATGCCGGTCAGACAGCCCGCCGCGACGGCGCCCGCGACCCGCGTCGCTTGCCTGCGCCCCAAGGGGGTCGACGTGCGACCCGCGGCCTGCAGCGTCGCCGACACGGCCTCTGCCACGTCGTCGTAACGCGGAGGGGGCGGCGGGGTGGAGGATCGCGTCAAGACCAGTACGGCACCGTCTCGGATGCCGTTCTGTGCCAACGTCGCCGACGTGCTCAAGGGCGCCGCGCCGGGACCCGACAGCTGGTAGCGCTGCGCCACCAGCTCGCCGGAAGCGTCGACGCCGTGGCCGTCCAGGATGTCGACGATCGAGGGAATCAGGACGGCGACGGGAACGCCCGCGGGCAGGGCCAGGTCGGTGACGGCGGTGCCGGCATGAATTGACACGCGGCGCAGCCCCGGATCGGACACAGGCAACGGTGACCCCTTCGGTCGGATTACCGGAACCGTAGCCAGTTTCTCGATCCCCTGATATCCGGCTATCCACAGGTGACTTGCCGCGGATTTCGGCGCTGCTTACCGTCGCCAAACGGTGGGAGGGACCGAGATGACACAGTGTTTCGTGCCCGCGGTTCGCCAGCTGCCGCCGGCGGTCGCGACCGCGGACATCGCCGTTGAGGCGCCGCCCGGCCTACCGCCGGCGAGGTCGCCCAGGTTGCTGCCGGTCATGCTGTCGCTCGCGACCCTCGGGGTCATGGCCGCGGCATTCCTCTCGGGCTCGGCCGGCGCGCGCAATCCCATGTTCGTGGCATTCCCGATGATGACGCTGCTCTCGCTGGCGGTGACGGCGGCTGCCGGGCGCGGCCAACGGCGGGGCCGCGGCCTGGACGCCGACCGGCTCGACTACCTCGCATACCTGACCCAGCTGCGCGCGGACGTCACCGAAACCGCGGCGGCGCAGCGGTTTTCCCTCAGCTGGAGCCATCCCGACCCCGATACGCTGTGGACGTTGATCGGCGGCCCGCGGATGTGGGAGCGGCGAGCGTCCGACCCCGACTTTTGCCTGGCCCGTGTCGGCGTCGGGACTCAACCGCTTGCGACGCGGCTGGTGGCGCCAGAGCCGCCCGCAGCCCATGAACCACCCGACCCGGTCACGGAGACGGCCTTGCGTCGCTTCCTGAGCGCGCATTCGCTCATCGCGGCCGCGCCCATCACGATCGGCTTGGGTGCCGTCGGGACGGTGACGATCGACGGCGATTTGGCCTCCGTGCGCGGGCTGCTGCGCGCGATGATCTGCCAGCTGGCCGTGCTGCACCCGCCCGATCAGTTGCTGCTCGTGGCCGTGATCAGCGAGGCGAACCGAGCCCACTGGGATTGGCTGAAGTGGTTGCCGCACAACCGACATCCGAGCGCCGCCGATGCGGTGGGCCCCGCCCGCCTGGTGTACGCAAGCATGGCGGAGGCTCGGCACGCGCTCGCCGGTGCGGGACCGCCGCACGCGATCGTGGTCGCCGAGGCTGAGGAGGGTGCGACGGCCGGTGCGATCACGGGCGCCACCATCCTCGAGGTCGGTGCCTGCGCCGACGGCGAGCCGGTGATGATCAGGTGGCCCGACGCGCCTCAACCGTTGCCGTGTCACGACCGGATGGAATTGGTGGACGCGCTGACGTGTGCGCGCCGGCTGTCCATGTACCGCGCCGGGCCGGTGGGTGTCGACCCGATCACGCTGTGGCGCGGGCAAGGCCATCGCGATCGACTATGCGTGCACATCGGAACCACCGCCGACGGCGCACCGCTCCATCTGGATATCAAAGAGGCCGCGGAAAACGGCATGGGCCCGCACGGGCTCTGCGTGGGCGCCACCGGGTCGGGTAAGTCGGAGTTGCTGCGCACCATCGCGCTGGGGTTGGTGGCGCAAAACGCTCCGGAGGTGCTCAATCTGCTGCTCATCGACTTCAAAGGGGGCGCAACGTTTCTCGATTTGGCGCGGGCGCCCCACGTGGCCGCCGTCGTCACCAACCTCGCCGACGAGGCGCCGCTGGTGGCGCGCATGCGCGACGCACTGGCCGGTGAGATGCACCGTCGGCAACGGCTGCTGCGAAGGGCGCGCTGCGCCAGCCTCACGGCCTACGAACGCGCGCGCCGGGCCGGCGGCCAATGGATCGCCCTACCGACATTGGTGATCATCGTCGACGAGTTCTCCGAAATGCTCAGCCAGCATCCTGAGTTCGCTGACATGTTCGTCGCCATCGGCCGGCTCGGGCGGTCGCTGGGCATCCACCTGTTGCTGGCCAGTCAGCGGCTCGACGAGGGCCGGCTGCGGGGCCTGGAAGCCCACCTGTCGTACCGGATCTGTCTGAAAACCCTGTCCGCCGCCGAATCGCGCGCGGCTTTGGGAACGCTCGACGCATACCACTTGCCCAACACGCCCGGCGCGGGTTACCTCCGCGCCGGCAGTGGCGAGGCGATCCGTTTTCAGGCGGCATTCGTTTCGGGACCGCTGCAGCCGGAGGCGCCGGCTTGTGCCTCGATGGTGGGCGCGGCGGCCGTGCGGGTCTTCAGCACACGGGCGGAAGGCCCGGTCACCCGCGCCGACACGGACGCCTTGCCCACCCGGACCGTCCTGCAAGCGGTCCTCGACCGGCTCGCCGGGCACGGACCGCCCGCGCACCAGGTCTGGCTGCCCCCGCTCGAAGCGGCACCCGCGCTGGACATCTTGCTCCGCGATGCGGTATTGGCGCCGGACCGCCTTACCGTACCCATCGGCATCATCGACCGCCCGTTCGAGCAATGCCGCACGCCGCTGACGGTCGAGTTGTCCGGAGCCGCAGGCAATGTGGCGATCGTCGGCGCACCCCAATCGGGCAAGTCGACCGCGCTGCGCACGCTCATCACGGCTTTGGCGGCCACTTACGATCCGGGGCGGGTGCAGTTCTACTGCCTGGATTTCGGCGGCGGAGCGCTCGGGGCGCTGCGCGCGTTGCCGCACGTGGGTGCCGTCGCCGGCCGGGCCGAGCCGGATCTGGTGCGGCGCATGGTCGCCGAGATGGAATCCACCGTCCGGTCTCGGGAGGCGTATCGAGCCGATGCGGCGCGGGATCACGATCCATTCGCTGACGTGTTCCTCGTCGTCGACGGCTGGGCAAACCTGCGCCATGAGTTCGAGGAACTCGAGGCATCGATCACTGCCCTGGCGGCTCAGGGACTTTCGTTCGGTGTGCACGTGATGTTGTCGGCGTCGCGGTGGGCTGAGATAAGGCCGGCGCTCAAGGATCAGATCGGCACCCGCATCGAGTTGCGGCTGGGCGACCCCGCGGACTCCGAGGTCGACCGCAAGCGTGCGCAACACGTACCTCACGACCGACCGGGTCGCGGCCTTTCCCACGAGGGGCTGCACATGATCATCGCGCTGCCCACCGACCGGTTCTGTCGTGGTGAATCGGCCGCGCCGCCGATACCGCTGCTTCCCACGCACGTGGACCATGACGCCGTCGTGAACCGGGCGAAAGCGCGACTCGGCGCGCGGGTCTTGCTCGGTCTGGAGGAGCGCCGACTGCAGCCGGTCCCAATCGATTTCGGGCAGCACCCGCACCTGCTGATCCTCGGGGACAACGAGTGCGGCAAGACCGCCACGCTACGGACTCTGTGCCGCGAAATCGTTCGGACGAATACCGCCGCCGAGGCACAGTTGCTGATCGTAGACTTTCGCCGCTCCCTGTTGGGCGTCGTCGAATCGAAACACCTTGGCGGCTACGCCATGTCGTCGTCCGCGCTGGGCGGCTTGCTGCCGGGTCTGCTTGATGTCTTGGCGCGGCGGATGCCTTCGTTGGACGTGAGCCAGGCGCAGCTGCGAGCCAAGTCGTGGTGGTCCGGGCCGGACATCTATGTTCTGGTCGACGACTACGACCTGGTCGCCACCCCGGCAGGTAGTGCGCTCGCGGCCGTCGTCGAATATCTGCCTTACGCAAGGGACTTGGGGCTGCATCTGATCGTGGCCCGGCGCAGCGGTGGCGCCGAGCGCGCCCTGTTCGAGCCGCTGCTGGCGGGCCTGCGTGACCTCGGGTGCATGACACTGATGATGAGTAAGCGCCCGGATGAGGGCGCACCGTGGGGTTCCGGCCGCTCCGTGCGGTTGCCGCCCGGCCGTGGCGTCCTGATCACCCGTCCCGGTGACGAACAGCTCGTTCAGGTGGCCTGGAGCCCGCCCCCGTGAGCACGACCGCGAACCGGCACCGCGCGCTGATCGAGGCCGGGCCCGGCACGATCCGCCGATTATGTTGTGCCACAGGCGGAGCCGCTGACGACGACACGTCCGAGATCATCAGGGAGGCGCTGGCCGCCATAGACGATCGGGTGGCGCTGGTCGGCGGCCGCCCGGTCACCGTCGATTCGCTGTGGCGCGCGGCGCTGCGGTCGGTGAAATGTGTGAACTGCAACGGGCTGGTCCTCGTGCACCCGTCCTGGTGGCCGTCGGCGCGGGTCGGCGTGGTGACGGCGACCGCCAAGTCACTGGCCGATGACGTGCTGGCGCGTCGCCGGTCGTGGCTGCTGGCAGAGGCATCCACTGACCAGCGCGCCGAGGGCGACGCGCCGGTGGTGGTGGAGATCGCCGAGCGGCTGGTGGTGATCACCGGTGCCGAGGTTGTCGCGATACCCCGTGGGGCGGGACCGCATCCGGCTGTCGAGGAGGCAGCACGGAGCATCACAGCCATGACCGGAACTGCGTCGGCGGTCGTCCTGATCGACGCCCCGAGCACGGTGACCGGCGCGCCGGCCCTCGGGGCGTTGATCGCCGGGGCAGTGCGCCGCAGCGGCCTGGCGGCGGTGGAAATCGATGACGCTCGGCTTCCCGGGCTGGCCCGGTCGGCGCTGCCGGTCCCGGAGGACCCGTCCGAGCCGCGCGTCACCGCCGGTGCCGATCGCCCCCGATCCCGCGCGCGGATAATAAGCGGTCTTGCCGGGGCCGCTGTCGTGCTGACCGCGTTTCCACTGGCGATCTCGGCCGTGGCCCCCGCGGCCCGTCGTGGCGTGTCGCCCCCGGTCGCGGTGCAGACGGCGCCGACAACATTCTTGGTCGAAGGCCGCGTGGCGCTGACGGTGCCCGCGAACTGGTCCGCGCAGCGGGTGGTCACCGGGCCCGGGTCAGCGCGGGTGCAGGTCACATCGCCCTCGGATCCGGAAGTGGCGTTGCACGTCACGCAGTCGCCGGTGGCGGGCGAGACGCTGAGTGGTACCGCCGAGCGGTTGAAACACGCGATCGACGCGGAGCCCGCCGGGCTGTTCGTCGACTTCAATCCCTCCGGGGTGAGCGTGGGCCGGCCCGCGGTGACCTACCGCGAAGTGCGCGCCACCCACCACGTGCGGTGGACGGTGCTGCTGGACGGGCCCGTACGGATCAGCCTGGGCTGCCAGAGCCGTCCCGGTGATGAGGAGGCCGTCCGCGACGCCTGCGAGCAGGCGGTGCGATCCGCCCACGCGATCGGATGAATCGACAGATCGCGCGGAACCAAACGGAGATCGACGCGGTCCAATCTGATATGGCGAACACACTGAGCACCGACTTTGATCTCATGCGCGCGGCCGCGGCCACGACGGACGCCCGCAACGAGGAGATCCGGGCGATGCTGCAGGCCTTCATCGGCCGGATGGGCAGCGTGCCGCCCTCGGTGTGGGGCGGGCTCGCGGCCGTGCGATTCAAAGATGTGCTGGATCGCTGGAACGCCGAGTCGATGCGGCTGTACCGCGTCCTGCACACCATCGCCGAGACCATTCGACACAACGAGGCCGCGCTGCGGGAGGCCGGCGAGAACCACGCCCACCACGTCGCCGCCGCCGGCGGAAACCTCTGAGCGGGGCATTGCCCGTGGACCCGGTCCTCTCCTACAACTTCGGCGAAATCGAATACTCGGTGCGCCAAGAGATCCACACCACGGCGGCCCGTTTCAACGCGGCGCTCGACGAGCTCAGATCGCAGATCGCTCCGCTACAGGAACTGTGGACCCGCGAGGCGGCGGCCGCCTACCAGGTCGAGCAGCTGAAGTGGCACCAGGCGGCCACCGCGCTCAACGAAATGCTGGTCGACCTGGGAAACGCGGTGCGTGACGGCGCGGAGGAGGTGGCCGACGCCGACCGCCGGGCGGCCGGCGTCTGGGCACGGTAGCTGAATGGCCCCTGTGTGGTCCCGGCGGAGGAGAGCCGCCGGGACCACACAGTCATTTTGACCTGCGGGGATGACGGTCGGTAAGCTGCTCGGTTGGCGTGCGGTACGCCGGGGCCTCGGGTCAATGTCGGTCGCCGAGACCAAGCCCCAACCGCGGACGCCTGACCGGCACCCGGCTCGACCCGGGATCCACCTCGAGAAGAGAAGAAGGTAAGCGCTGTGCCCACCTATGCGCCCAAGGCGGGTGACACCACGCGCTCGTGGTACGTCATCGACGCCACGGACGTGGTGCTTGGCCGCCTTGCCGTAGCGGCAGCCAACCTGCTGCGCGGCAAGCACAAGCCGACGTTCGCGCCCAATGTCGATGGCGGTGACTTCGTCATCGTCGTCAACGCCGACAAGATCGCCCTGTCCGGCGACAAGCTGCAAAACAAGCTGGCCTACCGCCACTCGGGGTATCCCGGCGGGCTGCATTCCCGCACGATCGGCGAGTTGCTGGAAAAGCACCCGACCCGTGTCGTGGAGAAGGCGATCGTCGGCATGCTGCCCAAGAACAAGCTCAGCCGTCAGATCCAGCGCAAGCTTCGCGTCTATGCAGGCCCGGAGCATCCCCACACCGCTCAGCAGCCGGTTCCGTACGAGATCAAGCAGGTGGCCCAGTGACCGAGACCAGCCTGGAAAACAATCCAGTCGTAGAGACCACGGAAACCCCGGCGACCCCGGAGGCCGAGGCCCCGTCCGCCCGGGCCGCCGAGGCGTTCGTCTTCGAGCGGCCCATCCAGACTGTCGGCCGCCGCAAGGAGGCCGTGGTGCGGGTGCGCATCGTGCCCGGCACCGGCAAGTTCGACCTCAACGGCCGCAGCCTCGAGGCCTACTTCCCCAACAAGGTGCACCAGCAGCTCATCAAGGCCCCGCTGGTCACCGTCGACCGGGTGGAACGCTTCGACATCTTCGCCCTGCTGCACGGCGGGGGCCCGTCGGGTCAGGCCGGCGCGCTGCGCCTGGGCATCGCCCGGGCGTTGATCCTGGTCTCGCCGGAGGACCGGCCCGCCCTGAAGAAGGCCGGCTTCCTCACCCGTGACCCGCGTGCCACCGAGCGCAAGAAGTACGGGCTGAAGAAGGCGCGCAAGGCGCCGCAGTACTCCAAGCGCTGATCAGCATCACTTTCTGGCCGCAGCAGTGCAACGTTATGCACCGTCTTCGGCGTGTCTGCGCGCGTTCGCGGGGGGTTTGGGTCAGAAAAGAACGGGCACGTTAGGTGCACAAGCGTCAACTGTGAGAGGTTTGTCCGCATGGGTCGACTGTTCGGCACCGACGGTGTTCGCGGGGTTGCCAATCGGGAGTTGACCGCCGAGCTGGCGTTGGCCCTGGGCGCCGCGGCGGCCCGGCGCCTGGCGAGTTCGGGCGGACCGGGCCGGCGGGTGGCCGTGATCGGCCGCGATCCGCGGGCCAGCGGCGAAATGCTGGAGGCCGCGGTGATCGCCGGGCTGACCAGCCAGGGCGTCGACGCGCTGCGGGTCGGGGTGCTCCCCACCCCCGCGGTGGCATACGTGACCGGCGCCTATGATGCCGACTTCGGTGTGATGATCTCCGCGTCGCACAACCCGATGCCCGACAACGGCATCAAGATCTTCGGCCCCGGCGGCCACAAGCTGGACGACGGCACCGAGGATCAGATCGAGGAACTGGTCGCGGCCGGACCGGGGTTGCGCCCGGTCGGCGCCGGGATCGGCCGGGTCGTCGACGCCGAGGATGCCGCCGACCGCTACCTGCGCCACCTCAGCAAGGCCAGCACGCTGCGGCTGGACGGCCTGACCATGGTGGTCGACTGCGCCCACGGCGCGGCGTCGTCGGTGGCCCCGCGCGCCTACCGCGCGGCCGGTGCCCGGGTGATCGCCATCAATGCCGACCCCAACGGGCTCAACATCAACGACGGCTGCGGCTCGACGCACCTGGACTCGGTGAAGGCGGCGGTCGTCGACCACCGCGCCGACCTGGGCCTGGCGCACGATGGGGACGCCGACCGCTGCCTGGCCATCGACGCCAACGGGGAGCTCGTCGACGGCGACGCGATCATGGTCGTGCTCGCCCTGGCGATGCGAGAGGCGGGCGAGCTGGCCTCCGACACGCTGGTGACCACCGTGATGAGCAACCTCGGGCTGCACCTGGCCATGCGCTCGGCCGGTATCGCCGTGCGCACGACGGGCGTCGGTGACCGCTACGTCCTCGAGGAGCTGCGGGCCGGCGACTACAGCCTCGGCGGCGAGCAGTCCGGACACATCGTGATGCCCGCGGCGGGCTCCACCGGCGACGGCATCGTCACGGGGCTGCGATTGATGAACCGCATGGCGCAGACCGGCGCCTCGCTGGCCGACCTCGCCTCGGCGATGCGGTCGCTGCCGCAGGTGTTGATCAACGTCAAGGTCGCCGACAAGGCCACCGCCGCCGCGGCGCCCTCGGTGCAGACCGCGCTCGAGAAGGCCGAGGCCGAACTTGGTGACACCGGCCGAATCCTGTTGCGCCCCTCCGGAACCGAGCCGATGATCCGGGTCATGGTAGAGGCGCCCGACGAGGGCGTCGCTCAGCGGGTAGCCGCCCGTGTCGCCGAAGCGGTGAGCGACGCGCGCTGATCCGCCTATGCGGGAACCCGGACGCGGCGTCCGGCGTCGGATTAGGCATGAGATTCGATAGCCCGGCGGTGCACACGGTCGCCGACCAGCTGGGCGCGGCCACCGAACTCCTCGACCGCGCCGTGGGAGATCACTTGGCGCGGTTGGCTTTCGGCGGGGCCGACGCCGGCCGGGCGCACAGCGCACGCGGCGACGCCCTGCGCGTCCAGCTGGAGCGACTGACGGCCGAGGTGACGCAGTGGTCGCGCGCGGCCGCCGAGGTGGCCGCGGCCCTGCGCGCCGGCGCCGACCGCTACAACGACGCCGAACTGTACGCCGCGGCACGGATCGCCTGACCGTGGCCGATCGGTTGGACGTCGCCGAGCGCCTTGCGGAGGGCCGGGGCGCCGTCGAGAACACGCAGACCTACGTGTCGGCCTGCCACGCGCTCGGCTACCAACATCCCGGCATGACGGCGCACCCCTCCCAGATCCGCGACTGGTACGACAGCGAAGAAGGCCTCGACCTTCGTGCGCTCGACCGCGACTGCGCGGAACTTCGGGCCGCGGGCGCGGCGGTCATGGAGGCGCTGCGGGTGCAGCACGCCCAGCTCGCCGAGCTGGCCGCGGCTTGGATCGGGCCGGGCGGGGACTCGGCGGTCCGGTTCCTGGAGCGTCATTGCGACGCCGCGAGCGCGGTGGCCACCGAGGTCCGCGCGGCGGCCCAGCGGTGCGAGTCGCTGCGCGACAACCTGTGGTACCTGGTCGATTCGAAGGTCGCGACGGCCATCGCCATCGACGAGGGCAGTCGGGCGCAGCGGCCGTCGTGGTTGGCCGCGGCCGCCGCGGTCACGACGGGCGTGGGGGATCGGGCGAGCGCCGAGGAGGTGGTCCGTCAACAGATAACGCCATACGTGGACAACGAGATTCGCGACGACTGGTTGAGGACGATGCGTTCGACAGTCGAAGGGGTGGACACGTCGTACGCCATGGTGATCGACCGGATGGCCGCCGCGCCGGCGGCGCGCTTCGAGGTGCCAGGCGATCTCGGGCCCGGTTATCAGAAGCTTCCGCCCAGCGCGACGACGCCGGCCACTCCGGTAGTGGCCGCCGCGGTTCCCGGCCCGCCACCGGATCCTGCGCCGGCGCTCACAACCGCTGCGCCGGCGGCGCCCGCCGCGATCCCGGCGCCGCCGCTACCGGACCTGGGGACCGCTTCGACCATGCCCGCGGGCGATCTGGGTGGCCTCGGCGGGTCGGGTGGAGGCGGGCTGGGTGGGCTGGCCAGCCGGATTGTCGATGCCATGGGTTCGCTGCTCGGTTCGGCGACCGACCACGAGGGCACCGACGGCGCCTTCGACGCCGAAGAGGATCCGTTCCACGCCGACGACGCCGGGGACAAGCCCGATGAACCTGGAGAGGCGAAAGACGTTGACGAAAAGCGGGATTCGGAGGCGGCCACGCCGGCGGATGAGGCTCGGCCGGCGGATGAGGCTCGGCCGGTGGACGCGCCGCCGCCGGTGGACGCGCCGCTCTTAGACGGGCCGCCTGCACCGGTCGACGCGCCCGCGCCGGTTGCCGCGCCGCCACCGACCGGACCGGCGCCCCCGCCGAGCGAGGGATCGACGCCGTGCGAAATCGCGGCTGATCAGCTTCCGCAGGCCGGGCAGTGATAGCTCAGGCCGGCCGCAGCGAAAGGACGTCCTCGACGAAGCGCACGGCTTCGCCGGGTTCGGCGGCCATGGGGTTCACCAACAGCGTGGTCACGCCGGCCTCGGCGAACGCGGCCAAGCGTTCGGCGACGTATCCGCGCGGGCCGACGAGCGACATCCCGCGCACCAATTCGTCGGGCACTAGGGCGGTGGCCTCACGTTTGCGGCCGGACAGGTACAACTCCTGGATGCGGTCGGCGACCTCGCCGAAGCCGTAGCGCGTGGCAAGGTTGTGGTAGAAGTTGCGGCCCTTGGCGCCCATCCCGCCGAGGTAGAGGGCCAGCTGCGGCTTGCCCCAGGCCAGCCGATCTTCGACGTTATCGCCGATCGCCAGCGACGCGTGCACCATGACGTCGAGCGGCCCCAGCGCCGGATCGCGTTTGGCTGCGCCGGCGGCCAGCGCGTCGCCCCACACCAGGTGGGCCTTCTCAGGAAGATAGAAGACGGGCTGCCAGCCCTCGGCGATCTCGGCGGTGAGCTCGACGTTTTTCGGGCCCAGCGCCGCGATGGAGATTGGAATGCGTTCGCGCACTGGGTGATTGATGAGTTGGAGGGCCTTGCCGAGCCCAGTTCCGCGGTCCGCGGGCAACGGGATTTGGTAATGCTTGCCGGCGTATTGCACGCGCTCGCGCCGCCACACCTGCAGGCAGATCTCCACGATCTCGCGGGTGCGGCCCAGCGGGGCGTCGAACTCGACGCCGTGGAACCCCTCCATCACCTGGGGCCCGGACGTGCCGATGCCGAGGCGAAATCGTCCGTCGGACACGAAATCCAGGCCCGCGGCCGTCATTGCCAGCAACGACGGCGTGCGGATGTAGATGGGAAGCACGCCCGACGCCAGCTCGACGGTGTTGGTCTTGGCGGCCAGATACCCGAGCTGGCTGACGGCGTCGAAGGAATAGGCCTCGGCCACCACCGCGACCTCGATGCCGGCCTTTTCGAGTTCGACGACGCGGTCGACGGCCTCGTGGAAGCCGCCCGAGTAATCCAGAGCGATCCCGATTCGCACCAACGACAGATACCACGACGACCACGGCGCGCGCCGGGGCGGGCGGTCCGCGTCAGATCAGCATCGGATGGAAATCCTCGATACAGGACTTAGCCCCCCGGCAAATCGCGCCGCGCCAGCAAACAACTGCCGCGGAGATGGGTCGAGAATTGTTCCCGTCGCGGGAGGTAGTGCCGTGTAATAGTGTTGCTTGCGCAGCAGCATGCGGTGAAAGAAATGGGGTGGGAATGCCGATGAAGATGCTGGCAGTGGCGGCGACCGCGATTGGCGTGGCATTCGCAGCAACGCCGACCGCGCATGCCGACGATAATTGGATCGCGATGGCGATATCGGATTCCACTGGGCATATCTCGGGGATCTATGCGGGGCAACCCAGCCGATCTGGCGCCGAGAAGATAGTGATGGATGCGTGTCGCAAGCGAGTCAGCGACTGTCGTGTTCTGGCCAGTGGGCCGGGTGGGTGCGTCGCGCTTGCGGTGAACGCTTCGCACAGCAAGTACTTCGGAGGCTGGGGTCCGACGAGCGATGAAGCGGAGGCAGCGGCGCTGACTCTCGCCCCAGGCGGGACGATCGTAAAAGACCAGGGCCACTGCCTAGGAGATGCTGCGAGCTAAGCGTTTAGTTGCACCTTCTCGTGTGGGCCGCAATCACTTGAGCAGCGCGACGACCTTCTCCTCGAGGGCGACCGGCTCGGCCCTGGGATCCAACTGATCCGTCCGCGGCAGCTTCACGTCCGGATCGGCGAAGTCGCGATACTTCTTGTCACCGCCCAGCGCATAGAGCAGGTAGCCGGTCAGCAGCGCCCGCACCGATCGCTGGGTGCGCCGGTGCGGGCCGGCCAGCCCGACCACCTTTGTCGGTCGCCGGCCCTCGACCAGCCCGCCGGGTTGGGCCTTGCTGACGATGCGCAGCGTGGCCGCGTCCCACACGGCGGCCAGCGCCAGCGCGTTAGAGTTCAGCGATTTCGCGTCTCCCGGCGCGGCCAGGATCAGGCCCGGGACTTTCAGCGCCGCGGCGGGCTGCTCGGCCGGGGGACTGGTGACCGACGGGAAAAGCGCCGCCACCGCTGCGGGCTTGTCTGCCATGCCGGCCGCCGCGAAAACCGCGGCCGAGCCGCCGAACCCGTGGCCCACCACGCCGAGCTTGGCGGGATGCACGCTGATGTTGCCGGGCCCGAGGCGCACCCCCGCCACGATGTCGAGTGCGGTACCGAGATCGAAGGCGAAGTTCAGCACGGAGGGCGCCAGGCCACGCTCGGTGTCGGGGGCGCCGGCCACGATGCCCCAGGACGCCAGGTGCTCCAGCAGGCCCGAATAGCGAGCCGCACCGGCGAGCCAGTCATGGCCGAACGCCACGCCCGGCAGGCTAAGGCCCGCTTCGGGGGTGTACACCACCCCTGGCAAACCGGCGAAGGCCAGGTCGCCACGCAAAACCCGGTGCGGTCCACGGCGGCTGAGGGCTGCGACGAGCTTGCGGATGCGGGCCACCCGTCGACGTTAGCGCATGGCTTAGGCCAGGACCTCGATCAGGCCCACCCGCCACAGCACCGCGTACAGCTGGCGCAGCGGGATGCTCAGCAAACGGGTCGCGGCATCCACCATCGGGTCAGCCCCGGTGCCGATCGGCGACTGGCGGGCCCGCTTCGGCGCTGGCCTTACCGTCAGCCGGGGCGCCGGCGGGGACGTCACCACGTCGTCGTACAGAACAGCGGTCATGATTCCCTCCTGGAAGATGCTGCGCTGGCGAAAGATTCAAGATTTGTCTTTTTATGAATGCGGCGCGACGCCGGATTCTCGATTTGCGTTTGTGTTTGCGGGTTCCGGAAAATCACACGTCCATGTGTTAGCTGGACAGTCGACGTTGATATCCGCTGAAAGACTGATGGCACGAGGACAGTCGCAAGGTGGTGCAGCGATCGCGCGTGGCGGTTGCCGCAAGGCCCTGCACTGTCGTGGTCATGCGAGCGTCAGCACCGTCCCTTTCCGCTGGCCCCCGGTGCCGTCGATCTCGCAGTTCGCATTACTCCCCGGTGGTTGCCAGCACTAGCCGTTGCCGCGAAGCTTAAATGCACAGTTTGGTGTGGCAATGACGCGACCGAAAACGTCGGAAATACATCAGGTGAAAAGAGCTTCGGGTTTATGAATAAGGCATGAATTCAAATGAACCCGAGGTGGCGCCCGCCGGCCGGGTTTCGTCGGCGGTTCCGGCCCGCGCCGCCTGCCTCGTGGCGGCTTGCCCGGGTCAGGCCCAGGTCAGCCGTGTAAAAGCGGCGCGCGGGGATAGCTGCCGTACCCTAGTCAGAATGTGCGGGATCGTCGGCTACGTCGGGCAGCGCCCGGCCTGCGAGGTCGTCATGGACGCGCTGCGCCGGATGGAGTACCGCGGCTACGACTCGTCGGGAATCGCGCTGGTCGATGGACACGGCAAACTCACCGTGCGGCGCCGCGCCGGCAGGCTGGCCAACCTGGAAGAGGCCATCAAAGAAACAGCCGAGATGGCGCCCGCATCGCTGGCCGGCACCACCGGCCTAGGCCACACGCGATGGGCCACCCACGGGCGCCCCACCGACCGCAACGCGCACCCGCACCGCGACGCCGCCGGAAAGATCGCCGTCGTCCACAACGGCATCATCGAGAACTTCCCGGCCCTGCGCCACGAGCTGGAGGCCGCCGGCGTCGAGTTCGCCAGCGACACCGACACCGAGGTGGCGGTGCACCTGGTGGCACAGGCGTACCGCCACGGCGAGACGGCGGGCGACTTCGCCGCCTCGGTGCTGGCGGTGCTGCGCCGGCTCGAGGGCCACTTCACCCTGGTGTTCGCCAGCGCCGACGAGCCGGGCACCATCGTGGCCGCCCGCCGGTCGACGCCGCTGGTGCTCGGGATCGGTGACGGCGAGATGTTCGTCGGCTCCGACGTGGCGGCGTTCATCGAACACACCCGCAACGCCGTGGAACTCGGGCAGGACCAGGCCGTCGTCATCACCGCCGACGGCTACCGCGTCACCGGCTTCGACGGCAACGAGGACGCCGCGAGTGCCCGAGTTTTTCATATTGACTGGGACCTGGCCGCGGCCGAAAAGGGCGGCTACCCGTACTTCATGCTCAAGGAGATCGCCGAGCAGCCCACCGCGGTCGCCGACACCCTGCTCGGGCACTTCGTCAACGGCCGGATCGTCCTCGACGAGCAGCGCCTGTCGGATCAGGAGCTGCGCGAGATCGACAAGGTTTTCGTGGTGGCCTGCGGCACGGCGTATCACTCCGGGCTGCTCGCCAAGTACGCGATCGAGCACTGGACCCGGCTGCCGGTCGAGGTCGAGCTGGCCAGCGAATTCCGCTACCGCGACCCGGTGCTGGACCGCAGCACCCTGGTCGTCGCCATCTCGCAGTCCGGCGAAACCGCGGACACCCTGGAGGCGGTCCGGCACGCCAAGGACCAGAAGGCCAAGGTGCTGGCGATCTGCAACACCAACGGCTCGCAGATCCCGCGCGAGTGCGACGCGGTGCTGTACACCCGCGCCGGCCCGGAGATCGGCGTGGCGTCGACGAAGACGTTCCTGGCGCAGATAGCCGCCAACTACCTGGTCGGCCTGGCGCTGGCGCAGGCCCGCGGCACCAAGTACCCCGACGAGGTCGCGCGCGAGTACCGCGAGCTGGAGGCGATGCCCGACCTGGTGGCCCAGGTGCTCGGGACGGTCGAACCGGTGGTCGCCTTGGCGCATCGCTTCGCCCAATCGCCGACCGTGCTGTTCCTGGGTCGCCACGTCGGCTACCCGGTGGCGCTGGAGGGCGCCCTGAAACTCAAGGAACTGGCCTACATGCACGCCGAGGGGTTCGCCGCCGGCGAGCTCAAGCACGGCCCGATCGCTCTGATCGAGGACGGCCTGCCGGTCATCGTCGTCATGCCCTCGCCGAAGGGCCAGGCCACGCTGCACGCCAAGCTGCTGTCCAACATCCGCGAGATCCAGACGCGCGGCGCGGTGACCATCGTGATCGCCGAGGAGGGCGATGACACCGTGCGCCCCTACGCCGATCACCTGATCGAAATCCCCTCGGTGTCAACCCTTTTACAGCCGCTGCTCTCGACCATCCCGCTTCAGGTCTTCGCCGCGTCGGTCGCGCAGGCCCGCGGCTACGACGTCGACAAGCCGCGCAACCTGGCCAAGTCCGTCACCGTCGAATAACCGGGGTCAAGCCGTGGCGAACACATCCGTGCGGGCTGGCCTGCGCAGCATGGGGCTCGCGGTGTGGCACTTCGTCAGCGGTGCGCCGCTGACCTACGGCTGGCTGTTCGTGCTGTTGATCACGACGATCATCCAGCACGAGCTTCCCAGGCGGCAGCTGCACGCGGCGCTGCTGCACCGTTCCACCAACATCCATGCGTTGGCGACGGATCCGCTCAATGTGCTGTTTTCCAGCCTGCTGTGGATCGACGGCAGGAGTCTTGAGCCATACCTGCTGCTGTTCACGCTGTTCCTGGCGCCCGCCGAACACTGGCTCGGGCAGGTGCGATGGCTAACCGTGGGATTGAGCTCACACATCCTCGCCACCTACATCAGCGAGGGCCTGCTCTATTTCGCGATCGAGGAACACGATGCCTCGGAGCGGCTGATCCACGCCCGCGATATCGGGGTTAGCTATTTCCTGGTCGGCGTGATCGCGGTGCTGGCCTATCGCATCGCGCGGCCCTGGCGGTGGGGTTATCTCGGGGTGCTGTTCATCATCTTCGGGTTCCCGCTGATCACGATGGACCGCGTCGAGCTGAACTTCACCGCGATCGGGCACTTCACCTGCGTCCTCATCGGGCTCTGCTTCTACCCGATGGCCCGCGCCAGGGGCGGCAGGCAGCTGAATCCGGCGGAGATCGGGCCCGCCATCCGGCGACGCCGCTCTTCCGGTCCGTCGGACTAACGGCCCTTCTGTAGCATGAAGCGGTTAACGCGGCGGTAAAGACGTGCCCATAGCGTGGGTGACATGCGACAACAGTCGCCTCGAACGCTGGGCGCCGAAGAGGAGTTCCACCTTGTCGACCTGAAGACAAGGCGGCTGACCGCGCGGGCCCCCGAACTGCTGGCCGGGCTGACCGGGGACTACGTCGCCGAGCTGCAGAGCTGCGTCATCGAGACCAACAGCCGGGTCATCGATTCGCTTGACGACCTGCGCGTCGAACTCGTCACCCACCGCCGCGTCCTGACCGAGGCGGCGGACCGCCTGGGCATGGGGGTGGTGGCCGCGGGGTCGGTCCCGCTGGCGGTGCCGGCCGAGATGCGGGTCACCAGCACACCGCGGTACCGCCAGATGCTTGCCGACTACCAGCTGCTGGCGCGCGAGCAGCTGATCTGCGGCACCCAGGTGCACGTCGGCATCGACGACCGCGACGAAGCGGTCGCGGTGGGCCACCGGCTGTCGGCGTACCTGCCCACGCTGCTGGCGTTGTCGGCCAGCTCGCCGTTCGCGTCGGACGGCTCCGACACCGGCTACTCGAGCATGCGCACGCTGATCTGGCAGCGCTGGCCGACGACCGGGCCGGCGGCCCCGGTGCAGTCGGCCGAGGAGTACGACCGGTTGGTCAACGACCTGGTGGCCAGCGGAGTCATCACCGACGCCGGGATGGTGTATTTCGACGTCCGCCCGGCGACCCGCGCGCCGACGCTCGAGCTTCGGGTGTGCGACGGCTGTCCGTCCGTGGACACCGTCGTGCTGATCGCCGGGCTGTTCCGGGCGCTGGTGGAACGGGAGGTCAGGGCGCTGCGCGCCGGCCGTCCCGCGACGCTGCTGTCCCCGGCACTGGCCCGGGCCGCCCTGTGGCGCGCCGCGCGATCGGGGCTGGAGGGCGACCTCGTCGACGTCAACGGCCCGGCCGGCCGGGCCGCGGCGGAGGTGGTCAACGAGTTGGTCGACTCGCTGCGGCCGCAACTGGAGGACAGCGGTGACTGGGAAATCGTCAGCGAATCAGCGAGCCGGGCACTGGTCACCGGCACGTCGTCGGCACGGCAACGCCGGGCGCTGCGCCGGCGCGGGCGCCTCACCGACGTCGTCGATCAGCTGATCGCCGAGACCGCCGGCCACTGGCCGGCCAGCGCTAAAGCCGCGGGCGAGCCGACGCTGTTCCATGCCTACCGGGGTACCGTCGACGCCGGCTATGACGAGGCCGTCGACGCCGAGGGCCGCCCGCGGCAGGAGTATCGGTCGATCCTCGACACCCTCGCCCGCCTCGGCGCGGCGCAGCTGCGGTCCCGCGAGGCGGGTATCGAGCAGGAGCAGCGCGCCGACAACATCACTTTCCGGGTCAGCGGTCAGAGCCGGGCGCAGCTGTTCCCGGTCGATCTGGTGCCGCGCATCGTGGCCGCCGACGAGTGGGCGCAGTTGTGTGAAGGCCTGGCTCAGCGGGCCCGGGCGCTGGACGCGTTCCTGCGCGACATCTACTCCGAGCACACGATCGTCGCCGACGGCGTCATCGGCATGCAGGCTCTGGACCGGGCACCGGGGTTCCGCTCGACGGGCCGGCTGGCCGGCGACACGGTGCGCGCGCACATCAGCGGCACCGACATCGTCTGCGACGGGCCCGGCCGATGGATGGTTCTCGAGGACAATCTCCGGGTGCCGTCGGGCGCCGCCTACGCGATCGTCAACCAGCGATTGCTGGGCAAGCACGTCCCCGAGCTGCAACCGCCCGCCGCGATCGAGGACGGCGACCAGGCGCCGCAGCTACTGTTGGATACGTTGCGGGCGGCGGCACCGGCGCACGTCGGCGACGAGCCGGCCGTAGTGCTGCTGTCCGCCGGATGGGAAGACTCGGCGTGGTTCGAACACACCTTCCTGGCCGAGGAGATGGGCGTCGCGTTGGTGCAGCCGTCCGACCTGGCGGTGCGCGACGGAAAGTTGGTGCGGCACATCGGTTCCAGCGTACGGCCCATCGACGTCGTCTACGCGCGGATGGACGAGGACATGCTGCTGTCTTCCGCCGGATACGACGGCGCGCCGCTGCGGCCGGGGTTGCTCGCCGCGATCGCCGACGGCAACCTCACGATCGCCAATGCGCTGGCGAACGGAGTGGCCGACGACAAGGCGATCTACGCCCACGTGCCCGCCATCATCGAGTACTACCTCGGCGAAAAACCACTGCTCGCCCAGGTTCCTACCTGGATCTGCGCCGAGCGCGAGCAGCGCGACTTCGTGCTGGCCAACCTCGGCGACCTGGTCGTGAAGCCCATCGACGGCCTGGGCGGAACTGGCGTGCTGATCGGGCCGGAGGCCTCCGAGGCGGCGCTGGAGGCGCGCCGGCGCGAGCTGGTCACCCAACCGGAGCGGTTCATCGCCCAGGAGACGGTCGCCTTGTCCACTCATCCGACCTTCGACGGTGACGGCGTATACCCGCATCACGTAGACCTCCGCGCGTTCGTTCACCTGCGGGCCACCACCGGCGGCTCGGTGTCGGCGCACGTGCTGCCCGTGGCGTTGACCCGAGTCGCGAGCCGGGGCTCGCGAATCGTCAACTCGTCGTCCGGCGGGGGCAGCAAGGTCACCTGGCTTCGCACCGGCTCAACCGCGGGCGGCCGTTAACGTGTGCGGCGTCTGCGGTGAGATCCGCTGGGACGGGGGGGCTGCCGACGTCGGCGCGGTCACCAGGATGACCGGCGCGATGGCCTCGCGCGGGCCCGACGACGAGGGCGTCGTGGCGCATGGCCCGGTCGCCCTGGGCCATCGGCGGTTGTCGATAATTGACCTCTCCACCCGGGGCGCGCAGCCGATGGTCGACAGCGAACTCGCGCTGACCCTGGTGTTCAACGGCTGCATCTACAACTACCCGGAGCTGCGCGAAGAGCTGCAGGGCGCCGGGTACCGGTTCTTCTCGACCGCCGACAGCGAGGTCGTGATCAAAGCGTTCCATCACTGGGGTGCCCGCTGCGTCGACCGATTCAAGGGGATGTTCGCGTTCGCCGTCGTCGATCACGACTCTGGGGTCGTGACGCTGGCGCGCGACCGGCTGGGCATCAAGCCGCTGTATCTGGCCGCCGCGCCCGGCCGGCTGCGATTCGCGTCCACTGTGCGGGCGCTGCTGGACGCGGGCGGCGTGGACACCGAACTGGACCGCCACGCGCTGCACCACTACCTGACCTTCCACTCGGTGGTCCCGCCGCCGCGGACGATCTACCGCGGGGTGCGCAAGCTTCCGCCCGCAACGGTACGGGTCATCCAGCCCGACGGCGCCTACGCCGACACCGTGTACTGGACAGCGGGATTCGGGCGCGATCCGGACAAGGCCTCGTGGTCGAAGGGCGACTGGCAGACCGCGCTGATGGATGCGCTGCGCACCGCCGTGCGACGGCGGATGATCGCCGACGTGCCCGTCGGGGTGCTGCTGTCGGGCGGCATCGACTCCTCGATCGTGGTGGCGCTGCTCGCCGAGCAGGGCCAGCGCGGGCTGGCCACGTTCAGCATCGGATTCGACTCGGCCGACGGCGAATCCGGCGATGAGTACCTCTACTCCGACCTGATCGCCAAGACCTTCGACACTGACCACCACAAGATCCACATCGACGGCTCCCGGCTGGTCCCGGCGGTGCCCAAAACCATTGCCGCGATGAGCGAACCGATGGTCAGCCACGATTGCGTGGCCTTCTACCTGTTGTCGGCCGAAGTCAGCAAGTCGGTCAAGGTGGTGCAGTCCGGCCAGGGCGCCGACGAGATTCTCGCCGGCTACGATTGGTACCCGCCGCTGGCCACCGTCGCGCGCGAACAGACCACCGAGGCTTACGCGAAAGTGTTCTTCGACCGCAGCCACGACGACGTGCTGTCGATCCTCGCCCCGGAGTACGGAATCGACGACGACGTGAGCTGCCGGTTCGCGGCCGAGCATCAGGCCGCGCCCGGCGCCGAGTCCGCCGTCGACGCGGCACTGCGGCTGGACACTCAGGTCATGCTCGTCGACGACCCGGTGAAACGCGTCGACACCATGACCATGGCGTGGGGTTTGGAGGCGCGGGTGCCATTCCTCGACCACGACTTCGTCGAGCTGGCCGCTGCCTGCCCGCCCGGGCTGAAGCTGGCCTCCGGCGGAAAGGGCGTGCTCAAGGAGGCCTCGCGGGCATTGCTACCGTCTGAGGTGATCGACCGGACCAAGGGCCACTTTTTGGTGCCGGGCATCCGCCATCTGCACGGCGAGGTGCTAGAGATGGTGCGCGATGCGTTGACCAACGATGCCGCGAGGCGCCGCGGGCTGTATCGTGCCGACGTCGTAGCCAACCTCCTGGCCGCGCCGAACGAGACCCGGACCACGCTCGGCTCAAACGCCTTGTGGCAGTTGGCGGTGCTCGAGATGTGGCTGCAGAGCATGGAAGGGTGAGGCAATGGGAGAGCAGGTACGCGCGCTGTATGGCGCGTCCCTGTCCCCGGACGCCACCGCGTTCGCCCACCTCATCGACGACGGCGGCTATCCCCGTGCGGTACAACGCTTCCTGCGTGGCTGGCGGGCCAGCTCGTCCCGGGATGTCGAGCTCCCTGTCGAGGGCCCGGTTTCTCGTGTCATCCACTCGGCGAACGGCCATTGGCTGGCCTGTGAGGTGGCACCCGAGGGGAGCACCCGAACCCAGATCTGGGTCGTTACCACCGATCCCGATGACCGGATGGCCCGGCGCATCGACGGCGAGGAGGCCGGGACTGCCGAGCTGATCGGGTGGGATGGCACCCGGGTCGCCGCGATCCTGACCGGTGAGGACGGAGTTGGGCAGTCCTCCCTGATCGATCCGACGGATGGCCGTTGCACCGTGCTGGACCGCCGATCCGGCGGGAAACTCGTCGACGCGTGGGCCAGCGCGTCGCTCATTCGGGTCGGTCCGCGCGGCTACCGCGAGATGATCATGCTGCACGGGCAGACCGAGATCGCCCTGTTGCCATCCGATCCCGGGTCTTGCACCGAAATCGGCGTCATCCTCGACGACCACCATCCGCGCCGCGTCCGCTACGGCCCGACGGGGGAGCTGACCAAGCTGTACTACCCGGACCTGGGGGGCCGCGGTTACGTACGGGCGCTGGTCCGCAGCGACAATGGCTGCGAGCACGCCCGGCTCCTCGAGGTGACGGTTACCCCGGACGGCGTCACCTACTTCGTGGTGGCCGAGCGTCCAGACTGCGACCTCGACGAGTTCGCCGTAAGTGACGACCTGTCCACCGTCGCCCTGCTGTGGAACCTGCAGGGCCGCAGCGAGTTACAGATCCTCGAGTACACCGACTACACGCTTACCGAGCCGATCCCGCTGCCCGGCCCGGTAGCCACCGAGCTGTCCATCAGCGCGGGTGGCTCGATGGTGGCGATGACTGTCGAAGGGCCGTCGCTGCCGCGGACCGTCGAGTTGGTCGACCCCCGTTCCCGGCAATGGGAGTCCGTCGACCGCGAACCCTCCCGCGGTCCGGTGATCCCCGGGTTCTCCGCCGCGGCGGCGTGCGAGACGATCACCGCACGCGACGGACTGAACCTGAATGCGTGGTTGTACCGTCCTGCGGGCGGATTCCAGGCAGGCGCGGTCGTGTACCTGCACGGCGGTCCCGAAGGCCAGGCCCGCCCCCGCTACAGCGAGATCTTCTCCCGGCTGGTCAGCGACGGGATCACCGTGCTGGCGGCCAATGTCCGCGGCTCCGGTGGTTTCGGTCGGACTTTCGTGCACGCCGACGACAAGGAGAAGCGATTCGGGGCCATCGACGACGTCGCCGACTGCGCGCGCTTCCTCGTCGACAACGACCTCGCCGACCCGGCGCGCATCGCCTGCGCGGGCTGGTCGTACGGCGGCTTTCTCACCGTGGCCGCCTTGACGTTTCACCCGGACCTGTTCGCTGCGGGCATCACGATCTGCGGAATGAGCGACCTGACCACGTTCTACCGCAACACCGAACCGTGGCTCGCCGACGCCGCATATGCGAAGTACGGCCACCCGGTCAACGACCGCGAGTTGCTCGAGCGACTGTCTCCGCTGCGCCGGGTCGACGCGCTGACCGCGCCGTTGTTGGTCGTGCACGGGTCCAACGACACCAACGTGCCGGTCAGCGAATCCGACCAGGTCGTCGAGGCGCTGCGCCGCGCCGGTCGCGACGTGCGCTACCTGCTGTTCACCGACGACGGGCACGGGATCGTCAAGCGGGAGAACCGTGCGGCGCTGGCGGCGGCCATGAGCGAATGGCTGACCCGGGCGTTCAACGCCGCCCAAGGCCTCGGTCGCGGCGCCTGACCGCGCCTAGGCCCGGATCGCGGTGACGTAGCCGAGCGAGGCGAACGTCGCCTCCCCATCCACGCCGGGCGTCGATATACCCTGCGCTGCAAGCAGATCGATCGCCCTCGTGGTGGTGGCTGCCCAGCCGTGGGCGTTCAGGTACTCGACGACGTCGTTGCGGTCACCGCCGTACCAGAGGTCAGTCATCTCCACGTCGAAGCCGTGTTCACGCCAGCGATCGGTGGCCTCCCGCATCCGGTCAGCCATCATCGGCACCGAACGGCTGGCGTCGGGCAGGTTCTCTGTCGCCAACCGACTGCCCGGCGCGCTGAGCAGGGTGACGTTGTCCAGCAGCGCATCCTGGGCTTCCGGTGGCAGGAACGGCAGCAGGCCCTCGGCGCTCCACGCGGTGGGTTTGGCGGGGTCCAGTCCCGCTTCGCGCAGCGCCGCGGGCCAGTCGTGGCGCAGATCGATGGCCACCGAACGCCGGTCAGCCGTGGGTTCGGCGCCCAGCTCGTTCAGCGTCGCGGTCTTGAACTCGATGACCTGCGGCTGGTCGACCTCGAACACCGTGGTCCCGGCCGGCCACGCCAGCCGGTAGGCCCGGGCATCCAGACCCGACGCCAGGATCACCGCCTGCGGGATTCCCGCGGTCGTCGCCTCGATGAAGAAGTCGTCAAAGAAACGGGTGCGCACGGCCATCATGTCCCGCATCCGCGCCATGCCGAACTCGGCGTTGTCGTCGACCTCGGCGGGATCCACTTCGCCGCTGGCCAACCGGGTGAAGAAGTCGACGCCGACCGCGCGCACCAGCGGCTCGGCGAACGGGTCACTGATCAGTGGGTTCTCGCCGCGACTGGCCAGCGCGCGCCCCACCGCGACGCCGGTGGCGGTGGCGCCCACGCTGCTCGCCAGGTCCCAGGTGTCGTTGTCGGTCCGTGCCATCTGCGCTCCCCTTGTCCGCCGTTTGATCCGAGCCGTGCGCGAGGATACGCCCGGACATGGAATGCTTGCGTTGATGCGGCACTACTACTCCGTGGAGGCCATCCGCGACGCCGAAGCGCCGCTGCTGGCCAGCCTCCCCGACAGTGCCCTGATGCGCCGCGCGGCCTTCGGGCTGGCCACCGAGATCATCGCCGAGCTGACCGCGCGCACGGGCGGGGTCGCCGGCCGGCGGGTGTGCGCGGTCGTCGGCTCGGGCGACAACGGCGGTGACGCGCTGTGGGCGGCGACCTTCCTGCGCCGCCGCGGCGCGGCCGCCGACGCGGTGCTGCTCAACCCGGACCGCACCCACCGCAAGGGGCTGGCGGCGTTCCGCAAGGCCGGCGGTCGCATCGTCGAAAGTATCTCGACGGCAACGGATCTCGTCATCGACGGCGTGGTGGGCATCTCAGGCTCGGGCCCGTTGCGGCCGGCGGCGGCCGAGGTGTTCGCGGGTGCCGGGGAGATCCCGGTGGTCGCCGTAGACGTCCCCAGCGGCATCGAGGTGGCGACCGGCGCGATCACCGGGCCCGCGGTGCACGCGACGCTGACCGTCACCTTCGGTGGGCTCAAACCCGTGCACGCGCTCGCCGACTGCGGGCGCGTCGAGCTGATCGACATCGGGCTCGACCTTCCGGATACCGACATGGTGGGTTTCGAGGCCGCCGATGTCGCGGCGCGCTGGCCCGTGCCCGGCCCCCACGACGACAAGTACACCCAGGGCGTCACGGGCGTGATGGCCGGCTCGTGCACCTATCCGGGCGCCGCCGTCCTGTGCACCGGCGCCGCCGTCGCCGCCACCTCCGGCATGGTCCGCTACGCGGGCAGCGCACACACGCAGGTTCTCGCGCAGTGGCCCGAGGTGATCGCGTCGCCCACCCCGGCGGCGGCCGGGCGGGTGCAGGCGTGGGTCGTCGGGCCAGGGCTGGGCACCGACGAAGCCGGGGCCGCGGCGCTGTGGTTCGCGCTGGAAAGCGACCTTCCGGTGATCGTCGACGCCGACGGGCTGACCATCCTGGCGGCCCACCCCCAGCTCGTCGTCAGCCGGGACGCGCCGACGGTGCTGACCCCACATGCCGGCGAATTCGCCCGGCTGGCCGGGAATCCGCCCGGCGACGACAGGGTCGGCGCGTGCCGGAAGCTGGCCGACACGTTCGGCGCCACGGTGCTGCTCAAGGGGAACGTCACAGTCATCGCCGACCCGGGCGGCCGCGTTTATCTCAATCCCGCCGGGCAGTCCTGGGCGGCCACCGCCGGGTCCGGCGACGTGTTGTCCGGGATGATCGGCGCGCTGCTGGCGTCCGGGTTGGCGGCCGCCGAGGCGGCCGCGGCCGCGGCGTTCGTGCACGCGCACGCGGCCGCGCTCTCGGCCGCGGACCCCGGCCCAGGTGAGGCGCCGACGTCGGCATCGCGAATCGTCCCGCACATCCGGGCCGCCCTGGCCGCCCTCTAGCTCCCGAGAGAAAGGATCCGCCGTGCCCCTCCGCCATCCGTCCGTGCCGGCGCACTCGATCGCCCCCGCCTACACCACCCGCATGTTCACCACGCCGATCCCCGCGCTGCGGCTGCCCGAGGAGTCGATGGATCCCGACGCCGCCTACCGATTCATCCACGACGAGCTGATGCTCGACGGCAGCTCGCGGCTGAACCTGGCCACTTTCGTCACCACCTGGATGGATCCCGAGGCCGGGCAGCTGATGGCCGAGACGTTCGACAAGAACATGATCGACAAGGACGAATACCCGGCCACCGCGGCCATCGAACAGCGCTGCGTCTGCATGGTGGCCGACCTGTTCCACGCCGAGGACCTGCGCGACGACGACCCGTCGAGCGCCGTCGGCGTGTCGACCATCGGCTCCAGCGAGGCGGTGATGCTGGGCGGGCTGGCCCTGAAGTGGCGCTGGCGCCAAAAGCTCGGCAAACGCTGGGAGAAGCGCACCCCCAACCTGGTGATGGGCTCCAACGTCCAGGTGGTCTGGGAGAAGTTCTGTCGCTACTTCGACGTCGAACCGCGCTACCTGCCGATGGAGGAGGGGCGCTACGTCATCACCCCCGAGCAGGTGATCGACGCTGTCGACGAGGACACCATCGGCGTGGTGGCGATCCTGGGCACCACCTACACCGGTGAGCTGGAACCCGTCGCCGAGATCTGCGCGGCGCTGGACAAACTGGCATCCGGCGGCGGCGTGGACGTCCCGGTGCACGTGGACGCCGCCAGCGGGGGATTCGTGGTGCCGTTTCTGCACCCGGAGCTGAAGTGGGACTTCCGGTTACCCCGGGTGGTCTCGATCAACGTCAGCGGCCACAAGTACGGGCTCACCTACCCCGGCATCGGGTTCGTCGTGTGGCGCAGCGCCGAGCATCTGCCCGACGAGCTCGTCTTCCGGGTCAACTACCTGGGCGGCGACATGCCGACCTTCACGCTGAACTTCTCCCGCCCCGGCAACCAGGTCGTCGGCCAGTACTACAACTTCTTGCGGCTGGGCCGCGCGGGCTACACCAAGGTGATGCAGAGCCTGTCGTGGACCGCGCGCTGGCTGGGTGAGCAGCTGCGCGAAGCCGACCACTGCGAGCTGATCTCCGACGGTTCGGCGATCCCGGTGATCAGCTTCCGGCTTGCCCGCGGTCTCGGCTACACGGAGTTCGACGTCTCCCACGAGCTGCGCGGGTACGGCTGGCAGGTGCCCGCCTACACCATGCCCGACAACGCCACCCACATCTCGGTCCTGCGCATCGTGGTGCGGGAAGGGCTTTCCGCCGACCTGGCCCGCGCGCTGCACGACGACACCCGCGCGGCGCTGGCATCGCTGGACGAGCTCAAGCCCGGCGGGCACTACAAAGCTCGGCACTTCGCGCACTGATTCTCGGCGTCCAACGTCGACGTGTTGGGCCGATCAGGCCCAATTCTGGGCATCGAGTCGACGCTCGACGACGCTTGGTGCGGTTCTGGGACAATGGCGGCCGTGGCTGCTACCCCGATATCCCTGACGCCGGGCGTCCTCGCCGAGGCGGTGGTGGACCTGGGCGCCATCGCGCACAACGTGCGGGTGCTGCGCGAGCACGCCGGTGGCGCGCAGGTGATGGCCGTCGTCAAGGCCGACGGCTACGGGCATGGCGCGACCCGGGTCGCCCGCGCGGCGCTGGCCGCCGGGGCGACCGAGGTGGGTGTCGCCACCGTCGACGAGGCGCTGGCGCTGCGCGCCGACGGAATCACCGCGCCGGCGCTGGCGTGGCTGCATCCGCCCGGCAGCGACTTCGGGCCGGCGCTGCTGGCCGATGTGGAGATCGCCGTGTCCTCGGTGCGCCAGCTCGACGAGGTGCTGGACGCGGTGCGCCGGACCGGGCGGACGGCGACGGTGACCGTCAAGGTCGACACGGGACTGAACCGCAACGGCGTGGCCCCGGCGGACTACCCGGCGATGCTGACCGCGCTGCGCCAGGCCGTCGCCGAGGACGCCATCCGGCTGCGGGGGCTGATGTCGCACATGGTGTTCGCCGACCAGCCCGAGAACCCCATCAACGACGTTCAGGCCCAACGATTTTCCGACATGCTGACGCGGGCGCGCACCGAAAACGTGCGGTTCGAGGTCGCGCACCTGGCGAATTCGTCGGCCACGATGTCGCGCCCCGACCTGGCCTTCGACCTGGTGCGCCCCGGTATCGCGGTGTACGGTCTGAGCCCCGTGCCCCAGCTCGGCGACATGGGACTGATCCCGGCGATGACGGTGAAATGCGCCGTCGCGCTGATCAAGTCGATTCGCGCCGGCGAGAGCGTGTCGTATGGACACACCTGGACGGCGCAACGCGACACCAATCTGGCGCTGATGCCGATCGGCTACGCGGACGGCGTGTTCCGCTCGCTGGGCGGGCGCGTGGAGGTGCTGATCAACGGCAGGCGGCGGCCCGGCGTCGGCCGCATCTGCATGGACCAGTTCGTCGTCGACCTGGGGCCGGGGCCGGTCGATGTGGCCGAGGGCGACGAGGCGATCCTGTTCGGGCCCGGCACCAGTGGCGAACCCACCGCACAAGACTGGGCCGACCTGCTCGGCACCATCCACTACGAAGTGGTCACCAGCCCCCGGGGGCGGATCACCAGAACCTATCGCGAGGCCGAAACCGTTGAGCCCTGACAAGACCCGCAGGCGCCACAGGGGCAGGGCTTGGCTTGCGGGGGGCGCCGGGGTGACCGCCGTCGCCACCATCGTCGGAGCCTCTGCCCGCCGGACGATGACCCAGCGCGCCCCCCTGCTCGAAGACCCCTACGCCGATGAGGATTTCGAGACGCTGGACCGTGACCGCAGTTATGTGGTGACCGCCGACGACGGTGTGCCGCTCGCGGTCCGCGAAGCGGGACCGGCGGACGCGCAGGTGACCATGGTCTTCGTTCACGGATTCTGTCTGCGGATGGGCGCCTTCCATTTTCAGCGGACCCGGCTCCCCGATCGATTGGGTCCACGCGTCCGGATGGTGTTCTACGACCAGCGCGGCCATGGGCGCTCAGGTGAAGGCGCGCCCGAGACCTACACGCTGACCCAACTGGGCCACGACCTGGAATGCGTGCTGAAGGCCGTCGCACCCCGCGGGGTGATCGTGCTGGTCGGCCATTCGATGGGCGGCATGACAGTGTTGGCGCACGCCCGGCAGTACCCCGACCGGTACGGCAGCCGGATCGTCGGCGCCGCAATCATTTCATCGGCCGTCGAAGGGGTTTCCCGATCGCCCCTGGGCGAGATCCTGAAAAACCCCGCGCTGGAAGCGATCCGGTTCACCGCCCGCTCGGCGCCCAAGCTGATCCACCGCGGCCGCAACGTGTCTCGCTCGCTGATCGGCCCGATTCTGCGGGCCGCGTCCTACAGCGACATGCAGGTGAGCCGGAGCCTGGATGCGTTCTCCCAGCGGATGATGAACGGCACCCCCATCCCCACTATGGTGGGCTTCCTGGAAGCCCTGGAAAAACACGACGAAACCGCCGGGCTGTGGACGTTGCTCAAGGTCCCCACCCTGATCGCATCCGGTGACCATGACCTGATCACCCCGGACGAATACTCGCGGAAGATGGCGGCCTCGCTGCCGCGGTCCGAGCTGGTCATCGTCACCGGGGCCAGCCACCTGGCGCTGCTGGACAAGCCCGAGGCCATCAACGACGGGCTGGTCCGGCTCGTCCACCGGGCCGTCCCGGGCAAAGCGGCCCTGCGGTACCGGCGACTCCGGGAAAGGTTGCGGCGCCGTGGCTGACGGGCAGGGCACCGCCACGTGCGAACGCGTCGAGGACACCGTCGCGCTGGGCTCGCGGCTGGGCAGGCAGTTGCGGGCGGGCGACGTGGTGGTGCTGTCCGGTCCGCTCGGTGCCGGAAAAACGGTGCTGGCCAAGGGCATTGCCGCGGCGATGGACGTCGAGCGCCCGGTCACGTCGCCGTCGTACGTGCTGGCGCGGGTGCATCCGCCGCGGCGACTCGGCGCGCCGGCGATGATTCACGTCGACATGTACCGACTGCTGGATCACGGCGGCGCCGACCTGCTGGGAGAGCTCGACTCACTCGACCTCGACACCGATCTCGACGACGCGGTCGTCGTGGTCGAGTGGGGCGAGGGCCTCGCCGAACGCCTCTCGGAGCGGCACCTCGACATCCGGCTGGAGCGGATTAGCCACTCCGACACCAGGATCGCGACCTGGCGGTGGGGCGCATGAGTCGCACCGGCGACGATGCAGAGCGGGGGGTGGGGGCAGCTCCCAGCCGCGAAGCGGCGAGGGGCAGAGCGGTGCGCATAAGCAATGTTCTCGCCCTCGACACCGCCACCCCGGCCGTCACGGCGGGCATCGTGCGGCTCTCCGATCAGGCGGTGCTGGCCGAGCGGGTCACCCTCGACGCCCGCGCGCACGCCGAGCGGCTGACCCCGAACGTGCTGGCCGCCCTCGCCGACGCGGGGCTGAGCATGGCCGATCTCGGCGCCGTCGTGGTGGGCTGCGGACCCGGCCCGTTCACCGGCCTGCGGGCCGGGATGGCGACCGCCGCCGCGTACGGGCACGCGCTGGACATCCCCGTGCACGGCGTGGGCAGCCTGGACGCCATCGGGGTGCGGACCACCGGCGACGTTCTCGTGGTCACCGACGCCCGCCGACGCGAGGTCTACTGGGCCCGCTACCGCGACGGAATTCGGACCGGCGGACCCGGAGTTAATGCCCCGGCCGACGTCGATCCCGGTCCCGCCGTGGCGGTCGCCGGCTCGCCCGAGCATGCCGCGCTGTTCGGCCTGCCGCTGAGCGTGCCCACCCACCCGACGCCGGCCGGCCTGGCGGCCGCGGTGCCCGACTGGTCGGCTGACCCCGCGCCGCTGGTCGCGCTGTACCTGAGGCGGCCCGACGCCAAGCCCCTGGCGGCCCCCCGATGACCGCCTGCAGCGAGCCCGTGACCATCGGCGAGTTGACGCCCGCCGACGCGCAGCGGTGCGCCGAGCTGGAGGCGTTGCTGTTCGACGGCGACGACCCCTGGCCCGCGGTGGCGTTCAACCGCGAGCTGGCCAGCAAGCACAACCACTACGTGGGCGCCCGCGTCGCCGGCACGCTCGTCGGCTATGCCGGCATCTCGCGGTTGGGCCGCATCCCGCCGTTCGAATACGAGGTGCACACCATCGGGGTGGATCCGGCCTATCAGAGCCGGGGCATCGGCCGCCGGCTGCTCGACGAGCTGCTCGATTTCGCCGGCGGCGGCGTCGTCTATCTGGAGGTCCGCACCGACAACGAGGCGGCCATCGCGTTGTACCGCAGCGCGGGATTCGCGCAGATCGGCGTGCGCCGGCGCTATTACCGGGTCAGCGGCGCCGACGCGTACACCATGCGTAGGGAGGCTCGATAAGTTCCTGTGATGAACATTCTGGCCATCGAAACCTCCTGCGACGAAACGGGAGTCGGCATCGCGCGCCTGGACGAGGACGGCACCGTGACGCTGCTGGCCGACGAGGTGGCGTCCAGCGTCGACGAACACGTCCGCTTCGGCGGCGTCGTCCCCGAGATCGCCTCACGCGCGCACCTGGAGGCCCTGGGGCCCACCATGCGCCGCGCGCTGGCGACGGCGGGCCTGACGAAGCCGGACGTCGTCGCGGCCACGATCGGGCCCGGCCTCGCCGGCGCCTTGCTGGTGGGAGTGGCTGCGGCCAAGGCGTATTCGGCCGCCTGGGACGTGCCGTTCTACGCCGTGAACCACCTGGGCGGACACCTGGCCGCCGACGTCTACGAACACGGGCCGCTGCCCGAGTGCGTGGCGCTGCTGGTGTCCGGCGGACACACCCACCTGTTGCACGTGCGGTCCCTCGGCGAACCGATCATCGAGCTGGGCAGCACCGTCGACGACGCCGCCGGGGAGGCCTACGACAAGGTGGCGCGGCTGCTCGGGCTGGGCTATCCGGGCGGCAAGGTGCTCGACGACCTGGCCCGCACCGGGACTTCCGCCGCCATCGCGTTCCCGCGCGGCATGACGGGCCCGGCCGACGACCCGAACGCGTTCAGCTTCTCCGGGCTGAAGACCGCGGTGGCGCGGTACGTGGAAAGCCACCCCGACGCCGCGACCGCCGATGTCGCCGCCGGCTTCCAGGAGGCCGTCGCCGACGTGCTCACCCTCAAGGCGGTGCGCGCGGCGACCGCGCTCGGCGTCTCGACCCTGCTGATCGCCGGGGGAGTGGCCGCGAACTCGCGATTGCGGGAGCTGGCCACGCAGCGCTGCGCGGCGGCCGGCCTGACGCTGCGCATCCCCAGGCCGCGGCTGTGCACCGACAACGGAGCGATGATCGCCTCCTTCGCCGCGCACCTGGTGGCGGCCGGGGCGGCGCCGTCGCCGCTGGACGTGCCCAGCGACCCGGGCCTGCCGGTGGTAAACGCGCAGGTGAGCTGACATTCGCTCAGCGTGCAAACACCAACACGCGAGAAGCACCGGGGCGGCCTTGAGTGCTAGCACTCGCATGTATAGAGTGCTAGGTGGCAATCGGCCAAGCCCTGTGTCGGCACCCGCGACGACGGCGCGAGGGTACGGAAGGATGCCGAATCACCTGATAATTCGGACGGTTCGGGGGCAAGCCCCGGACCGACCGCCAACTCCGGTCCGGGCACGCCCCGGACCCGACCCAAATAGTGGAGGGCTCCAATCGTGGCGAAGGTGAACATCAAGCCACTCGAGGACAAGATTCTCGTGCAGGCCAACGAGGCCGAGACCACGACCGCGTCCGGTCTGGTCATTCCTGACACCGCTAAGGAGAAGCCGCAGGAAGGCACCGTCGTCGCAGTCGGCCCGGGCCGGTGGGACGAGGACGGCGAGAAGCGGATCCCGGTCGACGTATCAGAGGGTGACACCGTCATCTACAGCAAGTACGGCGGCACCGAGATCAAGTACAACGGCGAGGAATACCTGATCCTGTCGGCACGCGACGTGCTGGCCGTCGTATCCAAGTAAAGAACCGTGTTCCGCCCCGGCGATCCCCGTGCGCAAGCCGGGCGATTTCCGGGGCGGCATGCGTTACAAAGCGGGGCTGAAGGAGCCGGATGAGCAAGCTTATTGAGTACGACGAAACCGCGCGTCGCGCCATGGAGGCCGGCGTGAACAAGCTCGCCGACGCCGTACGGGTGACGCTGGGGCCGCGCGGCCGGCATGTGGTGCTGGCCAAGGCATTCGGCGGACCGGCGGTGACCAACGACGGCGTGACCGTTGCGCGCGAGATCGACCTCGAGGACCCCTTCGAGAACCTGGGCGCGCAGCTGGTGAAGTCGGTGGCCACCAAGACCAACGACGTCGCGGGCGACGGCACCACCACCGCGACCGTGCTGGCGCAGGCGCTGGTCAAGGACGGCCTGCGCATGGTCGCGGCCGGCGTCAATCCCATCGCGCTGGGCGTCGGGATCGGCAAGGCCGGCGACGCGGTGTCCGAGGCGCTGCTGGCGGCGGCCATCCCGGTGTCGGGCAAGGAGGGCATTGCGCAGGTGGCCACCGTCTCCTCGCGCGACCAGCAGATCGGTGAGCTCGTCGGCGAGGCGATGACCAAGGTCGGCGTCGACGGCGTGGTCAGCGTCGAGGAATCCTCGACCCTGAGCACCGAGCTGGAGTTCACCGAGGGCGTCGGCTTCGACAAGGGCTTCCTGTCGGCGTATTTCGTGACCGACTTCGACTCCCAGGAGGCGGTGCTCGACGAGCCGCTGATCCTGTTGCACCAGGAGAAGATCAGCTCGCTGCCCGACCTGCTGCCCATGCTGGAGAAGGTCGCCGAATCGGGCAAGCCGCTGTTGATCATCGCCGAGGACGTCGAGGGGGAGGCCCTGGCGACGCTGGTCGTCAACTCCATCCGCAAGACGCTGAAAGCGGTCGCGGTCAAGGCGCCGTTCTTCGGTGACCGCCGCAAGGCGTTCCTCGAGGACCTCGCGGTCGTCACCGGAGGCCAGGTCATCAACCCCGACGCCGGCCTGCTGCTGCGCGAGGTCGGCACCGACGTGCTGGGCTCGGCCCGCCGCGTGGTGGTCAGCAAGGACGAGACCATCGTCGTCGAGGGCGGCGGCTCCAAGGACGCGGTCGCCAACCGCATCAAGCAGCTGCGCGCCGAGATCGAGAACAGCGACTCGGACTGGGACCGCGAGAAGCTGCAGGAGCGGCTGGCCAAGCTGGCCGGCGGCGTGGCCGTCATCAAGGTGGGGGCCGCCACCGAGACCGCGCTCAAGGAGCGCAAGGAAAGCGTCGAGGACGCCGTCGCGGCGGCCAAGGCGGCCGTCGAGGAGGGCATCGTCGCGGGCGGCGGAACGGCGCTCATTCACGCCCGCAAGGCGCTGAAGGAGCTGCGCGCGACGCTGAGCGGCGACGAGGCACTCGGGGTCGACGTGTTCTCCGGAGCGCTGTCGGCGCCGCTGTACTGGATCGCCACCAACGCCGGGCTGGACGGCGCGGTCGCGGTCAACAAGGTCAGTGAGCTGCCCGTCGGGCAGGGCCTGAACGCGGAGACGCTCGCCTATGGCGACCTGGTCGGCGCCGGCGTCATCGACCCCGTCAAGGTGACCCGGTCGGCGGTCGTCAACGCCGCGTCGGTGGCTCGGATGGTGCTCACCACCGAGACGGCGATTGTCGAGAAGCCGGCCGACGCGGAAGACCACGGTCACGGCCATCACCACGGCCACGCGCACTAGAACTAGTAGTTCGGAGCACCCCCGGTATTAACAGCCGGGGGTGTTTCGCGTGCGGCCGCTTTCGAGGCCGGGCAGCGGGGTGATCCACGCCGATGAAATCGACTTCCTGCACATCCGTGCAGGCGACGCAGGCGTCAATCACAGGCCTGCATCTAAGCGGTCAGGACCCCGCGGGATCAACAGCCCAACTCCTGCCTACCACCGTTGAGCACAATTTCGGCCTGGCAAGGGAGCGGACCGTTTGGGAGTACCGCGTGCACTGTCCGTCGGAGGTACCGCCAGGCTCGTGCGGAGGCAAATGGTGCTTCCCCGTCCCGCGAGGCGGAATCGACATCGGACGGCTTGCGCCGATGGGTCGAGGCTACGCCCGTGGACGGCGGGCAGCATGGTGGCTATGAATCCGAACCAGACCCTCGAAATCCCGGTCCCGCGCGGCGCCACCGACGACAAGACCGGCATTGCTGTCGGTACCGGCCCGGTGGACGTGGACGCCTACATTGACTTCCAATGTCCCTTCTGCAAACAGTTCGAGCTGGCTTCCGGCGACACTATTAACCTGCTGCTGGACCGGCAGGTGATTCGGTTCATCCGTCATCCGATGAACTTCCTGGACGCCGCATCGACGAACCACTATTCGACCCGCGCAGCTGCGGCGTCGGCAGCGGCGTCGGACGCCGGTCGATTCCACGAGTACGCCGACGCCCTGTTCGAAAACCAGCCTCCCGAGGGCGGTCCCGGCCTGACAGATGACCAGCTAATCGCTCTTGGCCAGGACGTCGGCATCACCGATCCCACGTTCGCCAAGGAGATCCAGCAGGGCAGATACCTTCCCTGGCCCAGCTTTGTGACTGAGCGCGCGACGGCGCGCGGCATCGGCGGCACGCCCAGCGTGTTTGTCCGGGGCATACCGGTTCCGGCCCGGCCGGATCTGATTGTGGCCGCGGTCACGCGCTTTCTGGGCTGACCTCAGCCGTCTGGCAGTGAAGGCGGTCCGGGTCGAGGCGGCACGGCGCACACCTACTGGAACGCCGGGCCGACCGACGCGAAACTTCTCGTGATCGTCTCGCTCGCCAACCGGATGGGATGGCTTTTATCGAGCACCACCGAGACGGCGGTGGTCGAGAAGCCGGCCGACGCGGACGATGACCACGGCCACGGCCATCACCACCACTAGGTAAAGCGGTTACGAATCACCCCGGTCTGCGCGGCCGGGGTGTTTTCGTTCATCGAGCGTGGGGCTCATGTACGAAAACGCCGCGGTTTCCATGCATGGGCCCCACGCTCGGCATCGTTGCGTCGCTTTAGGGTTCGCGTCAGCCGGGAGGAAGACTATTAGTCGTCAGGGTCTTCGTCGGCGTGGATGTGACGGTCGGCACGCTGGTGACGGTGACGGTACTGGTGCTGGTGCTCGTCGACGGCGGGGGCACGGCGGTCGTGGTGATGATCGTGGTGACCGTAGTGGTCGCGGTGGTGGACGAGGTCGTCGTCGAGGCCGCCGCGGCAATCACGCCGCAGGCCACCCGCTTGCCCGACTCACCAGTGGGGGTGTTGCCGAGATTATCCACGTCCTGGTGGATGACCAGTGCGGTACCCGAGGTGTTTCTCAGGTCCGCCGCGGTGAACGAGTTACTGGTAGTGACGAGTTTTGCCGCGCCGTCGGAGCGAACTTGCAACGCGGTCAGGTCGCCGCTGGCGGGATAGGCAGTATGACCCGGCGCCTGGTAGACGCCTCCCGCGGAGTTGAAGTCCCCACCCTCGCATTTGCCCACTGCGTGGATTTGGAGTCCGTGGAAACCGGGGGTCAGGACCTGGTTGGGGCCGGCTTCCACGGTCACCGTCGCGTAGCCGTTCGCGAAATCGAAGGTGGCGTTGGCGACCGAGGTCCCGTCGGCGCTCTTCAATTGCGTGGTCATCCGCTCCGCGCCGGACGCTGCGCTCGAGGACGGTGACGTGGTGGGTTGGCTGCCGGGCTGATTCGCGCAAGCGCCCAAGGGTGCAATGGTCGAGGTGAGCGCCGCGACCGCAAAGGCCACTTCCCTATTCATGGGCTGGGCCTACCCCGATTGGCCAATCTCAAACGGGGCCATCGGTCACGGCAAAATATGAAAGGCATGTGAACCGAGCCGAGCGGATCCTCTCCGCGCCGTCCTTGTGCGAGCGTGTGCGTTTGTGGTCTCCGAACCGCGGTTGGCAGAGGCGCTCAGGCAGGCGTCGAGCTACCTGTGGATAGCCGACGCGGCGGGCAAGGGGAATCTGCCCATGATGCAGTCTCTTTACAGCTTTGCGGCCCGGCAGATGGTTGCGTACACGGAAGATGGCGACGAGTGGCACCTCCGAGCTGCTACCGCCGCCGCGCACGACGCCACCAGAATGCACGACCTGCTCACCGGCCGCGTGCCGCGGGCACAGGCACGCCAGGCGCGCCGACGAACCTCTGAAGCGCGAACGCGACCCAGACCACACCATCACATCGCGGTGAGCAGCGCTCGACCATTCGGTTTGCCAACGCGTCGAGCATGTCCTCGCCCAAATCGATTGGTACAACCAGCCTCGGGGACTGGCGACCGGCGGCGCCGTCCTAGGCTGCGCGGGGATAGCCTCGTGGCTCGTGGTGATGATCGTCGCCGGCCGCCTGTTGGGCGCCGGGGTGCGCTAAGCCGGGGCTGATCAGGCCGAGCGGCGGATCCCGCGGGTGCGGCCGATGTCGCCCTTCAGCAGCAGGTCGCGCTCGGATTCCGAGAGGCCACCCCAAACGCCGTACGGCTCACCAACTTCCAGCGCGTGGGAACGGCATTCCTGGATCACCGGGCACTGCCTGCACATCTCCTTGGCGCGTTGCTCGCGCTGCATGCGGGCGCGGCCACGCTCGCCGTCGGGGTGGAAAAACATTGACGAGTCAACGCCGCGGCACAGGCCTTGCAGTTGCCAGTTCCAGATGTCGGCGTTGGGGCCAGGTAGCTGCTCCGGTTGTGGCATTGGATCGTTCCCTCTCTACACGGCACGCCCAGAAGATCAGGTTCGCGAAGCGATTGTGCAACCGATTTTGGAGTGGGGTCACCGATGACTACCCGTCAAAGGTAGAACTTAGGGGCGCCGATGAATTTCCGTCAATAGCCACTTAGCTCGCCAAAATATGTAAGCGTTGCAGCAGAATTAACTCGCCGTTCATCTGCCACCCATTTGTCGACCAAGGCCCGTGCTACCAGGCACTTGACCGGACCGAGATTTCCCAGCTCAGCGCGCCGGACAGTGGGGGGAGCAATTAGTACGCAACCGATGGTGATTAACAGTTCGGTAACACGGAGAGCACGAAGTGTTTACTACTATCACCGTGATTGAAACTGGTCACACTTCGGTGATTGAGCGCACACTGGCCGCCGCCGCGTTCGGGGAGCTACCCGGCACTTGGCCGCTGCCGGCGGCGAGCACGCCGGAGCAACTGTGGTGGCGGGCCGTCGCGGCGGGCGGGCAGGGCCGCTATGGCAGCGCCTATCGCGACCTGGCGGTGCTGCGACGCGGCGTTCCGGCGGACCGGTTGGTGTCGCTGGCCCACGGCACGCAGGGATCGTTCCTGCGCCAGCTCGGCTGGCACCGGCTGGCGCGGGGCTGGGACGGCCGCGCGCTCGCGCTGGCCGGCGCTGATCCCGAGGCC
>NZ_JAOPWB010000109.1 GCF_025965855.1 Mycobacterium sp. | reverse complement strand
CCGCCGTCCTCATTGCGCCCCACGTGCTCTGACATCGTTGACCTAATGACGATCGACCAGTCCGCCGACACCCGCCGCTCCCCCACCGCGCGGGTAACCGCCGCGTATTGCAGAATCACCGAAGTCGATCGGCCCGAAGTCTGGATCACGTTGCGCGAACAGGCCGATGTGCTCGCCGACGCCGGCGCGGTCGAACAACGGCTCGCCGCTGGAGAGAGCCTGCCCCTGGCGGGAATGCTGGTCGCGGTCAAGGACAACATCGACGTCGCCGGCCTCCCAACCACCGCAGGCTGCCCCGAGTTTGCCTACCTGCCCTCAACCACGGCCGCCGCCGTCGACCGGCTCCGTGCCGCGGGAGCCGTCGTTCTCGGGAAAACGAACCTCGACCAATTCGGCACCGGCCTGGTGGGCACTCGGAGCCCCTTTGGCGCCGTGCGCAATTCGCGCCATCCGCACCTGGTCGCCGGGGGCTCGAGTTCCGGTTCCGCCGTGGCTGTCGCGCTGGGCATCGCCGACATCGGCATCGGCACCGACACCGCAGGGTCGGTGCGGGTCCCCGCCGCACTCAACGGCATCGTCGGGATCAAGCCCACACTCGGGATCATCCCCACCCACGGGGTGGTTCCGGCCTGCGCCAGCTTCGATGCCGTCTCCGTGCTGGCGGCCGACCTCAACCTGGCCACCGCCGCGGCCGCAGTGATGGCCGGCACCGACTCCCGCGATCCCCGTAGCCGTAAGTGGCCCGCCGACGTTCGCCTCGCCGCACCCCACGCACCCCGGGTGGCGATCCCGGAGGCCGCCAACCTGGCCGCACTCAGCGATGCCTATCGACTCGCATTCGAGCGGAGCGTGGCCCTTGGCACCGACGCCGGGTTGAGCGTCGAACCGGTCGATATCTCCGTCCTGCTGGACGCGGGCCTGCTGCTCTATGACGGTGCGTTTGTCGCCGAACGATATGCGGCCGTCGGCGAATTCCTCGACGGCGCACCGGCGGGTGCGGATCCCGTCGTGGCGTCAATCATCACCGCGGGACGCGCGATCACCGGCCCCGCATTCGCCGCCGATCTGGACGCACTGGCACGCGCGCGGGCCGACGCCGCCGAGCTCGTCGGCGGGTTCGATGCTCTGCTGCTCCCCACCACCACCGAACACCCCACACTGGGCGAGATCCAGGCTGATCCCTACGCGATCAACCGTCGCATGGGCACTTACACCAATTTCTGCAATCTGCTCGACATGGCGGCCGTCGCCGTGCCCGGCGCGCCGACGACCACCGGTGGTCCATTCGGGGTGATGGTCGTCGTACCGGCATTTGGCGACCAAATCGCCGTGGACATCGCCGCACGATTGCACGGGACGACATCCACACTTCTGATCGAAATAGGCTGCGATGTAGCGCTATTCGGTGCGCACGTTCTCCGGCAGCCCATGCACCGGCAGCTCGAACAACTCGGCGCCCGCTACACCGGCCACATCAACGCGGCGCGACAAGGCGCGCCCATCCAAGGCGAATTGTTCCGTATCTCCGAAGCCGGCCTGGGTCGCCTACTCGCTTCCCTACCCGCGCATACGGCCCACACCGGCATCGAAATCGAATATGGGCGCACCGTCATCGGTTTCACGGCCAGAACTGGATGCAATACCTGAGAACGATCGCATCAGCTACATCCACAGTTTTGCCAGCGAGTCAGCGAGTGTTTCCGGGTCCTGCTTGTCGGTATTGCAGCTGATGGCCAGGGACGTGTTCCGGTCCTTGCTCACGCGGAATGCCGTGACGAACCCGCCCCAGGCGCCATCGTGGTCGAGCGTGCCGTTGGCCATCAAATAGATTCCGGCACCGTAACGATCGGCGCCGCCCGGTTCGGTCGGCACCGCGCCGGCCAGTTGCGCATCGAGCAACCCGGAACCGCCCACGCGGCCGGTTCGGTAATTGTCGGCCCATCCGACCAATTGGCTTGGCGTGGTCTGGATGCCGCCGTCGCCGACCTGCTCCCAAGCCGATTCGGTCGCCCGGTATCCGTCGCTGCTCTTCTCGTACGAGACGGCTTTGTCGGGAATCGGACCGGTGGGGTCCAGAACCATGGCCAGGCCGAGCGGACGGAAGATCTGTTCGGCGAGGAACTGCGGCAGCGGTTCCCGCGCGACCCGGCCGACGATCTCGCCGAGCAGCAGGTAGTTGGAGTTGGAGTACTCGAATTGGGAACCGGGTTGAAATTCCAGCTTCGGCACTCCGACCAAAGCCTGCACGGCTTCGTCCTCGGTGGTGCGGTCGCCGAGCTGATAACCCTGCGCCTCGAGCAGACCGACGTACTCGGGGATTCCGCTTGTCTGGTGCATCAGCTGCCCGACGGTGACCGTGGTCGCCCACGTCGGCAGCTCGGGGATGTAGCGGGACAAGGGGTCGCTGAGGGTCAGCTTCCCCGCAGCTACGAGCAAGAGGACTCCGGTCGCGGTGAACTGCTTGGACACCGAGGCGATGTCGAACACCGTTTGCGTGGTGATCGCCTTGCCGCTCGACATGTCGGCGACACCGCGAACGCCCGTCCAGGCCACCTTTCCCTTGACGCCTACCGCGGCCGAGCATCCCGGCGCACCGGCCTTGATCGCGTCGTCCAGCACGTTCTGGCTTCGCGCAACGGCATCGGCGTGATCGGTTGAGGTGGTGGTGGGCGCGGGGCTATGGCCCCCGCCGCAGGCGCCGAGCAACAGCATGACCGCGACAAGCGATAGTCGCTTACGGAACATGTTTGTTCACAACGGGTTTCACGACACGTCGCCGGCGACAGCCGCGCGAAGCGCCGGCGCCGTGCACGCGGCAGGGCAGGCCAAGGCCGGCGGTGAGAACGGACGGTTTCGTCATACCGTGATGATTGCGCTCGGGGCGGGGCCGCGCAGGCAAATGGGGCTTTGAGGCGGTACAGGTAGGGTACGCGGCAGTGCCATCCGGGTCACTCAGCGATCTTCACCAGGGAGTCGGGATGTCGGGTCGTAAGTTCTCGTTCGAAATCAACCGGACCACCAGCGCGCCCGCGGCGACGTTGTTCCGGCTCGTGGCCGACGGCGCCAACTGGTCGAAGTGGGCCAAGCCGATCGTTCTTCAGTCGAGTTGGGCGCGCCAGGGGGATCCGGCACCGGGCGGCGTCGGGGCCGTCCGCAGGGTGGGCCTGTGGCCCTTGCTCGTCCAGGAGGAAACCGTCGCGTACGAGCAGGATCGCCGCCACGCCTACAAGCTGGTCGGGCCGCCGAGCCCCGCCAAGGATTACTCCGGGGAGGTGGTCTTCACCCCGAATCCGGCGGGCGGTACCGACATCCGCTGGACCGGCGCGTTCGTCGAGGGAGCCCCTGGGACGGGCCCGGTGATGCGGGCGGCGCTGGGCGGGGCGGTCCGGTTCTTCGCGGGTCGGCTGGTGAAGGCGGCCGAGCGCGAGTAAAACGGCGGGCGATAGCGTTTCTCGTTGGGGCGCAAAGCGTTACGGGACACGTGACGGCCGCATCCTGCGGCCGTCACGCTACGATACAAGACTACGGGCCGGGGTGGTCCTCGACCCATTGACCCTGTTGCTCAGCTTGCTGAGCCTGCAGCTGGGCCTGTTCGTTTTGTTGTTCGGCCTGCTGTTCGGACTGTTGCATCTGCTGCAGGGCCTGCTGCTCCTGCTGTTGGGCTTGGTCGTCGTCGTTATCGGCGGCGAAGCCGCCAAACGGGCCGCTGGCGGGAGCCGCTAGGGCCACGTCGGTCGCGCGCACCGATCCCGCCCCGAGCGCGGTTGGGGTCGCGTCGGGGCGCGCGGCGTCGAACAGTGCGATCATTGCCAGGGTCGCGGCCCCGGCGAAAATCAGTTGCATCGCGCGCAATCGCCGACGCCGATCAGGGGCGGTGGTGGTCATCCTTCATGTTTGCGCCCTGGGGCTAGCCGCAAGCTGAGAAGGGGCTATCGCTCGCATATGAGATCGCGATGCTGCGCGAACTAGCCGCTACTTCGAGCCAATCTCGTCCTGATACTCCCTGGTTATCGGCCTACCTGGCATAAGGCGACTGCTAACCCCGATGCCTACAGCAAACACGGTCGCTCTCCCCCTGGACAAATAAAGGCAATGCGCGGAGGTTTAAGTGAGCACCGGGAGGCGAATTACTAAAGGGCGTCGTGGTTGGTTTGCCTGACCGTGTAATCGCCTATGATGCGGCGCTGAGTTTCGGTCGCTTGAAGAGGTGAATGAATGAAACGATTCGCTCTTTTCGGCATAGTGGCCACTGCATGGCTAGGTCTGAGTGTTCCCGTGGCTCAGGCGGATATAGGCGGAAACGTACCCGGCCCCGGGTTATGCGACTATCCGGGGGTGGGGGGATCGGGCATGGAGATGGGGGCCTATCACTATTGGTGCGACTTCCCAGTTGAGGAGAACGGCAGTCGCTGGCACTGCGAGTACGGCGGCGGTGCCGTGCAGGGTATCGGCGGCATCAACATCTTCATGTTCAACGCCTCGGTCATCGCCCCGCTGGGGGCGCTGGAGGGTTCGTGTTCGTTCCGCTGCCCCGACGGCTCGCTGTCGGCCGCGCCGAACCCGCCCGGCGCATGGAGAAATGCGCTCACCCCGAAAAAATGTCTTCCGCTAGAAGTTGCGCCGACGTCTAAACCGAATACCGGACTGCCGCCCTGGCCCGGCCAGCAACTTCCTGGTGTAACAAATCCGGTAACCCCCAACCCAGAGACCACGGAAAACCCTTAGGGCCAATCGATCCGCTCGTCGAGCTCGACCACGGTTAGGGTGCTAACCGCGCAGAGTATTTGCGCCGCGAGCTCGCCCTTGTGCGGCCCCGGCTGATCGTCGCGTTGGGCGGCGACGCCCACACTGCGATGGCCGACGAGTACCGGCACGCGGCGGTCGTCGAGCGGCGGCGGTCCAGCCCGCCGCCAGTGCTGCCCGCCGACGGCCTGGCGGCGCTGCGCCTGCCGCACCCGTCCAGCGTGAAAATTCTGGCCAGCGGCCGAGCGCGAGCAATGGATAGAAAGCGTCGCCGCCCGTTAGCTGCGGCTTGGCGCTAGGTAAGGATATTCACGCCGGCCGCTCGGTAAAACTCTAGGTCAGACCGTATTAGTAGGTCGTTTCTCGCTTTCATACTTCTTGGCCATGTGCTCGACGGCCTGCAGCTGAGACTGCGCGAGGCCCTCCCGCACCTGCCCGGCGCGCGCGGCGGCGTCCAGCGTGGGCTGCGCCTGACCCTGGAAGTGCGGCATCACTTCGGCGGCGAACAGTTCGGCGGAGCGCTTGGTGGCGGCGGGATCGGCCCACTCGTGGCCCATCTGCAGGAAGCAGCCGAATCCGCCGGACTGGTCCCACAGCCGCTGCACCTGCGCCCGCGCCCGTTCCGGAGTGCCGATGACCCCTGCCCCGTTGTCGTTAATGACGTCGATCATCTCGTCGAGTTGTTCGCCCGGCATGGTCATCTGGGGGAAGGCGGCCACCTTCTGGAAGTAGTTGAACCACGACTCGATCCCGAATTTCACGTCGGCGCGGGCCTGTTCGTCGGTCCCGGCGATGTGCATCGGCCCGACCAGGCTCCAGTTGGAGCGGTCGACCCGCGTGCCGAAGGCCGCGGCGCGCTCCTCGACGATGCCCCAGTGATAGGAAAGGGCGTCGAAGCCCTCGACGATCAGCGTCGCACCGATGGAGAGCAGGCCGATGCCGTGCTTGCCGGCCAGCCGCGCCCCGGTCGGCGAGGCGACCGCGGCGACCGCCAGCGGGATCCCACCATCCGAATACGGGGCCAGCTGCAACTTGGCGTCAAAAAGCTGGTGCGTGGCGGTTTTTGCGCTCACCGTCTCGCCCGCCAGCAAGCGAACGACGATGTCGAGGTTGGTTTCGAGAAGCTCGCGCGTGTCGGTGGGGTTCAGTCCGATCATCGCCGAATCCGTCGGTAACGAGCCCGGTCCCACGCCGCCGATCACGCGACCATGCGTGAGGTGATCCAGGAGCATCAACCGGTCGGCGACCCAAAGCGGGTTGTGATACGAGAGCGAAATGACCCCGGTGCCAAAGCGAATCCGCTTGGCGCGTTCGGCGGCCGCGGCGATGAAGACTTCCGGAGAGCTGATGATCTCGCTGCCGGCCGAGTGATGCTCCCCGATCCAGGCTTCGTCGAAGCCGAGCGCGTCGAGGTGTTCGACGAACTCGAGATCGCGCTGCAGGGCTAGCGTCGGATTCGTGCCTGCCCGGTGGAACGGGGCGATGAAATATCCAAACCTCAGCTTGGCCATTGGGTTCCCCTTGCGGTCGCGTTGCCCGAACCATAACGCAAGGCGCCCCCGGTTAGGTCAAAAGGGAGGACCCCAGACACTGTTCGGCCGGCGGGGCCAGATTCACATGGCCCCACCGGCTTGGGGGCAAGTCTTTCGTCGTAGCAGTGTTTTAGTAGCCGCCGCAGACGTTGCCGACGCAACCGCCGCCGCCGCCCGGTCCACCGCCGCCGCCACCAACG
>NZ_JAOPWB010000102.1 GCF_025965855.1 Mycobacterium sp. | reverse complement strand
ACCGCCACCGTGCAGCGGCTGCTGCCCCGGCTGGGCCTCGGCCCGGGCGCGCCGGCGCCCGCGGTGGTGACGACCGTGGCCCAACGCAGCGGCGCCGACCCGGGATTCGTTTCCTACCACCTGTTCGGGCCGCCGCCGGCCACCGACCACGACCTGCTACAACTTGCCCGTGCGCTCGACGACATCGAAAGGCAGGTCACACGAACGTGACGCAACCATCTCCCGGCCAGACCCCCACCGCTGAATCGGCGCGCGAGGCGCTGCTGGCGTTGCGAGCCGAGCTCGGCAAGGCCGTCGTCGGGCAGGAGGGGGTGGTCAGCGGCCTGGTGATCGCGCTTTTGTGCCGCGGCCACGTGCTGCTGGAAGGTGTTCCGGGAGTGGCGAAGACGCTGCTGGTGCGGGCGATGTCGGCCGCACTGCAGCTGCAGTTCAAGCGGGTGCAGTTCACCCCCGACTTGATGCCGGGCGACGTCACGGGTTCACTGGTGTACGACGCGCGCACCGCGGCGTTCACGTTCCGGCCGGGTCCGGTGTTCACCAACCTGCTGCTTGCCGACGAGATCAACCGCACCCCGCCCAAAACCCAGGCCGCGCTGCTCGAGGCGATGGAAGAGCGTCAGGTCAGCGTGGAGGGCGAAGCGAAGCCGCTGCCCGACCCGTTCATCGTCGCCGCGACGCAGAACCCGATCGAATACGAGGGCACCTACCAGCTGCCCGAAGCCCAGCTGGATCGCTTTTTGCTCAAGCTGAACGTGACGTTGCCGTCGCGCGACGCCGAGATCGCCATCCTTCACCGGCACGCGCAGGGCTTCGATCCCCGTGACCTGTCGGCGATCAACGCGGTGGCCGGGCCGGACGAGCTTGCGGCCGGGCGGCTGGCGGTGCAACAAGTCCTGGTCGCCGACGAGGTGCTGGGCTACATCGTCGACATCGTCGGGGCCACCCGCTCTTCCCCCTCGCTGCAGCTGGGCGTCTCGCCGCGCGGGGCAACGGCGCTGTTGGGCACCGCGCGGTCCTGGGCGTGGCTGTCCGGCCGCAACTACGTCACCCCCGATGACGTGAAGGCCATGGCCCGCCCCACATTGCGGCACCGGGTGATGCTGCGCCCCGAGGCGGAGCTCGAAGGGGCGACGCCCGACGGTGTGCTCGACGGAATCCTGGCGTCGGTACCGGTGCCCCGCTAGTGATCCTGACCGGACGGACCGGGCTGCTGGCGCTGATCTGCGTTCTGCCCATCGCGGTAGCGCCTTGGCCGGCAACGGCTTTCGTGGCGCTTCTTGCGCTGGTGTCCGCACTGGTGGTCGTCGACGCCGCGCTGGCCGCCAGCACCCGCCGGTTGCGCTACACCCGTTCACCGGACTGCTCGACCCGGCTCGCGCAGCAGGTGAAGATTGGCCTGCAGGTCCACAACGACGGCCGCCGCCGGTTCCGCGGGCAGATCCGCGACGCCTGGCCGCCCAGCGCGTGTGCCGAGCCGCGCATTCACGCCGTCAACATCGCGGCCGGGCAGGGTCAGCCGCTCGAGACCCGGCTGCGACCGGTTCGCCGCGGCGATCAGCGCGCTGCCGCGGTCACGGCGCGATCGATCGGGCCGCTGGGGTTGGCCGGACGGCAGGGTTCGCAGTCGGTGCCGGGTCTCGTCCGGGTGCTGCCGCCGTTTTTGTCGCGCAAGCACCTGCCGTCGCGGCTCGCCAAGCTGCGGGAGATCGACGGCCTCTTGCCGACGCTGATACGCGGGCAGGGAACCGAATTCGATTCGCTGCGTGAGTATGTCGTCGGCGACGACGTGCGCTCGATCGACTGGCGCGCGTCCGCGCGACGCGCCGACGTCGTGGTCCGCACCTGGCGGCCCGAACGCGACCGGCGGGTGGTGATCGTGCTCGACACCGGTCGCACCGCGGCGGGTCGCGTCGGTGTCGACCCGACGGCCTCCGATCCCGCGGGGTGGCCGCGGCTGGACTGGTCGATGGACGCCGCCCTGCTGCTGGCCGCGCTCGCGTCGCGGGCCGGCGACCACGTCGACTTTCTCGCCCACGACCGGGTGGGCCGCGCCGGTGTGTTCGGCGCGTCGCGCACCGAGCTACTCGCACAGCTGGTCGAGGCGATGGCTCCGCTGCAGCCGGCGCTGATCGAATCCGATTGGCGTGCAATGGTTGCCGCCATCCTAAGGCGCACCCGGCGGCGGTCGCTGGTGGTGCTGCTGACCGACCTGAACGCAACCGCCTTGGACGAGGGCCTGCTGCCGGTGCTGCCGCAGCTATCGGCCAAGCACCATGTGATGATCGCCGCCGTCGGCGACCCGCGCGTCGACCAGATGGCCGCCGGGCGCTCGGATGCGGCCGCCGTCTATGACGCGGCGGCCGCGGAATGGTCCCGCAACGATCGGGGCGCGATCGCGACGCGGCTGCGCCGCGGCGGGGTGGAGGTCGTCGACGCCCCACCGACCGATATCGCGCCCGCCCTTGCCGACCGCTATCTGGCGATGAAAGCCACCGGGCGGCTTTAGTTTCATTCCGCGAAAGTGCAACTACCGACGGTCCTACTCGGAAAACACGTCGCTAGTTGCACTTTCGCGGCTCACTGAGTCGGCAGCACGTCGGGCGCGTCTTCGGCGTCGCCGGTCTCACCCGCGTTCACCGCGCGCCTGCCGAAATAGACGATGTACGACAGGAACGCGGCCTCGGCGATGACTCCGATGCCCACCCGGACGATCGTCGGCAACGGTGACGGCGTCACCAGCGCTTCGATGAGCCCCGAGACGAGCAAGACACCCACCAGCCCGACGGCAACCGAGACGACGCCACGGCCCTGTTCGGCGAGCACCTGCCCACGGGGGCGATTCCCGGGCGAAATCACCGACCAGCCCAGTCGCATCCCCGTTGCGCCCGCGAGGAATACCGCCGTCAGCTCCAGTAGCCCATGGGGGGCCAGCAGGCCCAGCAGGATGCCGCCCTTGCCGGCCTGAAACATCAGCCCCGCGATCAGCCCGAGGTTGGCGGCGTTGTTGAACAGGATGATCGGGATCGGCAGTCCCAACACGACCGACATCGCGATGCACTGCGCGGAAACCCAGGAGTTGTTGATCCAGACCTGGAAGGCGAACGCGGCGGCGGGGTGTTCGCTGTAGTAGGACGCGACATCGTGGTTGACCAATTCGTCGATGTCACTTGGTGTTCCGATGGCGGACTGCACCTCCGGATTGCCGGCCACCCACATCGCGATGATCACCACGACGGCGAAAAACGCCACCGCCGTGCCCAACCACCACCGCCAGGTGCGGTACGCAACCACCGGGAACGACACCGTCCAGAACCGGACGAACGTACTGCTCAGCGGCGCGTGCGCACCGGTCACCACGGAGCGGGCCCGCGCGACCAGACTCGACAGCCGACCGATCAGCAGCGAATCCGAGGACGCCGAGCGCAGCATCGACAGGTGGGTGGAGACCCGCTGGTAGAGCTCGACGAGTTCGTCGACCTCCGCGCCGGTCAGGGACCGGCGTCTGCTGACCAACTGGTCGAGCCGGTCCCACGTCCCGCGATGGGTCAGCACGAATGCGTCGACGTCCACTCTGCGCAGCCTAATCGCATCTTCGGCGCCGCCGAGCGCGGTCGGTGGCACCTTGGCACCCTGTACCGTTCGGTGTTATGTCGGAGGTCGTGACCGGGGACGCCGTGGTGCTCGACGTGCAGATCGCCCAGTTGCCGGTGCGGGCGGTCGGCGCGCTGATCGACATCACGGTGATCTTCGTCTGCTACGTGCTCGGCCTGATGTTGTGGGCGGCCACCCTGACTCAGTTCGACACGGCGCTGAGCGCCGCCATCCTGCTCATCTTCACGGTGCTGGTGATCGTCGGCTACCCGTTGGCATTCGAAACCGCCACGCGGGGAAGGTCGGTGGGCAAGATCGCGATGGGCCTGCGAGTGGTGTCCGAGGACGGCGGCCCAGAACGCTTCCGGCAGGCCATGTTTCGCGCGCTGGCGTCGGTGGTGGAGATTTGGATGCTCGCGGGGAGTCCCGCGGTCATCTGCAGCATGATCTCACCGAAGGCCAAGCGCATCGGCGACGTCTTCGCCGGCACGGTCGTCGTCAGCGAACGCGGGCCTCGAATGAGCCCGCCGCCGATGATGCCACCGTCGCTGGCGTGGTGGGCGTCCTCGCTGCAGCTGTCGGGACTGGGCGCGGGGCAGGCCGAGGTGGCGCGCCAATTCCTGTCCCGCGCATCGCAACTCGACCACCAGATGCGCCTACAGATGGCGTACCGGATCGGCGCCGACGTCGTGTCACGCATCGCCCCGCCGCCGCCGCCCGGCGCCCCGCCGGAGCTGGTGCTCGCCGCCGTGCTCGCCGAGCGGCACCGCCGCGAACTGGCGCGAATGCGCCCTCAATTGCCTGCCACGGGACCCCGGCCACCGCCGGGCCCACCGGCCGCGCCCTGGCCGCAACAGCCCCGACAGCAGCCGGCCCCGGGGCCGGAGGCGGATTCCGGCGGTTTCTCGCCGCCGGGCTAACTGGAGACGGCCACCGCCATGAGCGCGACGTCGGCGATCAGCAGCGCCCAACCGACCAGCGGAACCGCGATGCCGCCGCGGCGTTTTGCGGTGAAGAACGAGATGACAAGGACGACAAACGCCACCACCGGTGCGCCATAGAACGCGACGCCGAAATCGATGCCGCCGCGGCCCAGGTTGGGGCAGCTGCGGTCGCTGCATCCATCGGTGCTCATCACCGCACCGAGCGCGAAGAGCATCACGATGGCCGCTGCGGGCACCGTCGCCAGCGCCAACCCCCAGTTGACCCACGGCCTCACGCTCCGGCCCCGGGTGCCCTTCCCCCACGTGGGCTCGGCCACGCTCTGGGTCCCGCTGCCGACCGTCAGGTTGTTGTTAGCGTCCATCCCTCAGTTCCTACCCGTCGCCCGGGGGATGCAAACCGCGCGGCCGACCCAGGCCCAAATTCGCTTTCCGCAGGTCAGCGTGGCACTGCCCGCCGCGGGCTCCGTCTATCGGAATATCTCGTTGCATCACGTTAGTTTACGATATATCGTGATATACCGTACCGCGTGATCGGCGCGCTACCCCAAGCCATCGAGAGGACTACCAACCATGAGCAACCCATTCACTCCCCCCGAGGGACCCTTCACCGGCCGGCCCGGCCTCGGATTCGGCTTCGGCCCCGGCCCGGTAGACCGCCGCGCCCTGCACGACGCCAGGCGCCAGGCCCGGCGGGAATTCCGCGAACACCTCCGCGACCAC
>NZ_JAOPWB010000095.1 GCF_025965855.1 Mycobacterium sp. | reverse complement strand
CGGGCGGGATCTCGGGTGCCGACTTAGCAGAACGAGCCGGTCTGCAGGCCGGGAAGTTCGGCGCGCGGATCATCGTCTCCGCGGAGGCCATCGGACTGGAATCCGACAGCGGACACCATCTGCTCCGACTCGCCGATCAAGCGTCGGTGGTCGCCCGTGCCGTCGTGCTTGCCACGGGAGCGCGGTATCGCAGGCTCGCCGTCCCGGCAATCGAATCGTTCGAGGGCAACGGCGTGTACTACGCCGCCACCTTCCAAGAGGCGTTGATGTGCGGCACGGGGCCCGTCGTCATTGTGGGGGGTGGTAACTCCGCGGGCCAGGCGGCGATCTTCCTCGCCGCGCGGGTTTCCCGGGTGTATGTGGTGATCCGCGGCGACGACCTGAACACGAGCATGTCCCGATATCTCGTCGACCAGATCCTCCAGCACCCCCGCGTGACCGTGCGGTCGTGTACCGAGATCCGGGAGGTGCACGGAGACGGTGCACTCACGGCCGTGGTGACCGAGGACAAACGGACTGGCGAGCGTCATTGGATCGAGACCCGCGCCCTGTTCGTTTTCATCGGCGCCGATCCCAACACCTCATGGCTCGCCGGCGCTATCGAGCTCGACGACCACGGCTACGTGCTGACCGGCCCGGCCGCGCTCTATTCGGATAACGACGTCAATCACGGGCGAACGCAACGTCAGCCGATGATTCTCGAGACCAGCCGACCCGGTGTGTTCGCAGCGGGCGACGTGCGTAGCGGCTCGGTCAAGCGGGTGGCGTCCGCGGTCGGCGAAGGATCTATGGCAATCCGCCAGATCCACGAGTACTTCGGGACCTGAAAAGGGCAGCGTCCGCAGCAGATCCAGTGACCCGGCGTAGATCTCGATCACGAGGCCGGCCCAGGGCGACTCGCCCGTTCTACCGCGACCTCAAAATTCCTTGGCGCCTCGGGCGAGCCCGAAGATTCCGGCGGCGACGAACGGCACGGGGGAAAGCATGGCGATCAACGCGCTTCTTGTGTCGGGAAGCGACCTGCCGCTGGTGAGTCCTGCGATCACGTCGGCGCTGTCACTGAGCAGACCCATCGACGCCCAGCGTCGAAACTCCCCGCCCCCACCGGCGCCCAAGGCGGCGCAAGCGCCCGTCCCGATGACCACATCGCGGATCCCGATGGTGCGCATGAGTAGCGTTTCGGTACCCGAGGCCTGCTTAAAGAATCGGCCCGGCACCACGATCATTGCAACGCCCACGCAGATGCGGGCCCCCGCAACGGTGGCCAGTGCCGCGGTGCCCAGAGAATTTTGCCGTGCCATCCGTCAACACTAGCCAGGCATCACGACCGGCAAACAAGAATCTGAAACGAATTGGTCGTCGATAGGCCGATCGGCCCCCCGCGCCGTGTTGCGCATGCGCCGTGTCGCGGTCAGGGGCACGCTCAAAGGAGCACTCGGGCCAGCTGCCGGTAATCTGGCATGGGGTCCTCGCCGTTGGCTGTGAGCACCTGAATCCCGATGTGGTCCGCGCCCGCCTCGAACTGGGCGCGCAGGCTCGCAGCGACGCTGTCTGCAGAGCCGTGCAGCACCAGAGCGTCGATGAGGCGGTCGCTGCCGCCGCCCTCGAGGTCGGCATCGGTGTACCCGTAGCGCCGAAAATTGTTGGTGTAGTTGACAAGATCCAAATAGGGGTTGGACACGAATGCGCGACCGATGGTGCGCGCCGTGTCGGGGTCAGGTTCCACCACAACTGTCTGCTCAGGTGCGATCACGACGTAGGGCCCGAGGATCTGCCGGGCCTCGCGCGTGTGATCGGGAACCACGAGATAGGGGTGGCTTCCCAGCGTTCGGGCGGCGGCCAACCGAAGCGCTCGGGGGCCGAGTGCGGCAAGGATCCGCCGATCGGGCGGCACTCCGCCAGCATCAAGCCGGTCGAGGTAATCGACCATGGTGGCATACGGCCGGCGGTACTCCGAGTTGGCCTCGGGGTGGCCGACACCCACACCGAGCAGCACCCGGTCGCCACACCTTGACGTGATTCGCCGGTACGACGCCGCGACCTCTTCGGCGTCGTTGGTCCACATATTCACGATCGCTGTGGCCACCACGATGGTGGAGGTGGCCTGCAGGATTTGCTCGACCACAGCCAGATTCGCCACCGACGCCGGCCCGAACCCCAACCACGCGACCGGGTAGCCCAGCGTTTCGGCTTCGACCGCGAACTCCGTGCGCGCCTCGTCGCCATACCCGGGATGAAACCAAGCCCCGATCCGGCCCAGCCGCGAACCCCAGTCCGCGCTCATGACGTCAACGCAGTCGGCACGATCTCCAGGCCCACGATTAGGTCGCCACGCAGGGTGAAGCGATTGGTCAAATCCACCTGGCCACCGGGAAAGTTGCCCTCCAGATGGGTGTACACCTCATGGCGTTGCTCACCGCCAACTTCGCCCAGCGCTTCCGATCCGATGATCGCGACGGTGTACTCGAAAGCGGTGGCGGCATTTTCGCGCCACTGCCGAATCGCGTCCGCGCCATGCCAGTGCCTGTCTTCATCGAGCACGACGGCATCATGTGTGAAACACGCGACGATTGCGTCGATGTCGCCGCGGTCGGACGCGGCCAGATATTTCGACGCGACCGGCGGCAACAATCCTGATGCCGCCGAGTCATCCAAGCCTGTGTCCATGGGAGCCTCCTCGCACTTACTGCTAGAATAGAAGCTGCTAACTTCTAAATCAGAAGTTAGCAGCTTCAAAAGTAGCAGTCAATGGGAGGACGGCACGGCATGGCTGAGAGGATCCGACTCGAGGATCGGGAGTGCCCGCTGTCGGCCACCCTCGGCCTGGTCGGCGAATGGTGGACGCTGCTCATCCTTCATGACGCCTTCGACGGCTACACGCGCTTCGACCAGTTCCAGGACAACCTGGGCATTTCATCGAGCCTGCTGACTAGCCGACTCAAGCGTCTGGTCGACGTAGGCTTGCTCGAACGGCGCAAGTACCAAACGAAGCCAGTCCGCCACGAGTACATGCTGACCGAACTCGGCCGTTCCCTGCGGCCGGTGATCGTCGCACTCGCCGCGTGGGGCAACGGACGGCTGGACCCGAGCCAGCGCAGCATGGTGCTCGTCGACAGCGAAACCGGAGTCGAAGCGGAGCCCATTCTGGTCGACGGCGTCACGGGGCGACGCGTAGACGGACCGGACTTCGTCTTCACCGCCGGCCCCGCCGCGAGCGAGCCGTTCCGGGACCGCTACGCCGGGCGCCCGACCGTGGCATCCGCGCCTAGGGACTCGTCGGATACACAACGACGAGACAAACCGTCGCTGATCACCGCTAACCCGGCCTGATACCTCTGCTCAGCCTCGCTGAACTTCCTCATCCAGGGAGTGTCAAGGATCAGCCGAAGGAACTGTCAAGCATCAGCCGAAACACGGTAAGGCATGACCCGAAGACGAAATGTCAAGCATCAGCCGAGATAATACATCTCTGAGGTGGGGCGGGCGGGGCTCGAACCCGCGACCAA
>NZ_JAOPWB010000081.1 GCF_025965855.1 Mycobacterium sp. | reverse complement strand
CCGCCGTCGACGTTCGCGCCGGCGCTGCCGCCGGGTCCGGCGGCGCCGCCCGGGCCGGGGATCCAGCTGCCGGCGCCGTTCATCAACCCCGGCGGATCGGGTGGTAGCGGCATCACGGGAGGCAGCCAGAATTGAGCACCATCTTTGATGTTCGCAACATCCGGCTGCCGAAGATGTCCCGGACATCGGTGATCATCGGGTCGCTGGTGATCGTGCTGGCCCTGGTTCTCGGATACGCCGGGTGGCGGATTCTCCAGAAGCTGACGAACAACACCGTCGTTGCCTACTTCCCGGTGGCGAACGCGCTCTACCCGGGCGACAAGGTCCAGATCATGGGGCTGCGGGTGGGTGCGATCGACAAGATCGAGCCGGCCGGCGACAAGATGAAGGTCACCTTCCACTACGAGAACAAATACAAGGTGCCCGCCAGCGCGTCGGCGGTGATCCTCAACCCCACGCTGGTGGCCTCGCGCGCCATCCAGTTGGAGCCGCCCTACAAGGGCGGCCCGGTGCTCGCCGATAACGCGGTGATCCCCGAGGACCGCACCCAGGTGCCGGTGGAGTGGGACGAGCTGCGCAACAGCGTCACCAACATCATCTCCAAACTCGGTCCCACGCCGGAACAGCCGAAGGGTCCGTTCGGCGAGGTCATCGAGTCGTACGCGAACGGGCTGGCCGGCAAGGGCAAACAGATCAACAACACGCTGAACAGCCTGTCGCAGGCGTTGACCGCGTTGAACGAGGGTCGCGGCGACTTCTTCGCGGTGGTGCGCAGCCTGGCGCTGTTCGTCAACGCGCTGCACCAGGACGATCAGCAGTTCGTCGCGCTGAACCAGAACCTGGCGGATTTCACCGGCCGGCTCGCCAGCTCCGATGGCGCCCTGGCCGATGCGATAGTGCAGTTCGACAGCCTGCTTTCCACCGTGCGGCCCTGGCTGGACAAGAACCGCGAGGTGCTGACCCACGACATCAACAACCTGGCGACCGCGACGAACGCGCTGCTTCAGCCGGATCCGCTGAACGGGCTGGAGACCGCGCTGCACGTCTTGCCGACGGCCGCGGCGAACATCAACCAGATCTATCACCCGTCGCACGGCTCGGTGGTGGCCGTCCCGGCGATCACCAACTTCGCCAACCCGATGCAGTTCATCTGCAGCTCTATTCAGGCCGGCAGCCGGCTGGGATACCAGGAGTCCGCCGAGCTGTGCGCGCAATATCTCTCGCCGATCCTCGATGCGATCAAGTTCAACTACCTGCCGTTCGGCTTGAACCTGTTTTCCACGGCGGAGACGCTGCCCAAGGACGTCGCCTACTCCGAGCCGAGGCTGCACCCGCCCAACGGGTACAAGGACACGACGGTCCCAGGGATCTGGTCACCGGATACGCCCACGTCGCACCGCAACACCCAGCACGGCTGGATCGTCGCCCCGGGCATGCAGGGGCAGCAGGTCGGGCCGATCACCGCGGGCCTGATGACCCCCGAGTCGCTGGCCGAGCTGATGGGCGGCCCCAACATCGAGCCGGTGCAATCGAACCTGCAGACCCCGCCGGGATATCCGAACGCCTACGACGAGAACCCGATCGCTCCCGTCATCGGACAGCGCCCCCCGCAGGTGCCGATACCGCCGCCCCCGCCGGGGCCGGAGGTGGCCCCGGGCCCGGTCGCTCCGACGCCCGCGCCGGTGGCCGCGCCGGCGCCCAACGCCGGCGGTCCGGCGGCGCCCGCTGACTTCGGGGGTGGCCAGTGAGGAGTAAGACGAACCGACCAGGAGTGAGTGCGCTGCGAAGGCTGATCCCGCCGGCCCGCCACCGGGCCTGGCAGGCGCTGGTGTTCCTGGTGGCCGCGCTGGTGCTGAGCTCGTGCGGTTGGCGCGGGATCTCCAACGTGGAGATCCCGGGTGGCCCGGGCAGCGGCGGGGGGTCCTACACCATCTACGTGCAGATGCCGGACACCCTCGCCATCAACGGCAACAGCAAGGTGATGGTCGCCGACGTCTTCGTCGGCTCGATCAAGGCCATCAACCTGAAGAACTGGATCGCCACGCTGACGCTGGGCATCGACAAGAACGTCAAGCTCCCGAAGAACGCTACCGCCAAGGTCGGCCAGACGTCGCTGCTGGGTTCTCAGCATGTTGAGCTGGCTTCCCCACCCAACCCCTCGCGTGAGCCGCTCAAGGACGGCGACACCATCCCGCTGAAGAACTCGTCCGCGTTTCCCACCACCGAGCAGACACTGGCCAGCCTGTCGCTGATCCTGCGCGGCGGCGGCATCCCGAACCTGGAGGTGCTCCAGAACGAGGTCTTCAACATCTTCAACGGGCGGGGGAACCAGATCCGGGCCTTCCTCGGCAAGCTGGACACCTTCACCAACCAGCTGAATCAGCAGCGTGATGACATCACCCACGCCATCGACTCCACCAACCGGCTGCTGGTCTACGTGGGTGGCCGGGCCGACGTGCTGGATCGGGTGTTGACCGACGTCCCGCCGCTGATCAAGCATTTCGCCGACACCAAGCAGCTGCTCATCAACGCCGTCGACTCGGTGGGACGGCTCAGCCAGGCCGCCGACCAGTACCTGTCGGAAGCGCGCGGGCCCCTGCACCAGGACCTGCAGTCGCTGCAATGCCCGCTGAAGGAGCTCGGCCGTGCCTCGCCGTATCTGATCGGGGCGCTGAAGTTGATCCTCACGCAGCCCTACGACATCGACACCATTCCGAAGCTGATGCGCGGCGACTACCAGAACATATCGCTGACGGTGGACCTGACCTACAGCTCGATCGACAACGCGTTCCTCACCGGCACCGGATTGTCGGGAGCGCTGCGGGCGCTCGAGCAGTCGTTCGGGCGTGACCCCGAGACGATGATCCCGGACGTCCGTTACACGCCGAATCCGAACGACGCTCCCGGCGGACCGCTGGTGGAAAGGGCGGATAGGCAATGCTGACCCCATTCATCAGGCGCCAGCTGATCGCCTTCGGGATCCTGACGGTGATCTCGCTGCTGGTGCTCGGTGTGTACTACCTGGAGATCCCGAGCCTGGTGGGCATCGGGCGGTACACCCTCAAGGCCGACCTGCCCGCGTCGGGCGGCCTGTATCCGACGGCCAACGTGACCTATCGCGGCATCACCATCGGCAAGGTCACCGACGTCGAGCCCACCGAGACGGGCGCCAAGGCGACGATGAGCATCGACAGCCGCTACAAGATCCCGGTCGATGCGATCGCCAACGTGCACTCGGTGTCGGCGGTCGGTGAGCAGTATCTCGACCTGGTGTCGACCGGGCACCCGGGCAAGGACTTGGCAGACGGTCAGACCATCACCAAGGGCACGGTGCCGGCCGAGATCGGTCCGGCGCTGGACACCGCCAATCGGGGGCTTGCCGTGTTGCCCAAGGACAAGATCGGCCAACTGCTCGACGAGACGGCGCAATCCGTCGGCGGGTTGGGCCCCGCTCTGCAGCGGCTGGTCGACTCCACGCAGGCGATCGTCGGTGACTTCAAGACCAACATCACCAACGTCAACGACATCATCCAGAACTCGGGGCCGGTCCTGGACAGCCAGGTCAATTCCAATGCCGCGATCGAGCGCTGGGCCCGCAACCTGAACAACCTGTCCGCGCAGGCCGCGCAGGAGGACGGGCATCTGAAAAGCGTGCTGCGCCAGGCGGCGCCGACCGCCGATCAGGTCAACGAGGTGTTCAACGACGTCCGCGACTCCCTGCCGCAGACGCTGGCGAACCTCGAGGTCGTGTTCGACCTGCTCAAGCGCTACCACACCAGCGTGGAGCAGCTGTTTGTCTTCCTGCCTCAGGGCGCCTCGATCGCGCAGACGGTGGCCGCGCCGTTCCCGAACCAGGCGGCACTGGACCTGGCGTTGTCGATCAACCAGCCGCCGCCGTGCCTGACGGGCTTCATTCCGGCGCCGGAGTGGCGGTCCCCGGCGGACACCAACTTGGTGCCCCTGCCGTCGGGCACCTACTGCAAGATTCCGATGGACTACCCGGCCAACAGCGTGCGCGGGTCGCGCAACATCCCGTGTACCGATATCCCCGGCAAGCGGGCGGCGACGCCGCGGGAGTGCCGTGACCCCAACCCTTACGTTCCGGCGGGCACCAACCCCTGGTACGGGGACCCGAACCAGATCCTGACCTGCCCGGCGCCCTCCGCCCGCTGTGACCAGTCGGTGCGGCCGGGCATGGTGATCCCGGCACCCTCGGTGGACACCGGCCTGAACCCGGCGCCCTCCGACCGGGTCTCGGGGACGCCGCCGCCGACCAGCGATCCATTGTCGCGGCCGGGAAGCGGCTCCGTGCAATGCAACGGCCAGCAGCCCAACCCGTGTGTCTACACTCCGAGCGGGCCCCCCGCTGCGATCTACAGTCCGCAGAGCGGTGTACTGGTGGGGCCTGATGGAGTGAAATACTCCGTCGAAAACTCGACCAAAACAGGAGACGACGGATGGAAGGAGATGCTGGCGCCGGCCGGCTGAACCCCCCACCTATGCCGAGGTTTCGTCGACTGCGCAGGCCCTCCCCGAGATCAAGTCCGAAGATTCAGCAGGAGCCGGCGGCTGCTGATGAGCAGACCACCCCGCAAGTGACGGCCGCCGAGGAGTCGGCGGAATCCGAAGCCGATGCGACCAGCCCGGCGGCGGTCGACGAGGCGCCAGGACCGGAGGACTCCGAGGACGCAGCCGACGAGGCGGGCCCGGAGACGACGGCCGAAACGGCCGAGCAGTCGCCCGAGGAACCCGAGGCCGCCGCTGGAGGCGCGGACGTCCAACGCCGCCCGTCGCGCCTGGGTCGCGGGTGGCTCTCCGGCATTGCCGCCGCGCTCGTGCTGCTGGCCGGCGGCCTCGGGGCGGGTGGCTACTTCGCGCTGCGTTACCAGCACGACAGCCAAGTCATCGCGCGCAACGACGCCGCGGCGCTCAAGGCGGCGGTGGATTGTGTGGCGGCGACTCAGGCGCCCGACACCAACGCGATGGCCCAGAGTGAACAAAAGATCATCGAGTGTGGCACGGACGCCTTCCGCTCCCAGGCGCTGCTGTACACCAGCATGATCGTTCAGGCCTATCAGGCCGCGAACATCCACGTTCAGGTGGCCGATGTGCGGGCGGCGGTGGAGCGCAACAACGACGACGGCTCGGTCGACGTGCTCGTCGCGATGCGCGTCAAGGTGTCAAGCGATCAGTCGCAAAAGGAAACCGGCTACCGCCTGCGGGTGAAGATGGCATTCGCCGAAGGGCAGTACCGGATTTCCAAGCTCGACCAGGTGACGAAGTGACGGTGGTGGTCGAGGAGATTCAGGCTCAGGCTCGAACCACGGCGGCCGCACCGGAGTCACCGCGGGATGCCTTGGCCCCCTGGCCTCTTCGGCTCGCCGCGGACGCCGTCGATGTCCTGCCGTGCATCGCCGTCGCGACGACGATGGCACTTGTTGCCTGGACGTTGGCTCAGCACCCGATTTGGTGGTGGGCATGTGTCTCGGTCGGCGGCGTCGCCATCCTGCTGATGTTGGTCAACCGGTTGCTGCTGCCGACCCTCACGGGCTGGAGCCTGGGGCGCGGCTTGTTTCGCATCGCGGTGGTGCGCCGCGACGGCACACCCATCGGGCCGTGGGGGCTGCTGCTGCGGGACTTGGCCCACCTGCTCGACACCGTGTCGGTGGTGGGATGGCTTTGGCCGCTGTGGGATTCGCGGCGCCGCACCTTCGCCGACATGCTGCTGGGCACCGAAGTGCGACGTGTCGAACCCGACGAGGCGCTGCCCAACTTACGGCGCTGGACCGCGGTGGCGGTCCTGACCGCGACCGTGGTGTGCCTCGGCGGCGCCGCCGTCAGCTACCTGGTGGTGTACTCCCGCGATCGGGCGAGCGACCAAAGCAGGGCGCAGATCGAGACGCAGGGGCCGAAGATCGTCGCGCAGATGCTGACGTATGACCCGAAGTCGTTGCGCGACGACTTCGCTCGCGCGCGGTCGCTGGCGACCGACAAGTACCGGGGCCAGCTGCAGGTGCAGCAGGATGTGGTCCAGAAGGGCAATCCCGTCATCAACGAGTACTGGCCCAGGGAATGGTCGGTGCAGTCGGCAACGCCGGATCGGGCGACCATGCTGTTGTTCCTGCAGGGCCGGAGAGGCGCGGCGCCCGACGAGCGGTATATCAGCGCAACCGTCCGGGTGGAATTCGCCAAGGGCGGAGACGACCGCTGGCGCGTCGACGACCTCAGCGTGCTGACCAAGCCGAAACCGCCCGGGAACGGAAAATGAGTCCCCGTCGCAGGTTTGCGCCCGGCGAGGGATCATTGCTCGTCGCGCGCCCGGTCCCGCCGCCGCGACCGTGGGGGTTGCCGGTGGCCGCCGCGGTTGCCGCAATGCTGATCGTCGCGGCGATCGCGGCATGCACCCTGATGCTGATCTCCAATCAGTCGCGCGTGCGCACCGCCTCCAAGGAGCGCGAGGTGCTCACCTACGTGACGGGGTTCATGGTGCAGTTCACCTCGATTGACCCCTATCACGCCAACGACTATGTGACGCGCGTATTGGCCCAAGCCACCGGTGATTTCGCCAAGCAGTACCAGGAGAAGGCCAACGAGATCCTGCTGCAAGTGGCCCGAGCCGAGCCCGCGACCGGCAGCGTCCTCGGCGCGGGCCTGGAGCGGTGGAACGACGACGGCAGCGCCACCGTGATGGTGGCAACCGACGTGACGTCCAAGTCGCCGGATGGAAAACAGGTATTCGACAACACCAATCGCTGGACGGCAACCGTTACGCGGGAAGGAAATCAGTGGAAGATCAGCAACCTGCTGCAGGTGATCTGACCGCCGACGCGGCCAAGACGGAGGAATCCGAGGGCAAGGACGCCGAAGCCGTCGCGGAGCGCGACGAAAGCGCCGATGCGGCAACTGAATCCGCCGAGGCCGCCCCCGATGAGGCCGACGCCGACGCGCGGGGCGAGGCGGAGGGCGAGGAGGCCGGGGCGGACGGGGCGGCCGCGACGGGCGCCAAAGAAAAGCGCCCCCGGCGCAAGATCCTGGCCGGCAAGCGGCTCGGCGTCGCGATCGCGGTGGCCGCCGTGCTGTTCGTCGGCTCCGCGGCCTTCGCCGGTGCGGCGATGCAGCCATACCTGACCGATCGCGCCACCGCCGCGACGAAGATGAAGGTGGCGCGCACCGCGGCCAACGCCATCACCACGTTGTGGACCTACACCCCGGAGAACATGGACGGCCTCGCCGATCGCGCGGCGGCCTACCTCAGCGGTGACTTCGAGGCCCAGTACCGCAAGTTCGTCGACGCGATCGTGGCCCCCAACAAGCAGGCCAAGGTGACCAACACCACCGAGGTGACCGGCGCGGCGGTCGAATCGCTGGACGACCCGAATGCCGTCGTCATCGTCTACACCAACACCACGTCCACCAGTCCGCTGACCAAGAACATCCCGGCGCTGAAGTACCTGTCCTACCGGCTGTTCATGAAGCGCACCAGCGGGCGCTGGCTGGTGACGAGGATGACGACCATCACCTCGCTGGACTTGACGCCGCACGTCTAGCGCACGTGGACGCCGGCCGCCGAACACGCTGCAGCGCATGACCGTTGCGTCGCCGGTTTCGGAGCGCTCGACCGTTGCGGCGCTGCTGTTGCTGACCTTCGCCACCGGCCTGGCGGACGCGATCAGCATCCTGGTTCTCGGTCACGTCTTCGTGGCGAACATGACCGGCAACGTGATCTTCCTCGGTTTCTGGCTGGCCCCGAGAACCAACATCGACCTGACGGCTGTCGTGGTGGCCCTGCCCACGTTTGTCTGCACCACGATCGTCAGCGGCCGGTTGGCAAGGCATTTCGGTCAGCGGACGCGAACCTGGATCAGCACGGTGCTGGCGGCCGAGATCGTGTTGTTGGTCGCCTTGTCGGTTCTGGCCGGCACGGGTGTGCTGCACTACCACGACTACACCAAACTGATCATGATCGGCATGCTCGCGGTGACGTTCGGTCTGCAGCACTCGAGTGCGCGCCAGTTCGGGATCCAAGAACTTTCCACCACGGTCTTGACGTCCACGATCGTCAGCCTCGGCCTGGACAGCCGTCTGGCCGGTGGGACGGGCGCCCGCGAAAAACTGCGCTTCAGCGTCGTTTTCACGATGTGTGCGGGCGCCCTGGTCGGTGCGACGATGTCGCGATTCGTCGTCGCCCCGGTGTTCGTGGTTGCGGCGGCGGTGGTGACGACCAGCCTGCTGATCTTTCGCTTCGGTCCGGCGGAAACGGAAAAGGTTGCGGGGCAGCCTAATTAAAGGCCAGCCAGCTGGGCAGCGCCCGCTCGTGGGAGTCGCACAGAACTTGCCGGGTGTCGCACGATCCCCTCGGTGACCCGGCGCCGGCCCACATGCCGCCGGTGTCACGCCGCAGCACGATCGCCGACGACCCGCCGCCGTCCTGCAGGACCGCGG
>NZ_JAOPWB010000077.1 GCF_025965855.1 Mycobacterium sp. | reverse complement strand
GGTCGCCCGCAGCGTGCTGTGTGGATCGCCTAGCTCGTAGACCAGCCGCGTGCTGAGCATTACTTGAGTGCTCGACATTGATTCCGCAATAACCGGGCTCATGATGGACTCTCCTAATCTACCGGCGTGGAGATTGCCGGGATGGATGCCCGTCCTTCCGTCTCAAGACAGACTGTTCACGAACTGCGAATCTCATTTGTATAACGAGACAGGGCGGTCTGTCTACCTGTGGCCCGTTAAGAGTATGGTAAGGCCCGGTATGACAAGCCACCATGTCACTCCAGTGGTGACCTCTGCTCGAGAACGCATCCTGACAGCGGCATATGAGCTGTTCAGCCGGCGTGGCATCCGCGCCGTGGGCACCGACGAGGTGATCGAACGGGCCGGCGTCGCCAGGGCGACCCTCTACCGTCACTTCGCGACCAAGGACGAGCTGGTGGTGGCCGTGCTGCAGCGGCGCGAGGAAGTCTGGACGCACGGTCTGATCGAGGATCGGTCCCGGGAGCGGGGCAGCACACCCGAGGAACAGTTGCTCGCGATCTTCGACGTCATGCACGACTGGTTTCAGTTGCGCGACGGTTATGAGGGCTGCTCCTTCATCAACGTGTTGCTGGAGTTAGGGCCGGATCATCCGGCTGGGCAGGCCTGCATCGCTCACATCGACCACGTCCGCGACATCGTGCGCCGTCGCGCCGTCGCGGCCGGCCTTACCGACGTCGAGGACTTCGCCTCGTCCTGGCACATCCTGATGAAGGGCGCCATCATTCTCGCGGCGGTGGGCGACCTGGGCGCCGCGCTGCGGGCCCGCCGGATGGCCGAGTGCCTCATCGACGAGCATCGCCCGGTCGAGGCGACGGACATCGGCGAGGCGGTCGGTTAGCCGCGCCGGCATTGGTTCACTTGGCGCTCAAGCGGCGTCGGCGGCGGTGCCGCCGGTCTTGCGGTAGTGCTCCTGCTCCAGCTCGGCGATCATCCGCGACGTGCGCTCGCGCAGCAGGATCGCGGCGGTGAGCCCGCACACGATCGCGACGACCAGCCCGATCCAGGAGAACCGCTCCAGCCAGCGTTCGGCGGCCATGCCGGCGAAGTAAACGAGTGCGGTGGTGCCGCCCGCCCAGCAGATGCCGCCGGAGATGTTGGCCGCCAGGAAGCGCGGGTAGGGCATCTTGAGCGCGCCGGCCAAGGGGCCCGCAAAGATCCGCAGCAGCGCGATGAAACGGCCGAAGAAGACCGCGCGAACTCCCCAGCGGTTGAACAGCTTTTCGGCGAGGGCGACGTGGCCGGGGCCGAAATGTTTAGGGAACCGCCGGCCGAGCCGGTCGAAGAGCGGCATCCCGTAGCGGCGCCCGACCGAATAGCCGATCGAGTCGCCGATCACGGCGCCGAGCACCGCGGCGGCGCCGACACCGACCGGGTTGACCGCCAGGTCGTGGTGCGACGACATCAGCGCCGCGCTGACCAGCACGATCTCGCCGGGAAGGGGAACGCCCAGGCTCTCTATCCCGACCACACCGCCGACCACCAGGTAGACGAGGAGTGGCGGGATCGACTGCAGCAGAGCCTCCACGTTCATGCGTCAAGGATGCCTGACCGCCGGTTGAACCGCGTCCCCATGTCCTCGCTTGGCGTGCTGAATGGTTCCAGCCGCGGACGCTTGGGCACTCGCCCGTCGGCCGAAGATTTGCCGCGCAGGCGCCGCCAAACCCATGGCATGAACTTTTCTTGCGTCCAGCGCAGCTGTCCATAGGCGCGCGACCCGAACCGCACCCGCGTGGCGCTGCCGCTCGCCTCGGCCCAATCATGGTTGCTGCCAGGCAAATTGAGGGCTTCGGCGGCCGCCGCGGCGAACAGGATATGCCCTTTGGTGGACGCATGCACGCGGTCGACGTCCCACGTGTCCAAATCGCGCATCGAGGCCGCGTGGTACAGGTCCACGAGCCTGAAGCCGTATTGGTCGGCGGCCGCCGTGATCGCGTCGTTGATGCGAGTGAGCCGCCCGGACACGAGCCGGCCGAGCGGGAGGAATTGCGCGACGTTCGGGAAGGTCGTCGTCACCACCGTCGCCCCCGAGTCGGCGAGCGCGGCGTACATGCACTCGAGGTTGGTAAGGGCGCGGCCGAACGAGTTTCCCGGCTGGATGACGTCGTTCATGCCGACGCACACGGTGATCAGGTCCGGCCGCATCGCGAGTGCGTGCGGAACCTGCTCGTGCAGCACGTCGGCGACCAGCTTGCCGCGGATCGCCAGGTTTGCGTAGTGCAAACCCGGATAGATCGAATCGATCATCGCCGCGAGCCGGTCGGCAAACCCCAGGAAGCCGACGGCGTCGTTACCGTCCCATAGGCCCTCGGTCTGGCTGTCGCCGATGGCGACATACCGGCTGTATCCGGTCTCAATAGCCCCGTACACGAAGCCGAGACTAACCGGAAAGTCCGTTTCCGGCGCTGTAGCGTGGCGCTGGCTCCAGGTGAGGAGATTCTGTGGAATTCAACCTTGCGCAGGTGTTCGAGGCGGTCGCGGCGGCCAACCCGGACCGGGACTGCGTCGTGTTCGGCGATCGGCGCTTCACCTTCGCGCAGACCGCCGAGCGCGCCCGCCGATTCGCCCGCGCGCTGCACGGGTGGGGTATGGGCGCGCACCCCGAGCGCTCGCAGTTGGCGCCCACGAATCGGGGCAAAGCCACCTCGGCTTGTACATGGCGAACTGCAACGAATTCCTCGAGGCGATGCTCGGCGCGTACGGGGCACGCGTCGCCTTCGGGCGCCAGTTGGTGGAGAAACTCGAGGCCGGCGATTACGACCTGTCCGGGCTGCTGGTGCTGGTGACCGGCGGGGCCGCGCTCAGCACCCCGCTCAAGCAGCGGTTCCTCGAGTTGTTGCCTGCGCTGACGATCCTCGACGCGGGCGGCTCGTCGGAATCCGGCTCGCAGATGGGCCAGCTCTCCAGCCGGCTGCAGCGCGAGCGGCCGCTTCGCCCCGAGCCCGGGTGCGGTGGCGGTCAGCGAGGACCTGACCCGGATCCTCTTGCCGGGCGACGACGAGATCGGCTGGCTGGCTCAGCAGGGCCTGATCCCGCTCGGCTACCTGGGTGATCCGGAGAAGACGGCGCGGACGTTCCCCGTCATCGAGGGCACCCGGCACTCGGTGCCGGGGGACCGGGCCCGCTGGCACGCCGACGGCGAGATCGAGCTGCTCGGCCGCGATTCCGTCACGATCAACTCCGGCGGCGAGAAGATCTTCGCCGAGGAAGTCGAGGGCCGTGATCGCCGAGCACCCCGCCGTCTACGACGTCGTGGTGACGAGCCGGCCCAGCGCCCGGTGGGGCAACGAAGTCGTCGCGCTCGTGCAGTTGGCCGACGGCCGGCGCGTGGACGCCGACGGGATCATCGCCGAGGTCGCCCGCCACATCGCGCGCTGCAAGCTTCCGAAGGCCATCGTTTTCTGCGACTGGTTGCAACGTTCGCCGTCCGGCAAGGCCGATTACCGGTGGGCGAAAGCGCAAGTGGCGCAAGGCGGCTGAACGGACATCTGGCCCATCCGTCACATGTCTCCGTCGGAAGCGGCGTTCGTTGTGCCCGTCTCACAGCGACAAATGCGGATTCCACGCACGCACTCGTGGTTTGTCGCTGCGAGGCGGGCAGAAAGTGTGCCCCCTCCCGCGCGGCGACTGATGTGGCAATTGAGGCCATCGCGACCCGGCGAGCGTCCTGAGCCGGTGCTGGGCTAGCGTCCTTGACCATGGCGGCGCCGTTGAGGGTCAATACATTTCGCATCCGGGGCCGCGCGGCCGTCGCGATGGGCGTCGTCGTGACCATCGCGGTGTTCGTGGCGGGGCTGACGTGGGCCAAGTGGATGCCCTACGCGGCCAAAGCCCTGAAGGCTCAGCGGACCCACCACTGGTCGGGGTCAAGCATCCTCGCCGTCGGTGGGGTGCGCGCCGGGGACGGTCCGACCTGGCACGCCGCCACCACGTTCTTCCACGCGTACTTCCTGTCGATATGGCAGGCGCTGCTGGCGGCGCTGCTGATCAGCGCCTCGGTTCAGGCGTTGCTGCCGCGATCGTGGCTCCCGCGCGCGTTGAACCGTCGCCGCCTGATCTCGAGCGCGCTGGCCGGTGGAGTCGCCGGCATGCCGTCGATGATGTGCACGTGCTGCGCCGCCCCGGTCGCCGTCACGTTGCGGCGCAACGGCGTCGGCCGCGTCGCCGCCATCGCCTACTGGCTCGGGAATCCGTTGCTGAATCCCGCTGTGCTTGTCTTCTTGCTCTTTGTCGCTCCCTGGCAGTGGACCCTGACCAGGATGGTGGTCGGCATCGCCGCGGTGGTCGGCGTCGGGACGGCCGTTGAACTGGTGACGCGCGCGCGGGCGACCGGGCAATCGGCGCCGGACGCGGGCGACACCGGGGAGGGGCCCGTACCCGAGGCGGCCGCCCGCAGGTTCGTGGGAGCTCTGCTGCGCTTGTGCCTGATCCTGTTGCCGGAATACGCGGTCATCGTGCTGGTCCTGGGCGCATTCCGGGGCTGGGCGCTCGCCCTGACCCGACTCCCGCACGAGGGCCTGCTGATCGTCGTGCTCGCGGCGATCGTCGGCACGCTCATCGTCATTCCGACGGCCGGAGAGATTCCGATCCTGCAGGGCCTGGCGCTGCTCGGCGTCTCGTCGGGAACGCTCGGTGCGCTGTTGATCACCCTTCCGGCCGTCAGCATCCCGGGTGCGGCGATGGTCGCCCGCAGCTTCGGATGGAAGGCCGTCGCCACCACAACGGTCGTGATGATCGCGGCGGGATTGCTCGGGGCGACGGTCCTGAGCATGCTGTGAGCAGCGGGTACCGTCACTGTCATGAGCAGGAGGCAGCCGGCCGCCGATTCGCTTGCGCCGCAGTATCCGATCGAGTCGGTCGACAACGCGCTGAAGCTGCTGCTGTTGCTGGGGGAGCGGCCCGAGATCCGGTTGAGCGAGGCCACCCGATACCTGGGTGTCGCGCCGTCGACCGCGCACCGGCTGCTGGCGATGCTGGCCTACCGCGGCTTCGTCCGCCAAGACCCGGTTTCCAAGGCGTATTTGCCGGGTCCCTCGCTCACCGGGGTGGCGTTCGCGATCTTCGGCCGCCTCGACATTCAGCGAACCGCCGCGCCGATCATGCGTAGCCTCAGCGAACAACTGCGCGAATCGATTCACGTCGGGATGCTCGACGGCGCCAACGTCCATTTCGTGGCCGCGATCGAGGGTCCGGCCGCGGTCCGGGTTGCATCCCGGCTGGGACGCACGATGCCGGCGCATTGCACCTCGACGGGCAAGGTCATGCTGGCCCAACTGTCGGAAATCGAGCTGCGGCAATTGCTTCCGGGTGAAACCTTGGACCGCGTCACGCAACATTCGATCGGCAGCCGCACCGAGCTGGAGGCCGAGCTGTCGCGCGTTCGTGAACGGGGCTACGCCGTCAATCGCGAGGAGAGCGAAGACGGCGTCGCCTCGGTCGCCGTCCCGATCCCGACGCGGGCGCCGGGCGTGCGGCTCGCGCTCAACGCCGCCGCGCCGCAGAACCGGCTCGACAGTGCCCGGTACCCATCGGTGGTGGCCGCTCTTGTCAAGGCGGCCAAGAAGATTGGCGATCAGGTCGGCTGAGACGCCGCCTCAGCCGACAAAACGCGATGTTCGGTGCGGTATTTCCGGCTTCAGGAAGACGTCGTTGAGCGTCACGGTGCGCAACCTGCGGGCCCGGATGATGTCCACCAGCTGCCCGTAGACATGGGTGACCGGTGGGTGGTTGAGGTGGCCGATCACGATGTTCTGCGCGGTGAACGCCTGGTACGCCATCTTGACGATCTGGTCTTCGGAAAGCATCGCAGAATCTCGCAGGTCACCCGACCACAGCGTGGGAACCTGATAGCCGAGATCGCCGGCCACCGCGTCCACCACGGCGTTGTGATGGCCGTACGGCGGCCGGAAGTACGGAGCGGCATCCACACCGTAGGTATTCCGCAGGAACTGGTCGGTGCGACCGAGTTCATCGGCGATTTGGTTCGCCGGAAGTTTCGTCAGGTCCGGATGCGTCCACGTGTGGTTGGCCAGCTGAATCTGCCCGGATTCGACCCGCGGCCGCAGCAAGTCGGAGTTTTCGGTCCACGAGCGATAGGCGCCGGTGACGAAGTAGGTGAGCCGGACGCCGGTGTCCTTGGCGAATTGCGTGTAGAGCCGCACCACCTCGGTGTCGACACCGTCGTCGACCGTCCACGCCACGAGATCGCCGTTGCCGGGAAGCTTGGTCAGCACCGCGCCGCCGGGCAGCACGACACGCGATCCCAGGCCCGGCGGCGAAAGTAGCGGCGGCAGGACTGGAGCGGCCGGGCTGGGCGCGGATCCGGGAACCTCGGCACGCGCCACCGTCTCCCTGGGCCCGCCGTCCGCGCACCACGAGATTCCCGTGACAGCCACCGTTGCGGCCACCGCGACCAGGAACCGCCGCCGGTCCAGTTCGCTCACGCGGCTACTCCTAACGAAATTGGGGCAAGCCTGGACAGGTTAGGCCGGCGGGCGCAGCAATCCGGTCAGGGCGCGCGCCGGATATGAACCTGTGACCTTGGACGATCAGCTCAGCCGAGAGCCCAACCGTGCGACCTCGTGCCGCCAGGCCGCGTCGGTGTTGAAGCCCGGTCCCAGGTCCGGCAGGTCGTCCCAGTCGGCGTCGTCGATGTCGCGCAGCGTGCCGCCGGCCGCGCGCACCCGCAACGACATCCGCGCCAGTGCGTCGAGGCTGATCGCCTGCAACACCGCCTGCTGAATAGTCGCTGCGGCGCCGGTGATTCCGTGCCCGCGGCAGATCACCACCGGTCGGCCGCGCATCGCCGCCACCATTTCCCTGCCCAGCGCCGAGTTTCGGATCAGCACGGCGCGTTCGTAGACGGGCACGCCGCCGCGCGCCAGCCACGCGCCGGGAATGTCGTGTGCGCCGTAGATCGGCCGGATCTGGATGCCGGCGAGATCGGCGGCGACGACGGCGGGCGGGTGCAGATGCGCGACGGCCCGGTATGCCGAGTTGGACAGCAGGGTTTCGGCGTGGATCGGCAACTCGTTGGGCACGCGGTAGCCGTCGAGTTCGCCTGCGGCGCCAGCGCTTCCGTCGAACGTGATGAGCCGGATATCGCCGGGGCGGGTGAACGCCACCCCGGTGTCGGTGTCGCTTCGGCAGCGGACGAGCAGGTGCTCGTCATCGACGCGCAGGCTCAGGTGGCCGAGGATGCCGTCGACCAGCCCGCGGGACGCCGCAACCCGGCAGCCTTGTGCCACCAGCGCGCGCTGCTCATCTAGGAGGGTCATCGCGGTGCGCCCAGCCCGAATCCGCCGTCGGGGTGGACGGTTTCGCCGGTGATGCCGCGGGACCGGTCGGATGCGAGGAACACGAAACTCCAGGCCTGGTCCTCGGCGGTGAGGGCGACGTCGAGCGGGTTGCGCGCGGCGATGTCGCGCGCCCGGTTGGGAGTGTCGTCGAGGCGGACGCTGTCGAGGCCCAGGCTGGCCGGGCCGCGCAGGTCGGTGTTGAGCGTGCCGCCCGGCGCCACCCCGTTGACCCGAATCTGCGGTGCGAGTTCGTGAGCCAGCGCCGCCACCAGCCCGCGAACCGCGAACTTGGACGACACGTACAGCGCGCCGCCGCGCCCGGGATAGAACGACGATGTGGATTCGGTTAGCACAATTGAAGATCCGGCCTGTGCCCGCAGCGCGGGCGTGGCCGCCTTGACGGACCGCAGGTGGCTCAACACGTTGGTCCGGAACATTTCGTCGAACGCGGCGGAAAGGTCGCCGGCGTCGATGTCGCCGATGCCCTTGTAGAAATCGAAGATTCCGACGCAGTTGACCAGGGTGTCCAGCCCGCCGAACGCGTCCACCGCCGCGGCGACGGCGCGGTCGTTGGCCTCGCGGGTGACCGCGTCGCCCTCGATGACCGGGAAGTCGGGCGACTCCCGTCGCAACCGTTCGCACTTGCCGGAGTCACGTTCCAGCACGGCGAGTTTGGCGCCCTCGCCGCGAAAGGCGTCTACTACGGCGCGGCCGATCCCCGAACCGGCGCCCACCACCAGCGCTCGCTTGCCCTCGAGCCAGGCCGTCATGGTTGGGCTACTCTCTCGTCGGGTTCGTCGGGCAGCAGGGGGCCATCGGGATTGCCGACCATGGCCGCCAGCGTGCGGGTGTTCTGCCGGGTCAGCGCTTCGATCTCGAGTGCGTCCAGGCTGATCCAGCGCCCGGTTTTGGGCGCGCTGATCAGCAGCCGCGACCCGTTGCGGGTGTCCACGCGCCGCACCGCGACCTCGGTGAATTCGTTTGCGATGGTAATGGATTCGCCGCTCACAGGAACACCGCCAGGTTTTGCATCCGCAGTACCGACTCGTCGACAAAGACCTTGCGGCGGGCCAGCTTCCAACTATTGCCACACCTGCGCAGGACGTCCTCGCGGCCGCACGACACCAGCGCGCTCTCGTTGACATCCCCGCGGCTGCGGAAGAGCAGCTCGGCCGATTCGACCAACAGTTCGGCATCCTCGTCGCACTCGAAGGCGCGCACGTTGGTGATGAAGTGCCGTAGCCGCGACGGCGGGTCCTCGGCCCAGGCGTGCTCGGTGGCGAAACGCGCGACCCGCTGGCCCAGCGAGTACTTGTCCTCGTCGAAGTGTGCCATCCCCGGTGACGTGTCGAACCCGGCGCCGCGCGCGGTGGTGACCCGGACCGGCATGACGTAGCGGATGTCGTCGGTCAGGATGTCCAGCCACACGTCGTACTGCTGGGCGTCGAGCAGGTAGGCCTCGTCGACCAGGAACTGGTGCGCCTGCAGGTGCCGAACGTCATCAAATGGCAGTGACGGCAGAGCTTTTCTCATGAGAGGTAGTCCGCCCACAACCCGAGCAGCGCGCGCTGGTTGTACTCGTTGTAGCCGACCTGGGCGCGCCCAGGCCCGTGGAAGGACTCGGCGGGCAGCGCCTCGACGACGGGGCGGTCGTCGGAGAGCAGGCCCATCCGGCTGTTCAGCAGCAGCCGCCGCGCCATCGAACCGCCCGCGGTGGTGGTCAGCGACACCCAGTTCTCCACGTCATCCTGCTCGAACATTCCGGTCGAACCGAAGCACATCAGATACGCCTTGTACGAGTCTTGTTTGTACTGCGGGGGAGCGGCGGAGTCCACCGCGAACCACGAGCACACCTCGGTCTCGTTTGCGCTGATGGGCTGCCACAGCCGGATCGAGATGAACGGCAGCACCCGGTCGCTACCGGGCAACTTCGGCCAGTTGTGCACGAAGCTGAGGTTCGGAAAACAGGTGGCCGCCGAGATCATGAACCCGTCCTCGCCGACCACCCGCTGCTGCCGGGGCGTCCAGGCGTCCTTGATGCGGCCGATCATCTCGTCGGGGTAGCCGACGTAGCGCATCCGCTCGTCGAAGCCGCCCGGCGGAAGCTTGTAGGTGGTCCCGCCGCCCCGGTGCGCCCAGTAGGTGGCTCCGTCCTTGCGCTTCTGGGCTTTTGGCTCGCGGAACAGGCCGATGTCGACGATCGACGCGTGCGTGTGCGGCGTGTGGTACATGTCGCCGGCGAAGTTCTCGGCGCCGATCTTCCAGTTCGCCTTGATCCGCCAGCGCTGCGGCCCCCGCACTTCCAGGCCGCCGGCGCTCTGCTTGGTGTAGAAATCCAGATAGAACCGGAAGTCGCCCAGGAAGTCCTCCAGCGGTTCGGCGGCCGGGTCCATGCTGATGAACAGCAGGCCGTTGTAGCTCGCGAAACTCGGTGCGGGAAGCAGGCTTTGGCCGGCCCTGGGCAACCCGTCGTCGCCGCCGTAGGCCTCGCGGTGAAACGGCAGCCCGGTGAGCCGGCCGTCGTTGCGATACGACCAGCCGTGGTACGGGCAGCGGAAGTTGGAGGCGTTGCCCAGCTCCGCGCGGCACACCTGCATGCCGCGGTGCAGGCACATATTAAACATGGCCCGCACATCGCCCTCCGAGTTACTGATGATGAACGAGTCGCCGAGAACCCGGCGCACCACGTAGTCGCCGTCGTGCGGGATCTCCGATTCGTGGCCCACGAACGTCCACGCCCGGCTGAACAGGCGCTCCTTCTCCAGCGCGAACAGCTCCCCGTCGTTATAGATGTGGGCCGGGATCATCCCCCGCCGGACGTTCTCAAAAACGTCACCAAGATCTGCCACCTCGGACCCCGCAGCCAATCTGCTCTACAGAAATACATTCCGCTAAATAGAATCCCTCACCCCGGCCCGCCTGGTCAATGGCCACGGCCAGGGCGGGGTGCGGATCATTTTGGCTAAGGATTCAGGGGGCGCGGCCGGCCCCTGTGGCGGCGCGACTCTCCCGACCGGACCCGACTATCGGGGGGGTTGGGCGGGCGGTCCGGAGTAGCGTCACGGCTCATGAGCGCCGACGTCGTCCCGTCCCAGGATGACATCACCGCCGAGATCGCCGCGATCGCGGCGGATGTCCGGCGCGGGGACCCGGCCCGCCCGCGGCTCGACTACCCGCCCTACCGCAGCACCGCCCTGCGTCATCCGAAACGGCCTCTGCTGCTTGTCGACCCGGAGGAGCTCGAACGCCGCGCGCCGTGCTTCGGCAGCCAGGACGTCGATCCCGTTGACGCCGACCTGACGGCCGGCCATCCGGGTGAGCCCCTCGGGGAGCGGATCGTCGTGGCCGGGCGCGTGCTCGACGACTCCGGCGGGCCGGTGGCCGGGCAGCTGATCGAGATCTGGCAGGCCAACTCCAGCGGCCGCTACCGCCACCAGCTCGATCAGCAGCCGGCCCCGCTGGATCCGAACTTCGTCGGCGCCGGCCGTTGCCTCACCGGGCCCGACGGGTCGTACCGCTTCTTGACCGTCAAGCCCGGCCCCTATCCGTGGCGCAATCACCACAACGCCTGGCGCCCGGCGCACATCCACTTCTCGGCCTTTGGAACGGCTTTCACGCAACGGCTCGTCACCCAGATGTACTTCCCGGGTGACCCGCTGTTCGACCTGGACCCGATCTTCCAATCGATCCTCGATCCCGCCGCCCGTCAACGGCTGATCGCCCGCTACGATCACGACCTCACCCAGCCGGAGTACGCGACCGGCTACCGCTGGGACATCGTGGTCTGCGGCGGACGCCGGACCTGGACCGAAGGTGATGACTGAATTGGCTTGCACCCCAGGGCAAACGGTCGGCCCCTTCCTCGGCCTCGCGCTGCCGTATTCCGGTGACAGCGACCTGGTCGGCGAGGGGCATCCGCAGGCCGTCCGGTTGCACGGCACAGTTTACGACGGCGCCGGCGACGCGGTCCCGGACGCGCTGGTCGAACTGTGGCAGCCGGACTGCGCCGGCCGCATACCGCAGCGGGCCGGATCCCTGCGGCGCGACGGAACGGCGTTCACCGGGTGGGGCCGGTGCGCGACCGACGCGGCCGGACACTACGGCTTCACCACGGTAGCGCCCGGTCCGGGCGAGCCGGGACGAGCGCCGTTCTTCGCGATTGCCGTCTTCGCGCGGGGGCTGCTGGATCGGTTGTTCACCCGCGCGTACCTGCCCCACGACGATGTGAACGCGGACCCGGCGTTGGCCACCCTGATGTGCGTCGCCGAAAGCGGCGGCGCCGGATACCGTTTCGACATCCACCTGCAGGGCCCGAACGAGACCGTTTTCCTGGCGTTCCGGGACGATCGGCGATGACCAATCTGTTGTGGCCCGGCGACCAGCGGGCGGGCACGCACATGACGGACCGGGCGCTGCTGCAGGCGATGGTCGCGGTCGAATCGGCGTGGCTGGGCGCCCTGGTCGCCGCCGGCCTGGCGCCCGGCGAATGCGCCGGAGCGGACCTGGCGGGCCTGCTGGGTGACGGCGACTGCGAGTCGCTCGCGGTCGGGGCCGAGGGCGGCGGCAACCCGGTCATCGGCCTGGTCGACCTGCTGCGCGGGCGAGCCGCCCCGGCCATCGCACCGTGGATCCACCGGGGACTCACCAGCCAGGACGTTCTGGACACCGCCCTGATGCTGGGCGTGCGCGCCGCCGTCGACGCCCTTGTATCCGAATTCGCACAACAGGTTTCAACGCTGTCCGACCTCGCCGTGACCCATCGGGGCACGCCCATGGTGGCCCGCACACTCACCCAGCACGCGGCGCCCACCACGTTCGGCGCCAAGGCGGCGGGCTGGCTGGACGGAGTCGTCGACGCCTTCGAGCGGCTCGGCGGTCTGGTCACTCCCATCCAGATCGGCGGTGCCGCCGGGACGCGGGCCGCCAGCACGGAACTGGCGACGCTGCTCGGCGTGGCTTCCGACCCTGCGGTGGTCTCCGATCGCCTAGCGCAAAGCGCCGCAACCACTTTGGGGCTGCGCACCCGGCCCCCGTGGCACACGACGCGAACGCCGGTCACCGCGGCCGCCGACGCCTTCGTCGGGTGCACCGACTCGTGGGGCCGCGTCGCCTCGGACGTCGTCACCCTGGTTCGCCCCGAGATCGGCGAACTGGGCGAGCCGGCGGGCGAAAACCGCGGCGGATCGTCGTCGATGCCGCACAAGCGCAATCCGGTGCTGTCCATCCTGATCCGGCGGGCCGCCATTTCGGCGCCGCAACTGGCGGCGACGCTGCACACCGCCGCCGCGCTGGCCGGCGACGAGCGGCCCGACGGCCCATGGCATGTCGAATGGGACACCCTGCGCACCCTGACACGGCGGACCGTCGTCGCGGGTTCGCAGTGCGGCCAACTGCTGGCCGGGTTGGAGGTGCATTCCGCGCGCATGGCCGAAAACCTCCGCCTGGCAGACGTTTACGGCGAGCAACGAGCGATCGCCGACCTGGCGGGCAAGGCCCCGTCGGCAACCTACTTCGGTGCCATCGACCGTTTGATCGACGCGCGCCTGGACCGCGCCGGGCGGATACTCAAAAACCGCTAGTCGCCAACGCCTTGCCGTCGGCCTTGTAGATGCTGACCAGCCAGATGTGCACCAGCATGTCGATCACCCGGTCTTCGGGGATCGCCGCCTCCTCGGCGGTGAACGTCGCGGCCATCACCCGCTCGCTCAACATGTTCAGCGCGACGGACAGATCCTCGGCCGGATGGGTGTCGGGAGCCGCGCCCCGCCGGCGCTCGGCCTTGATCGCCGCCGTGGTGTGGGAGATCCACTTCTGCATGAGCGTCGACCAGAGCTGCCGGACCTCGGGGTTGGTGGCTTTCGCCGCGGCGCCCGCCACGGCGACCGCCCGGTGCGAGCCCGACACCTCGAAGAACGCCTCGATGCGCGCCCGCCACAGCGTCGCGGGGTCGCCGAATGGCTTGCCGCCCAGTGCCGTAAGCGCCGTGTGCGCCTTGTTGTTCATCTGGTCCAGCAGCGACAACAACACGGCGTTCTTCGACTGGAAGTAAAAGTAGAAGGTGGGGCGGGAGATGCCCGCGCCCCTCGCGAGGTCGTCGACGGAGAAGTCGGCCAGCGGACGTTCCTGTAGGAGCCTTTCGGCGGTGGCCAGGATGGCTTGTTCGCGGTCGTCGCCCGAATGGTGCGACGAACGGCGGCCGCGGGAGGCGTGCATCTACTCGGCCTGCCTGAGGTCGGACACGAAAGTTACTTTATGGACACGTCGATATACGTCAACGAAATTGTTGATTACGACCAACAATATTGTCGATTAATATCGAGGTTTGTTATCGACTAATTTGTTGAATGGTCGGCGGCCCGTCGAAAACTGTTTCACGCGCGTGCCCTGATTGGCGTGGCCTCGGCGGGGTACGACTGGCTGCATGCCTTACATCGATCGGCGCGCGGTGTTGTGCGCCATTGCCGGGGGTGTGCTGGCGACCATAACCCGCGCCCCGGTGGCCGCCGCCGGCCCCATCCGTTGGAACATTCCGCTGGGGCCGGTTCCGGCGCCCGCGGGCGTGCTCACCCGCGTGCCCGGGGAGGGCAATCGCATCGTTCTCACCGTCGACGACGGCGCCAGCAGCCCGGTGGTGGCCGCGTTCGCGCAATTCGCCCGCGACAGCGGAACCCGACTCACCTTTTTCGTCAACGGCGCCAACCCATCCTGGTCCGACAATGCGCCGGCGCTTCGGCCCCTGCTTGATTCCGGCCAGGTTCAAATGGCGAACCACACCTGGTCCCACCCCAACCTCAATCGCATGGCCCTCAGCGCCGTCGATGACCAGATCAGGCGCAACGCCGATTTCCTCAGGAACACCTACGGTACGGACGGCACGCCGTTTTTCCGGCCGCCCTTCGGGGCCCATAACGCCGATATCGACCGGGTGGCCGCCGACCAGGGCTACACCTCGATCACCATGTGGAGCGGTGACGTCGGCGACTCCGCGCCCGAAAACGAAAGCGGCCTCGTCTCCCGCGCAACGAAGTCGTTCCAGCCGGGCCAGATCGTGCTCATGCACGCCAACGTGCCGACCATCACGCGCTGCTACGGCCAGCTGCTGGATCTCATCCACAGCCGCAACCTGCAGACCGTCACGCTCAGAGAGGTCTTCGGCTGACGAAGGTGACTTTCGCCCCTACTTCGCGGCGTCCGGTGGTGGTCGCATCTAGGTGGGCAAACACCCGGCAAGACAGGGAGACTGGCGATGACGGGCAAGGCTGACGGCACCAAGACCTGCCAAATCGACCTGCTGGTCGAAGAGCACCAAGAGCGCACCCGGGCGAAGGCACGGCTGGTCTGGGCGGGCAAGGAGTTCATTGGTGTGGGTTTGGCGCGGCTGGATCCCGCCGACGAGCCGGTGGCCCAGATCGGCGACGAGCTGGCGATCGCCCGCGCGCTGTCCGATTTGTCGAATCAGCTGTTCGCCTTGACTTCAACCGACATCCAGGCCAGTACCCACGAGCCGGTGACGGGCCTGCACCACTGACGTGCGACCGCATCCACGGCGACCTTCGGCGCCACGTGGCGCTAGCCGCGCGCCACGGCGCTCACCCGGGTCATGATCCGATCCAGCACCATCCTGGAGAGATCGCCGTCGTCGGCAACGCGGGGAAGACCACGCCGCCGCAGGAAGGTGTCCAGGCGCCGGTCGGGCGACCAGTCGGCATAAATCGTGCCGAGGTAGCGCGAGCGCAGGAATTCCCGCGCGAGGACGTCAACGTCAGAATCGGTCAATAGCAACGGTGGGTTGTCACCCATAACCGTCATGCTCCTTTGTTCAGCCGCAACCGCCGCAGCCAAGTTACGTCAGACGAAGTCATTATTGCGTCACGCACAGATTGCGGATAGGGCCCAAAGTCACCCGCGGGCGGCGAGGCCATGGGCAACGCGGCGAAACGGATCACGCCGACGACGAGTTCGAACGCGGGGTAGGGCACTGCTCCGCCAATACCTCTTCGGCCATGGATTGCGTTGCGGGCCAATCGACTCCGGGCTCGAAACCCCGGCGCAGGTCGCAAAGATCGTCGCGTGCCTGTCCGGCTTGCGCAGCGGGCGCGCGTCAAGTTCGGTGTCGGCCATGGGTTTCCGCAACCCCTTGGTTTGTACAACAGCTGTTGTGTAAACGCTAGCGCATGACGTACGCGATCGGAAAGCCGTGCATCGATGACGAATGCGCGGACTGCGGCGCATGCGAGCCGGTGTGTCCGGTGGAGGCGATCTACCCCGAAAGACCACCTGCCCGGGAAGCGCACCCCCTACCTGGCCGATAATGAGGCGTTCGTCACCGAAGCCCTACCCGGTCGGGACGGGCCGTGGGGTCGCCGGGGTGGGCGGCAAAGATCGGTCCCGTCGGCGTCGACACACCGCTGGTCGCCACCCAGCCCAGGGTCGACGAGACCAAAGGAGCGTGAGCGGCATTACGCCCGTCGGAGAAACCACCGGTCGTCGCCGCCGTGAGGTGCTGCGGCTATTGCGGTCGTCGCCCGATCCGATGAGCATCGTCGCGATCGCCGAAGAGCTTGGCGTGCATCCCAACACCGTGCGCTTCCACCTCGACAGCCTGCTCGCCGACCGCCAGGTGGAGCAGGTCGAGCCCGGGCGCAAGGGCCCCGGGCGCCCACCGCTGATGTTCCAGGCGGTGCGGCAGATGGATCGCGGCGGGACGCGCCACTACCGCGTGCTCGCCGAAATCCTGACCGAGGCGCTGGCCGGCGACCGGAATCCACGCGCCAAGGCGGTGGCCGCGGGGAGGGCGTGGGGGCGGAAGCTGGAATCAAGCGCGAAGACGCCGCAGGCCCCGAGCGCCGACCAGGCCGTCGATCAGCTGGTCGGGGTCCTCGACGACCTCGGGTTCGCCCCGGAGCGCCGGACGTCCGACGGGGAGCACCTGGTCGGCCTGCGACACTGCCCGTTCCTGGAGCTGGCCGAAACCCGCGGTCCGGTCGTGTGCCCCGTCCACCTCGGGCTGATGCAGGGGGCCCTGGAGAGTTGGGCGGCACCGGTTTCCGTCGATCGGCTCGATGCGTTCGTCGAACCGGATTTGTGCCTGGCCCACATCACGCCGGTCGGGTCCGCCCGGTGAGCACCGAATCGGCGGTCGCCGTCGCCATGACCTTCGTCTGGCTCGGCATGGTGCTGGCCATCTCGGGCCTCGCCTTGCTCGTGGCGGGGATACTGCTATTGACCGTCTGATTGCGGGCTTTCAGGACCGAAGGGGACGACTATGGAATCCATCTCGTTGACGGGCCTCGCCTCCGAAAAGCTGGCCGAGGCGGGCCGGTCGCACAGCGGACGCGCCGCGCACACCATCCACGGTGGTCACACCCACGAGCTTCGGCAGACTGTGCTGGCTCTGCTCGCCGGGCACGACCTCTCGGAACACGACAGCCCGGGGGAGGCGACGCTGCAGGTGCTGCAGGGCCAGGTGCGCCTGACGACCGGAAACGACGCGTGGGAGGGCAAGACCGGCGACTACGTCGCGATTCCAGCGGAGCGGCACGCCCTGCACGCGGTCGAGGATTCGGTGATCGTCCTGACCGTGCTGAAGAGCCTGCCCGCGGCCCAGTAGCCGGGATGCTATCCACGCCCTGGTCAAGGAGTTTCGGGCTGCGGGTGCCGATCCTCAACGCCCCGATGGGTGGGGTCGCCGGTGGCCGGCTGGCCGCCGCGGTCACCGCCGCGGGCGGGCTGGGCATGGTCGGGATGGGCAGCGACGGCACCAGGGAGCTGCTGCGAGCCCAGTTGCGGTACGTGCGCGGGAAGTTCGGAATCGGCCTGGTGGACTGGGTGATGCGCACCCAGGAGGGGCTGCTCGAGGATGCGCTGGCGGCAGGGCCCGCGCTGTTGTCGGTCAGTTTCGGCACCGACTGGTCGTGGGTCGCAAAGGCGCACGACGCCGGAATCCCAAGCGTCACACAGGTTTACGACGGTCTCGGCGCCCGCCGGGCGGTCGACGCCGGCATCGACATCCTGGTCGCGAGGGGGTCCGAGGGCGGCGGGCACGGTGAGGTCAAACTCGGGACGCTGCCGTTGCTCGACGCCGTGTTGGACGCCCTCGACGGCGCCGCGGTGCCCGTCCTCGCCGGCGGCGGCGTCGCCTCGCCGCGGAGTTTGGCCGCCGTGCTGGCCGCCGGTGCGAGCGGGGCGTGGGTGGGCACCCGGCTGGCGGCCTGCCCGGAGGCGCTCACCGGTGACGGCAGCCGCCGGGCGCTGATCGCCGCCCGGGCCACCGACACGGCCGTCACCCGGGCCTTCGACGTCGCCAGGGGGCTGCCCTGGCCGGCGAAGTTCCCGTCGCGCGTGCTGGCCAACGACTTCGTCGCGCGCTGGACGGGCAACGAGGACGCGCTCGACCCCCCGGCGTGCGACGAACTGGCCGCGGCGGTCGCCGCCGACGATCGCCGTGTCGCCCCCGTCGATGCCGGCGAGGGCGTCGGAATGATCCGCGACGACGCGTCGGTGGCCGAGGTCATCGAGCAGATGTGCGCGGGCGCGGAGAGCTTGCTGGCGGGCTGGGGGACGTAGCGGGGGGTTGGCGGCGAGGCGCCTCGCCGAAACTTAAGCCGCTGCGTGACCTGTCGGCGCGTCTTCGCAACCGTTTACGTGTCGCGCGCCTCGGCAGCCGAACTTGGCCCGGGCGCTTCACACCGCGCGCAGGTAGCGCCGCGCGATCACGCGCTGCGCCACCCTGACGACCGGGCCACCGGCCTTGCTCCACCAGGCCGCGGGCCGGGAGAACGCCGACACCTCCGCGAACACCGCGGAGGTGGTCGGGTCGCGGCGCACGACGAAGCGTTCCTCACCTGACTCCGGGTGGCCCGGCAGCGTGCCGTAGGCGAACCCGCGGATGTCGGGTTCGTCGATCACATACACCACCCGGCACGGCGCGGGCAGAAAACCCATCCGCACCACCAGGACCGCGTCGACGACGGCGACCTCGGAGCTGGCCCGCACGCGCAGGCCGGATCCGCGTTGCATGCCCCAGCGCATGACGGCGTCCGCGGCTTGCTCGAAACGCTTTTGGCCCGTGCCGATTTGACGCTCGACGTGTTGGTGGTCGTATCCCGCGGGCAGCTCGCCGTCCGCGGTCGCGCCGACCTCTTTGTAGGTGAGCGGAAGCTCCTCGAGCGTTTCTAGGTCCACCCGCCCCAGCTTGCCACGCCGAGATGCCCGGTCACCTTTCCGGCGTACGGTCGTAGAAGTGAACGCGCAAAAAACCGTTGCCCAAGCATCCGGAACATTCACCCTCGGCGGCGACCTGACCGTCAACCGACTCGGTTTCGGCGCCATGCGCCTGACCGGCAAGGGGGTGTGGGGCCCGCCCGCCGACCGCGACGAATGCGTCCGGGTGTTGCGGCGCGCCGTCGAACTCGGCGTGAATTTCATCGACACCGCGGACTCCTACGGGCCCTACGTTTCCGAGGAGATCATCCACGACGCGCTGCACCCCTACGACGGCGTGGTGATCGCGACCAAGGCGGGGCTGCTGCGCACCGGCCCGGACGTCTGGATCCCGCTGGGCAATCCGAGCTACCTGCGCCAGGAATGCGAGATGAGCCGGCGCCGCCTCGGCGTCGAGACCATCGACCTGTTTCAGCTGCACCGCATCGACCGCAACTACCCACTGGCCGACCAGGTGGGCGAGCTGCACGCATTGAAGAACGAGGGCAAGATCCGCCACATCGGCCTGTCCGAGGTCAACCTCGATCAACTCACCGAGGCGCAGCGGATCACCGAGATCGTGTCGGTGCAGAACATGTACAACCTGGCGTCGCGCGGGGCCGAGCCGCTGGTGGACGCCGCGACCAGCCAGGGCATCGGCTTCATTCCGTGGTTCCCGCTGGCCGCGGGCCCGCTGGCCGCCCCCGACGGCCCGCTGCAGCGCATCGCCGCCGACCACAACGCGACGCCATCGCAGCTGGCGCTGGCCTGGTTGTTGAAGCGCTCCCCGGTGATGCTGCCCATCCCGGGCACGTCCAGCGTCGCGCACCTGGAGGAGAACGTCGCCGCCGCCGAGATCGTGCTGAGCGACGAGGAGTTCGAGGCGTTGTCGGCCGCGGGAGCGCAGCAGACGGTCTGATTCGCCGCCGGCACCGGAAATAGGGTAAACGCCCCATGCATCGAGGCCACCGGCCAGCGCACACTACCAACCGAGCGCTCCGGGCGGTCGATACGACAAGACCCACCGCAACATCCCTACATGATGCGGCTCGCTGTACCTGCGACGCTGCCCGGACGCCCCCAGTACGGCTGCATTGGCGGAAAGGGCGAGATGTCGTTTGTTGTTGCGGCGCCGGAGTTCTTGTCTGTGGCGGCAACGGATTTCCAGAACATCGGTTCCGCGCTGACCGAGGCGAATGCCGCGGCCGTGGGCCAGACGACGGGGTTGTTGGCGGCGGGCGCCGACGAGGTATCGACGGCCATCGCGGCGATGTTCGGCGGGCACGCTGAGGCGTTTCAGGCGGTCAGCGCGCAGGCGGCGGGATTCCATGCGCAGTTCGTGCAGGCCTTGACCGCCGCCGCGGCAGCGGCGGCCAGCTTGGCACCGGCGGTCCCGGCGGCACCGGGGACAACCAGGCCGGTAACGGTCCCAACGGCAACATGGGCGGCGCCGGTACGTCCGGCCAGGACGGGTAATCCCTCGCACCTATACCGTGTTCTGGTGGCGGGCGACCATCAGCAACACCCAGGCGGTGGATTCAACCCGCCCGAACCGACCACCAAGGGCGGCCCGGACTACGGCCGGTTCATCGACGCCGTCCGCAGGCTGCAAGACCATGCCCGCGCCGTCGACGCGCCCGACGAGGTGATCACCCAGGCCGCAGACCAGTTGGAGAAGCTCTCGGTGTTACTGAGCCCGTTCGACGCCGACGAATGGTCGTCGCCGTCCGCGCGCCGAATGGACCTGCCCATGCGCGGCAACATCTTGAGCATTCCGATGAAGGCGCGCAAGGGTGACGACGGCCGGATCCACGGCTGGGCGCGCTTCGCCCGATTTCATCTGGGGCGCAACGGCGCCGTGCACGGCGGGGCCCTGGGGATGCTGTTCGACAGCGTGCTCGGGTTGACGTCCTCGGTGCTCACCGGCGGCCCCTACCAGCGCACCGCCTACCTCAAGATCGACTACCGCCACATCGTGCCGATCGAGAAGGAATTACAGTTCGAGGCCGGCGTCGACCGGGTGGACGGGCGCAAGATCTTCGTGTCGGGGCGGCTCAGCGACGGCGACACCCTGCTGACCGAGGCCGACGCGCTGTTCGTGCGGCTCAAGCGTGGCCAGCCCTGACGCGGCCCGGCCCCGATAGCATTGCAACGATCAATCAGGATCAATCAGTCAAACCCCAGCCTTGGAGACCAACCCGATGAGCGCCGCCGCACAGACCACCCCAGCAGCCCCGATCCGGGTGCCTGCCGGGACCACCGCGGCAGCCGCGGTCGGTGAGGCCGGGCTGCCGAGGCGCGGGGCACCCGACGCAATCGTGGTGGTGCGCGACGCCGACGGCAAGCTGCGCGACCTGAGCTGGATTCCCGACGCCGACGTCGAGGTCACCCCGGTGGCGGCCAATACCGACGACGGGCGCAGCGTGATCCGGCACTCGACCGCGCACGTGTTGGCTCAGGCCGTTCAGGACCTGTTCCCGAACGCGAAGCTGGGCATCGGGCCGCCGATCACCGATGGCTTCTACTAAGACTTCGATGTGGCGCAGCCGTTTACTCCCGAGGATCTGGAGAAGCTGGAAAAGCGCATGCGTAAGATCCTCAAAGACGGTCAGCTGTTTTCCCGGCGGGTCTACGAGTCCAAGGATCAAGCTCGTGCCGAGCTGGCCGGTGAGCCCTACAAGCTCGAACTCGTC
>NZ_JAOPWB010000063.1 GCF_025965855.1 Mycobacterium sp. | reverse complement strand
GCGGCGGCCTGGCGGGCCAGTCGCTGCTCGTGGATGCGGACGAGTTCGCGGAAGCCGAGCCGGTGATACTTCGGTATCGGTTGAATGCCCCACTGGTCCTGGGCGGTGGCCTTGCCCTGGGCGCCCTCGGGCGGTCCGAGCGGCGGGTACGGGAACTTGCATTCCAAGGTGTCGTCGGAGTAGCGGACCTTGAGCAGTTCGCTGCAGATTTGGGTGAGGCTCAGTGTCGGGTAGCCGTAGTAGATCGCCATGAAGGGCAGCGTGAAGGCGCCTTCGATGACCAGGGCGACCAGGCATACCAGCACTGCCCGCTTGATCCATTTGTGCATGTTCGCGTAATACGGTGTGGTGCCCGGCGGGAGCCCATCGGCCGGGTCCGTGTCTTCGGTGGACGCCGGTGTCGGCGAAGGTGAAGTCATGGTTGTGCTCCTTAAACTTGTTCAGTCGGAGAAGATTTCACGGTTGACCGTGTGCAGATACGGGATCGCGAGGAACGGCGTGATGTAGAAGATGTCGTAAAGCCACCAGCCGATCACCGGGAAAACGACACCGGCGTAGCGCACATCGGCGTACATCGTCATGTTGAACACGTAGGCGGACCAGATCACCACGCCCATCCAGCAGGTGACGACCATCCACTGATGACCCCACCGCTTCATCTGCAAAAACCCGATCGCCGCGGCCACCCGCATGGAGAACACCGTGAGGATCAGCCCTGCCACGTAGGCCTTCTCGCCCGGCCCCGCCGCGCCACCGACCCACAGCTCGTTGTAATGCCAGAAGTAGCCGGCGTCGAACATGTTGCCCCACCCGACCATCAGCACACGGTTGATCAACGTGTGGTTGGCGACCAGGTCCAGGGCCCAGCCCAGGCTGTTGAGCATTCCGTCGATCAGGACCAGATAACCGATCAGAGTCACGATCATGGGCCGGACAGACAGGCCGGCGTGCAGGGCTTGGCGCTGCAGCCACACCCCACGCATGAAAATGGGGAACCCGATCAGCCCCGGCGCCCACATGCCCATCAGGGCGGCGCCGATGATCATCCACTTATCCGCACGCCGCTGCGCTGTGCGGGATTCGTCGTGGTGATCCTCGAGGCTTACGGCGGATCCTCCAGCTGAAAGCCGGTTGAGCAGAGGAAGATTCACAGATCCCACCACCCGCGGGCAAATGACATATAGAGCTGGATTCCGAACATCACCGCCAAGTAGCCGTAGATGAGGATTTGGAAGACGATGAGCGCCGTCTTACGTTTCCGCTCTTTCAGATCCATGCCAACCGGCTCCTTCCTAGCTCAGCGTGTTCGACATGTCGACGGCGGCCAGGCTGGCCGCCGCCACTTCACGTAGACCGTCGGTGACCGCGCCGTCGGTGCTCAGTGGCGCGAGTATGCACGCGTCGGCCGCATCCAATTCGGTTGCGCCTGCGGCGATCAACTGTGCGGCCGTGACCAACACCCTGGTCGACGGCGGCTCGAAGTGAAAGGCTTCCTCGGCGGTGCGGATCGCAACCGCGCATCCGACCAGTCGCCGCGCCGTGGCCGTGGGAATCCCGGCTTCGGCGACGATCACTTCGGCTTCACGGTCGGGAGGCAGATACTTCATCGCGAGCGTGACGAACCGCTGGCGGAACGACGGTTTGAGCTCCTTGAGCGAGCTGCGGTATGCGGGGTTGTACGAACACACCAGCATGAAGGTGTGGGGCGCCTTCACGACCTCGCCGGCGCGGTCGAGGTACAGCGATCGCCGGTGATCGGTGAGCGAATGCAGGATCGCCAACGAGTCGTGGCGCGCCTCGACGACTTCGTCGAGGTAGCAGATCGCGCCGGCTTTGACCGCCCGCGTCAAGGGGCCATCGGTCCACACCACGTCGCCGCCGGTCACCATGAAGCGGCCGACGAGATCGGAGCTGGTGAGATCGTCGTGGCAGCTGATGGTGACGACGGGTCGCTGCAACAGCAGGCCCATGTGCTCGACGAACCGAGTCTTGCCGCACCCGGTCGGACCGGTGAGCATCACGGGCAGGCGCCGCTGAAAGGCCTGCTCGAACAGCTCGACTTCGTTGCCGTTCGCGAAATAGGTATCGGTGGAGGCGTTCATGCGGCGACCAGTTCACGATGGACATGAGCCAATACCCGCGGAAGCTCCTCTACGCGTCGGATCCGTTGCGACCGACGAGGACCGAATACCTCCGGGAGGGGATCGACTCTCGTCGGTCCCACGCCCAGGTAGTACATCGACACACCGGCATCGCTGGCCTCCTCGACGGCGTGCGCGGCGTCCGCCCAGGCATAACGGCCCTCATAACCTTCATCGGAGATCAGGCCGTCGCCGATCATGATCAGCAGGCGCCGTTCGGAGGCCTGCGCCAGCAACCGGCTCGTCAAATGGCGAATTGGCGCACCGAGTCTGGTGTATCCGCGCGTGGACAGTCCCAGCCCGCTCGGCGGCACAAACCGGCGCTCTTGGAAGTCCTTCAGGCAGCGCACTTCGACTCGATGACGGGTATTTCCCGTGAATACGAAGACGCCGTGACGCTCGCGTGCCAGCGTCATGGCACGCGAAAGGGCGTCGGCGCAGGCCAATTCCAGCTTGAAAATTCGCCCGCCGTGCACCCCCAGCGACGAACTGCCGTCGAGCAGCAACGCCGTGGTGACGTCTCGGCCGCCGGGCAGCAAGTCGCGGAATATCCTCGGCTCCTTGGCCTCGCCGGTCGTGAGGTCGATGTAGTGGCTGACGTATTGGTCGACATCGAGGTCGGAGCCGTCTTCGAGGCGGTTTGTCATCGCCCGGTGGGTATGTTCTTCGAACCACTTGCGTACGTCGACGGTGACGGGGGCCGCGCGACGGATGCGCCGGGCATCTGCGCTCTCGACCACGGCGACGTGATCGCGCATGAATCGCTGCGTCCACGCGTTCCATTCGGGGTAGGGAATTCCGGGCCGGTAGTGCGGAGTGAGGTCGAAATCATTGTCTTGGGGCCGGCTCGGTGGCGGCAGGTTGGGGTTGCGGACGCCCCCGTCGCCGCCGACGGGAACTGAATACGGCCGCGGAACCCGCTGCTGCGTTGTCGTCCAGGGCATCCTGCCAAAGCTGCGTCGCAACGTGTCGGCCCATCCCTGCGACATCGTGTAGGCCAGCGGCAAGTTGCCCAGCAGTGGATGAACCACCAAAGCCCGCCCCGTGGCTGCCAGCGCGAATGCCCGGTTGAGCATCTGCTCGGCGTTCATGTCTCCGGCTTCGGTGTGGACGTCCGGTAGTACTCGTTGCGCCTCGGGTAGCAGGCCCGGCCATCGTGACGCTATCCAGCCGAGGGCGACGCCGGCTTCGACAAGTGTGAGCGCCCGCAGTTCGCGGGCGGACAGCTCGTTCAGCCGATATTCGGTGATGCGTTGTTTTGATGGCGAACATTGCAGGGCCACACCGCATGTCAGGGTTCGGCGTGTCCAGTCGGACATTGCGGGGTAGGGGACATGAACGAACGTGAGGGTGCCGTTCAACCCGAAAGCGCGCCGCTCACCGGTGACGAGCCGGGCGCCTTCGCCGCGCCGCTCACTCAACGCCACCGCCGTCACGGCACAACTTCGTTCGAGCGCCATCGCACGGACGTCGGAGCGTTCAGCCATTGTCTGAATCCCAGGCATCCCGGCCGCCCGGCCCGCGGGCACCGCTCAAAACGTGCCGATGTTGGAGAACAGCCAATACCAGAACCAGATAATCAGACCGGTGCCGCCCCAGGCTGCGACGTAGCGGAGGATTTCCCAGAGATAGCCCACGATCCGACCTCCTCGGTCTCATGACGTTCATCGAATTCATCTGCGTTGCGGCGTTTCAGTCGGTGAAGATTTCGCGGTTGACGGTGTGTAGATACGGGATGGCGAGGAAGGGGGTGATGTAGAAGATGTCGTAGAGCCACCAGCCGACGACCGGCAGCACGACACCGGCGAAGCGCACATCGGCGAACATGGTCATGTTGAAGACATAACCGATCCAGATCACCACCCCCATCCAGCAGGTGACGACCATCCACTGATGGCCCCAGCGCTTCATCTGCAGGAAGCCGATGGCCGCGGCAATGCGCATCGTGAAGACGGTCAGGATGAGGCCTACCTCCCAGCCTTTTTCGCCGGGTCCCGCAGCGCCGCCGATCCACAGCTCGTTGTAGTGCCAGAAGTAGCCCGCGTCGAACATGTTGCCCCAGCCGTTTAACAGAACGCGGGCCAGCAGAGTGTGGTTTGCCATCAGGTCAAGCGCCCATCCGACGGCATTGATGGCGGCGTCGATGATGACGAGGTAGCCGAGCAGCGTGACCAGCATCGGCCGAACCGAGAGTCCATCCCGTTGCGCCCGGCGCAGCAACCGAACACCCCAGAGGAACAGCGGCAGCCCGAAGATGCCCAAGGCCGCGGTGCCGATCAGGAGACTGCCGGAGATGAGCCATTTGTCGGCCTGACGCTGCGCGAACTGCGACTGCTCCGTGTGCTCGTCGAACGTCAGCCCCGGTAGGGCAGCGTCGTGCTGTTGCAGCTTCGGCATGTTCACGAACCTCCCCGTCATCGAGGCCGATTGAGCAGGTGCGTGCACTATAACAGGCTGACTGTAGTCAGCAGAAGGGTCGATCTAATAGCGCGGCCAGCCGTGCGTGTAGCGGAGTAGCCGCCACGTCGCAGTGGTATACAACATGGCCGTTGAGAATTGTCGAGCTGATTCCGAAACTTACTACTGACAGAAGTCAAGCATCTAACCGTTGACACGATGTTGAAGAAACGCCTACGCTCAGCGAGCGCTCAGCCGCTGAGGCCTAAGGAGTAGCAATGACGCTCAAATCGCCGGCCGAGAAGAAATATCCTGTAATCCAGTGGGGCGTAGGCAATGTCGGAACGGTGGCGCTGCGTCATTTCGCCCACAACCCTGCCTTCGAGGTGGTCGGGGTGCTCTGCAATCGTCCGGAGAAGGTGGGCAAGGACGCCGGCGAGCTCGCCGGTACGGCGCCGATCGGGGTGCTCGCCACCACCGACAAGGCGGCGATCGAAGCGCTTGACGCCGATTGCGTTTTCTACGCGCCACTGTGGTCGGATCCCGACGAGGTCTGCCGCCTGCTGCGAGGCGGCAAGAACGTCGTGGCCTCGGGCGGCGCGTGGTGGTACCGAACCGAGCACAGCAAGGCCGACATCGACAAGATCGACGCGGCGTGCCACGCGGGCGGTACTTCGTTCCACGCAGGTGGGGTCAACCCAGGCTTCGCCGGAGACCTGCTGGTACTGACGCTGGCCCGAATCGTCAGCCGGATCGACGCGATCCATATCTACGAGGTGGTGAATTTCGGCAAGGACACCCTGAAGTACCTACACGAGATGGGGATGGGGAGCGACCCCCAAGAGTTCTTGGCCGGACCGAATCTGCTGGGCAACGCCTGGCCCTTGTTCGCGCAATCGATGGCCATGGTGGTGGACGGATTCGGGAAGACGGTCGACAAGTACACGACGGACGTCGAGCTGGGGACGGCCACACGCGACATCCCATACGAAGGGGGACCGACGAGTGACATGCCGGGTTTCAAAGGCGTGATCAAGAAGGGCACCGTCGCCTCCCAGCATCACAAGTGGACGACGTGGGTCGAGGGGAAGCCCCTCATCACCTTCCACGAGATGTACACCATGGATGAATACGACGCCATTGAGCCGCAGCCTGATTGGGGCGGACACTATCATTACCGCATCGTGATCGAGGGCGATGAGCCCACAGAGCTGATCCTCCATGCGCCGGCGGATGCGCAGGGCAATTACCCCAAGCCCGGCTACACCTGGACCGCGATGGGTCCGGCGAACACGGTTCCGGCCGTCTGCGAGGCTCCGCCAGGGTTCCTCACCCACAAGGAGCTCGGGCTTGCGCCGTTGCGCGGCCTGGTGCGTTCGTAGCTTCGGGCGCTGCGGCGCAGGCCTTTTCAGACGCCTTTCGAAACGTGAAGTGGGTCAAGGCTGCAAGCTTCGCAACGTCCTCGCTACGTAGTCTTCCAGCAAATCGTGGCCAGTTGGCCAGTGGTTAGTGGTGATCAAGAGAGAGTAGAGACCCAGCAAGAAGAACACTGCGCTGTTCATGGGATTGACTTGCGGATCCGTCTGTCCACGCTCTTGAGCGAGCGCGATTTCCTGGGCGACCAAGACGACCAAGGGGTGATCCCTGCCGTCTTCGTTTGGCGGACGGGTTTGGGAGAAGTGCAGCGCAAGAAAGTCATTGAAGAGCAGATAGCCCAGTCGACGTTCCAGTCCGACCACCACGCTGACCGCCTCGTTCAACGCGGAAGCAAGGTCGTGCTTGGACTTCAGGAATTGCGCGAACTGCTTGGCTATGCGGTCCTCTTCGCGGCGCTCCAGCTCCAGCAGAACATGTTCCTTGGTCGGGAAGTGGAAGAAGAAGGTTCCGTGGGCGACCCCCGCTGCAGCCACGATGGCGCTGACGTCGGCTTCGGCGATACCGGCCCTGGCGAACTCCGCGATCGCGGCGCCCAGCAATCGCTCCCTCGTCTGCAAGCGCTTCGCTTCTCGTGCAGACAGCCTGTCCGTCACAGCCATTTCATTCCTCACAGTTGAGCTGACTCATCCAGGCGTTCCGGGGTATCGCAACCATTATGACGCGTGCGCGCCAGAAAGGCTTGCAAAGCTTGAGCATCGTCGCGTTACAGCCGTCGATGGTTACCGAGATCCCGTGTATTCATTGACTTTAGTCAGACAGCGTTCTTAGAGTGAACCGCGCACGCATCGCACGGGTCGGAAGGAGCCAGCATGGCATTGGAGCAGTTCCGGCTGGATGGGCAGGTCGCGGTCGTCACGGGCGCGGGGCGTGGTGTCGGGGCAGGCATTGCACGGGTTTTGGCAGAGGCCGGCGCCGCGGTCGTCGGGACGGCACGGACAGAGGCTGAAATTGTTCGCACAATCTCGGGCATCGAGGACACCGGCGGCAAGGGGCTGGCGCTCGTCGCGGACGCGATGAGTCGTTCGGACGGAGAGCGCGTGGTGAACACGGCCATCGAGCGCTTCGGCCGCATCGACATCCTCGTCAACAATGTCGGCGGCTCGACTTATGCGCGGTTCCTGGATATCACCGATGAGGATTTCCGGCACACGTTCGACTGGTGTGTGACCTCCGCCTTCATCATGAGTCAGCTGGTGGCCCAGCACATGCTAAGTGCCGGACACGGTTCCATCGTCAACATCTCGTCGGGTTCGGCCCGGTTCGGCATTCGGGCGTTGACCGCCTATTGCGTCGCGAAGGGTGGTCTCGAAGCGCTCACGCGCGCCATGGCACAGGAACTCGCGCCGAAGATCCGCGTCAACGCCATCGCGCTCGGTTCGTTCGCCACGGATGGTCTGCAGAGCAGCCTGGACTTGATGCCCGGGTCGCTGGAAAAGATGCAAGAGGCCACGCCGATGCACCGGCTGGGCGTCGTCGAGGACCTCGGAAGGCTCACGGTGTATCTGTGCACGCGCGATTGTTACGCGACGAACGCGACCTTCCACGTCGACGGCGGCATCGACTCGAACAATTCGCCGCTGTCGATACCTGACTACTGAATGCGCCCTTGACAACGGATCCGAACGCGAAATGATCGGTCATCACCCATCGTTGGAAGGATCGCGGTAACAGTGCGCAGAGTGATTCAATTCTCGACCGGCAACGTGGGGCGGCATTCGTTGCGAGCGATTATCGGAAGACCGGATCTAGAACTCGTCGGCGTGCATGCCGCCAGCGCCGAGAAGATCGGCCGGGATGCGGCGGAGCTTTGCGGGCTGGGCGCACAGACCGGCATCATCGCCACCGACGACATCGACGCTTTGGTAGGCCTCGGCGCCGATTGCGTGGTTTACACATCTCAAGGCGAAACTCGCCCGATGGAGGCCATCGAACAGATGGCCGAATTCCTCGCGGTGGGCACCAACGTCGTCGGTACGTCGATGGTCTGGCTCGTCGCACCCCGCCACGCTGACGACTGGTTGCGAGCGCCCCTGGAGCGCGCCTGTGCGGCCGGCAACTCCTCGCTGTATGTCAACGGCATCGACCCTGGCTTCTCCGGCGACACATTGGTGCACTCTGCGGTCAGCCTGACCACCCGCGTCACGTCGATCACCGTGCAGGAGGTTTTCGACTACGGAAACTACGATGATGCCGAGTTCACAGGTGCCGCAATGGGTTTCGGAACAGCCGTGGACGACGAGTCGCCTATGATGTTCCTGCCCGGGGTAATCGTGTCGATGTGGGGTGGTCAGGTGCGCAGTCTTGCGGACAATCTGGACATCAAACTCGACGAAGTTCGCCAGCGCACCGAACGCTGGTTCACGCCGGAGCGCATTGACTGCACGATGATGACGGTCGAGCCCGGCCAGATGGCCGCGGTTCGGTTCGCCACCGAGGGCGTCCGCGACGGGGAACCGGTGATCACCCTCGAGCACGTGACAAGGCTTACCGCGGCCGCGGCGCCCGACTGGGAGTTTCCGCCGGAGGGCCGTACCGGTGTGCACCGTGTCGTCGTGGAGGGTGAACCGCGGGTGGAGATAAACACCCACGTTTCCCATCCCGTTCTTGATTCCACTGAAGCGGGCTGCATCTCGACGGCGGGCCGGGCGGTCAATGCGATCGATTGGGTGTGCCGCGCACCCCAAGGCCTGATCGCCGTGGAGGACATCCCACTATCCGCGACGATGCGCGGCGTGATGTGGAACGAGCGGTAGGGGGACCCCCAGCCATGACGGCATCGTCCCCGGGCCGCGTTGCCGGTAAACGCATCCTGATCACCGGCGCGGCCCGCGGCATGGGGCGCAGCCATGCGCTGCGGCTTGCCGAGGAGGGCGCGGACCTGATCGTGGCCGACATTTGCCAATCCCTGCCGCAGATTGAATACCCCTTGGCCACAAAGGAAGACCTCGATGAAACGGCACGATTGGTCAGCGAGTTCGGCCGCCGCTGTGTGAGTTACGTCGTCGACGTCCGCGACGACCAACAGCTGCGCTCGGCGGTCGATGACGGCGTCGGGGAACTGGGGGGTCTCGACGGGGCGGTGGCCAACGCGGGTGTGTTGACGGTGGCGCCGTGGGACAGGACGACCGCGGATCAGTGGCGCACGGTGGTCGACGTGAATCTGATCGGGGTGTGGAACACGTGCGCGGCCGCGATACCGCACCTGCTCGAGCAGGGGGGCGGCAGCCTGGTCAATATCAGCTCGGCCGGCGCCCTCAAGGGATTTCCGCTGCAGACGCCCTACACGGCGGCGAAGCACGGTGTGGTCGGCTTGACGCTGGCGTTGGCCAACGAACTGGCCGCACAGAACGTGCGCGTCAACACCGTGCTTCCGACCGGCGTCCCCACCGGGATGATTCCGCCGTCGTTCGGAGCCCTCCTGGGCGAGCAACGGTCCGACCTGATCCCGATCTTCGTCAATGCGATGCCCACGCTAGCCGTCGAGCCCGCCGACGTCAGTAACGCGGTGCTGTTCCTGTTATCCGATGAGTCCAGATTTGTGACGGGGCTGCAGTTCAAGGTCGACGCCGGAGTGACCATCAACTAAACCGATTACACGCGCCAGCTGCTGGGCTCTGAAATGCGCCAAGCGGCGCCGGCGGGCAGCGGCTTTCGCTCGGTGATTGATATCGCGTCGAGAATGAGGGCAACGTAGCGTCGCCAGCCATCGCTGTCCGAATCCATCGTCGGCAGCACGGCATAGAGCATCGCGATCAGGCGCGGAAGATCGTCGGCGACCAGGTCGGCGCGGATGAGCCCGGCCCGCTGGCCCCGGCAAACAAGCTCGTGGAGGGTTTGGTTCAGCGACTCCGAGATGTCGGCGGTCAGCGACCCGGCCCGGTGCGCGGCGGTCAGCAGGTGGTGTTCGCGTGCACCGAGCCCTATTGCCGCTTCGATCAATTGGTTGAGGCCGCACAGCGGGTCGTCCGCGCGCCGGGCGTCCTCGATCGCCGGGGTGAGCTCCTCGGCGATGCTTTGATCCAGGGCCGCCCGGACCAGGTCGGCCTTGGCCGGGAACCTGCGGTAGAGCGTTCGTTCACCGACTCCCGCGCGCCGGGCGACGGCTTCAACGGGCGCATCCGGCCCGAGCTCGCCGTAGACGGCCCGCGCGGCGCGCAGTATGCGCTCGGCGTTGCGGGCGGCGTCCGCTCGCAAGTGCCGGTCTTCAACCGCGGTCATCACCACAGCTTAACTGACGGTTGACTGTCACTTGGTCGGGGTTCTACGCTAATGCAATTGACAGCTATCTGCCACTTATTAGGAAACGCCGGTGACGCCAACAACTTCCGAATTCCGTTCTGATGTCGAACTCCCCGTGCTGCCCGTTCCGCGGGCTGTGCACTGCCCGCTTGCGCCGCCGGCCGAGTTCGTGGACTGGCGGGAACAGCCCGGGCTACGAAGGGCGATGTTCCACGGCCGTCCGATCTGGGTGGTGAGCCGCTACCAGGACATCAGAGCGGCGCTGGTGGATCCGCGCTTGTCCGCGAAGACCATTCCGGACGCGATCATGCCGACGGACGCGGACAACAACATCCCGGTGATGTTCGCGCGCACCGACGACCCGGAGCATCATCGGTTGCGGCGCATGATGACCAGCAACTTCACCTTCAGGCGTTGCGAGGCGATGCGGCCGCAGATCCAGGAAATCGTCGATCACTATCTCGGCGAGATGATCAGCAACGGGCCGCCGGTCGACCTTGTGCGCGGCTTCGGCCTGCCGGTGCCGTCGTTGGTGATCGCGCTGCTGTTGGGAGTACCGCCCGAAGACCTCGGGCTCTTCCAGCGCCAGACCACGGTCGGGCTGGACCAAAAGTCCTCTGAGGAGGAAAAGGCGCAGGCCTTCGGGGCGATGTATGCCTACATCCAGGAGTTGGTGGAGCGCAAGGAGCGCGAGCCCGGCGACGACTTGATCAGCCGCCTGGTCACGGAATACGTGGCGACCGGTCAGCTCGACCACGCGACGACGGCCATGAACAGCGTGATCATGATGCAGGCCGGCCACGAGACCACCGCCAACATGATTTCGCTGGGAACGGTTGCGCTGCTGCAGCATCCCGATGTCTATGCAAGGCTCGGCCAGACCGACGATCCCGCCGTCGTCGCAAACATCGTCGAAGAGCTGATGCGCTATCTCACCATCGTGCACAGCCAGGTCGATCGGGTGGCGACGGAAGACCTCACGATCGGCGGTCAGTTGATCCGTGCCGGCGAATTTCTCATGATGAACCTGCCCGCCGGAAACTGGGACGGCGAATTCGTCGACAACCCAGAAGCTTTCGACGTCGACCGGAATACCCGCGGGCACTTGGGTTTTGGTTATGGCGTGCACCAGTGCATAGGCCAGAATCTGGCCCGCGTCGAAATGCAGGTCGCGTTCGCGACTCTGGCGCGACGGCTACCCCGGCTGAAGTTGGCGGTAGCGCCGGATGAGCTGAATTTCAAAGACTCCGATATCTACGGCATGAAAGAGCTTCCCGTTACCTGGTGAGCATGACCATGGAGCTACGGTTCGACGATCAGGTAGCCGTGATCACGGGCGCCGGTGGGGGTTTGGGCAAGCAGTACGCGCTGCTGCTGGCCTCGCGCGGTGCACGCGTCGTCGTCAACGACACGGGAGGGTCGGTGACCGGCGACGGCTCGAACGTCGCGGCGGCACACGCCGTCGCGGAGGAGATCGGCCAGCGCGGTGGCCGGGCCGTCCCCGATACCCACAGCGTGACGACTCCCGAAGGCGGACAGGCGATCGTCGACACCGCACTTGGCACCTGGGGGCGGTTGGACATCGTGGTCAACAATGCCGGAATCGTCGGTGACGCGCCGTTCGCCGACATGACCGCCGACCGGCTCGAACCCCTCATCGATGTGCACCTGAAGGGCGCGTTCTACGTGACGCGACCCGCCTGGACGGTCATGCGGGAGCGGCGCTACGGCCGGATACTGAACACTTGCTCGGCCGCCGGAATCCTTGGCGCCGAACACATGAGCAACTACGGTGCGGCAAAGACCGGATTGATTGGCCTCACCCGCGTGCTGGCCGCCGAGGGCGCCGGCCACGACATCAAGGTCAACGCCATCGCCCCCATCGCGTACACACGGATGCTGGCGCACTCCGTCGACGGCGTAACCGGTCGGCCGGCCGTCGACGGCACCGGCCGGGAGGACGAGGCGACGGCGCAGGCGGTGTTGGATGACCTTGTGGGCCAATATCTTCAGAGGATCGACCCGGCGCTGGTGGCTCCGGTGGCGGCCTTCCTGACACACCGGCACTGCCCGGTTTCCGGAGAGATCTACACCGTTGGCGCCGGGCATGTCGCGCGCTTCTTCATCGGCAGGACAAAGGGTTTCTACCGTCCCGGCCTGTCCATCGAGGACGTGCGCGATCACCTCGACGAGATTCGCGACCAAGCCGGGTATACCGTTCCGTGCGGGCCCGCGGACGAGATGAGCGAACTGTTCGCAACCTTCAACCGGCCCGCCAACCGGCCCGACTAACAGTCAGCTCGGCTTGCGGAATTGGCGCCAGACTACGAAACCGACGGCCACCGCGGCACCCAACACCAGGGTGACCAGCACGGTCTGGAACGCATCGATCGCGATCCAGCTGGGCTCATACCAACCGGTGGCGCCGACGCACTCGAAGCTCACGCTCGTCCCCGACTGGCCGGGTTTGTAACTGTAGTTGGAGGTGTTGTGCGCCAGCTGGTACCCGCTGTCGCACACGAAGGGGCTCGTCCACAGCGCGCTCGACGGCATCGTCGCGGTCAGTGACGCGGCGGCACCGATGCAGATGCCGACCGCCCCGAGGATCGCCCCGATAAGATCGGGCCACCCCCGCAGGCCCAACGGCCATCGGCGGCCCTGCGCCACTTGCCGCCTCGAGCCGACCTGTTGCGAAAAGCCGGGCGGCGGCCCCATGCCCGCCAGCGGGCCGTCGCCCGGTGCGGCGCCCTGCCCCGAATACACGACCGAGTGCCCCACCTTGAACGTCGCTTTGCCACGTTTGAAGATGTCGTCGATCTGTTCCTGCGACAGGCCCGCTTGGGCCGCGGCTTGCATGAACGCCTCTCGGTGCTGAGCCATCTCGGCTCCGGAAGGTCCGCCGGGACCCGCCGGTCCACCGAAGCGCAAACCGTCCCACAGCGACTCCGCGTATTGGCGGGAGCGGTCGTCACCGCCCTGCGCCGCATTCGCCTGCGCGCCGGAGAGGCCGGGCGGCCGTCCCCCGATGTGATTCTGGTTAGCGGCCGCCTTGGCCTCGGCCAGTTGACGTTCCAGCTCAGCGATGCGCTTCTGCTCGGCGAGCTGACGTTCCAGCTCGGCGATGCACTGTTCGGGATCACCGGAGTCCATCGGCAAATGGTCCCACGCCGGAACCGCGGGTGCAGCAAATTGCGGGCCGGTTACCGACGATGCTCAGCAGCCGAACGCGGTACCGACGCCATCGGGCGGCGGCACCGATTTCAGGCAACCGAACGGCTGGATGCCGGCGGTGGCGAACCTCACCGCCGACTGATGGGCGTAGTTCACGCAGAACAGGCCCGAATCGTCGGCGCGACACCGGTAATCGCCGAATGACAACGAGTCCGCGTTCGCCAGCTCGGGTCCGTTGCCGTTGATGAACGGGCCCGGATCGGCGCGCGTCGACCCGACTTGGAGGTTCGTTCCGTCGAAGTCGACCCAGCCGCCCTTCCATTCGCCGTAGGCCGTGTCGGGGCGGGGCGGGGGATTGGTCAGGGCAACCAGGCATGCCAGCGCGGCGCCGGTGTGCTGGGAATCGGTCATGCACGAAACTTTGCCGGCTTGGGTAGTCAGGGCGATGTCGTTGCCGAGCGGCGTGGTGGCGCCCTCGCGCGTCGCACTGTGATAGCGGCCGGGATCGGCGGGGTGACCAGCCTCGATCCACGCGATGACGTCGGAGATCGCGGCGCCGGCCGCCGGCGCGGTGGACGGCGCCGGCTGTTTGCTGCCCGACGGCGCGCTCGTGGTCGTCGCGGAGGTCCCCGCCGACGTCTGCGCGGTGGTTGATGTCTGCCCCGAGTTGCCGCCAATATGCGAGCATCCGGCAACCAGCAGTGTCACTGCGATCAGGGCGGCGATCCGCATCCCGCCAGGCTAGCCGCCACGCCCCGGGATTCGGCCGCTACCCGCGCATTACGGCCGTGGTGTCGGCTACCGTCACTGGTATGCATGAGCGCACCATTCGCGCCCGCACGACCGCCGGCACCGTCGAAGGTTTCACCCGCGATGGCGTAAACCGCTGGCGATCCATCCCGTACGCCCGCCCGCCCTTGGGACGCCTGCGATTCCGGGCGCCGCAGCCGGCGCTGCCGTGGTCGGGTGTGCGGCACTGCCACGGCTTCAGCAACTGCGCGCCCCAGCAGCGCCGCTACACCATGCTCGGCCTATCGGGTTTCGGAGGCCGCTATCAGCCGATGAGCGAGGACTGCCTCACCCTCAACGTCGTCGCCCCGGAAGCCGCCGCCATCGACGGCACCGACGAACCGTTACCGGTCATGGTCTTCATTCACGGCGGCGGCTACATCCTGGGCAGCTCGGCCACACCGCTGTATGACGGTGCCGCGCTGGCGCGCCGCGGTTGTGTGTATGTATCGGTCAACTACCGCCTGGGCGCGCTGGGATGTCTGGACCTGTCGTCGCTGTCGACGTCCGACATCACCATCGACAGCAACCTGTACCTGCGCGACCTGGTGCTGGCACTGCAGTGGGTTCGGGACAACATCGCCGAATTCGGCGGTGACCCGGGCAATGTCACGATTTTCGGCGAGAGCGCGGGCGCATGCATCACCTCCACGTTGTTGGCCGTGCCCGCGGCCGAAGGCCTCTTCGCGCAGGCGATCTCGGAAAGCCCGGCATCGGGTTTGGTGCGGTCGCAGGAGATCGCCGCCGAGTTCGCGAAGCGCTTCGCCGGCCTGCTCGGCGTACGCCCGCAAGACGCCGCCCACGCGTTGATGCAGGTGTCCGCGGCCCAAGTGGTGGAAACCCAGCACCGGCTGATCGACCAGGGCATGGAGAAAAGGCTGGGCGCGTTCCCGATCGGTCCTGTCGTCGGCGACGACGTCTTGCCCGTCGACCCCGTCGAGGCCATGCGGTCCGGGCGGGCGCATAAGGTGCCGCTCATCGTGGGCACCAACGCCGAAGAGGGCCGCTTGTTCACCCGCTTCCTCGGGATGCTGCCGACGACCGAATCGATGATCGAGGAGCTGCTTGCCGACACGGAACCGGCTGCCCGCGAGCGTATTACCGCCGCCTACCCCGGCTACCCGGCGCCGTCGGCATGCATTCAGCTGGGCGGCGACTTCGCGTTCAGCTCGGCGGCCTGGCAGATCGCCGAGGCCCACGGCGACCACGCACCCACGTACCTCTACCGGTACGACTACGCCCCGCGGACCCTGCGCTGGTCGGGTTTGGGCGCCACGCATGCCACCGAGTTACTGGCCGTCTTCGACGTCTATCGCACCCGTTTCGGTGCGCTGCTGACCGCCGCGGCCGACCGACGCGCCGCGCTGCGGGTCAGCAATCATGTGCAGCGGCGGTGGCGGTCCTTCAGTCGCACGGGGTCGCCGGGCGACGACTGGCCCGCCTATACCCGCGCCGACCGCGCCGTGATGGTGTTCGACCGCAAGAGCCGGATCGAGTTCGATCCGCACCCGCACCGCCGGATCGCATGGGACGGCTTCTCACTTGCGCATTGACCTGGCACGCTAGACCCTCATGCACGCCGACACCGAGCAAATCATCGAGCGACCCGATGACCTCACCGCCTCCTGGTTGAGCGCGGCGATCGGCTCCGGACCCATCGCCGACTTCGTGGTGGAGCGCATCGGCACCGGACAGATGAGCGAGTGCTATCGCGTCCGGCTCACCTATCTTGATTCGGAAGCCGACTCCGATGCCGGGGGGCCGGAGTCGGTGGTGCTGAAGGTCGCGGCCTCCGACCCGGTGAGCCGGCAGACGGGGTCGGCGCTGGGCCTCTACGAACGCGAAGTCCGCTTTTACGGCGACATCGCGCCGCGCCTGGGCGGGCCGATAGCGCCTTGCTACCACGCGGCCGTCGACACCGTTACGGGCGTGTTCGACCTGCTACTCGGGGACGCCGGGCCCGCCGTCGTCGGTGACGAAATCGCCGGTGCCACACCGGAACAGGCCCGCATCGGCGTCCTCGAGTTGGGGCGGCTGCACGGCCCGCTGCTCGGGGACACCGCGCTGGCCGAAGTGCCGTGGCTCAACCGCGAGACGCCACTCAACCAAGCGATGATCGCGTCGCTGTACGCCGGTTTCCTCGACCGGTACGGCGACCAGATCGCGCCCGGGCACCGCGTCGTGTGCGAGCACCTGGTCGCGGCGTTCGACGGGTACCTTTCGGCCGAGTCGGAGCCGGGCCGGATCCAGGGCCTGGTGCACGGTGACTACCGGCTGGACAACATATTGTTCGGCGCCGCCGGGGCCGACCGCGCGCTAACGGTGGTCGACTGGCAGACCGTTTCCTGGGGACCGGCATTCACGGACCTGTCGTACTTCCTCGGCTGCGCGCTGCGGGCGCAGGATCGTCGGGACCATTACGACGACTTCCTGCGGGCGTACCACGCGGCGCTGGGGCCGAAGGCGCTCGTCAGCCTCGCCGACGTCGCCGAAGGTGTCCGGCGCCAAAGCTTTTTCGGCGTGATGATGGCGATCGTCTCGTCGATGCTGGTGGAGCGCACCGACCGCGGCGACCGGATGTTCATGACGATGCTGCAACGCAATTGCGATCACGTGCTCGACACCGACGCGTTGGCGACACTGCCCGCCCCGGTGGCGCCGGAGGCGCTAAGGCCGTCGGAGGACGACGAACTCGCCCACGCCCCAACCGCCGAACCGCTGTGGAGCGAGAGCTGGTACGCCGACTTCGCCGATGCCGCACAGGGATTGGGCGGCTGGTTTCGCATTGGGCTGATAACCAACCAGCAGAAGGCCTGGGTGCACCTTCTGCTGTGCGGACCCGACATGCCGACCGTTGCCGTCATCGATGCCGAAGTCCCGCTGCCGACGGACCCGTGGGTGTTGCGCACCGAGGCCTTCGACGTGGGCCACTCCGTTGGCGTTCCACTGCAGACCTATCGGGTCGACGTGCGTGCGCGGGGCCAGGCTTACCCCGACCCGTCGGCCCTGTTGCGTGGCGAGGCCGGCACTCCGGTCGAGGTGACGATGAATTTGGTCTGGGCCACCGACGGCGCCCCCTACAAGTACCGGCTGGCGACGCGTTACGAAATCCCTTGCAGGGTCTCGGGAAACGTCACGATCGGGGGCACCAGTTACGGTGTCGACTCGGTTCCCGGGCAACGCGACCACTCGTGGGGTGTGCGTGACTGGTGGAGCATGGACTGGATCTGGAGCGCGCTGCACCTCGACGACGGCACCCACCTGCACGGCGTGAACATCCGCATTCCGGGCGCACCGACGTTCAGCGTCGGCTACGTTCAGGGCGCCGACGGCCCGGATCTCGGGGATGTCAAGGTGACCGAGCTGGACACCGTCGCCTCGCGGGAAGCCTTCGACGCCAATGGATTACCGCTGAGCACCACGCTGAATCTGCACCCCGGCGATATCGCCGTGAAGATCGAGGTGCGCGGCCACGCTCCGGTGCGCCTGACCGCCAGCGATGGACGGGTGAGCCAGTTCCCGCGTGCCTGGGTCAGCGTCAGCACCGCGGACGGTCGCAGTGGTATCGGCTGGGTGGAATGGAATCGCAACCTCGCCGGATAGTGGCCGCGTCACCCGTGGTGGTGATGGGTGTATCCGGATCGGGCAAGTCGACGGTGGGAGCGGCGCTGGCGCGACGGTTGGCGGTGCCGTTCGTGGACGCCGACACCCTGCACCCGCCGGCGAACATCGTCAAGATGGCCGCCGGCGAACCGCTCGACGACGATGATCGCTATCCCTGGCTGGAAAGGGTCGGGGACTGGTTGGCGGGCCACCGCCACGGTGGCGTGGTGAGTTGCTCGGCGCTCAAACGCAAATACCGCGACCACCTCCGAGCGCACTGCCCGGGCGTGGAGTTCTTGCATCTCAGCGGTTCACCGGAACTGATCGGCCGCCGGCTGGCCGCGAGGTCGGGCCATTTCATGCCGGCCGCGTTGCTGCGGTCGCAGCTCGACGCGCTGGAGCCGCTCGGTGTCGACGAGGCCGGCGTCACCGCGGATGCCGGTCAGGGTGTCGAAGCGATCGTCGACGCCTACGTGGCGGGGCACCCGGGCGCCTGAGCCATGTACGCAATCGCGGCTGGGCTGCTCGTGGCGCTGCACTTCGCCTTCATCGGCTACGTGGTTATCGGCGGTTTCCTCGCGTTGCGCTGGCGGCGCACGATGTGGCTCCACGTCCCGGCGGTGATCTGGGCGGCGGCCATCGCCACGAAGCGGACGGACTGTCCGTTGACGTGGGCGGAGCGCTGGGCGCGCTACCGGGCCGGCATGGCGCCGCTGCCGCCGGACGGATTCATCGCCCATTACGTCACCGGAACGCTCTATCCCGCCGGCTGGCTGATGGGCGTGCAGGTCGCCGCGTTCGCACTCGTCGCGGTGTCATGGGCCGTGTATTTCCGAGTTCGGTAGGTGCGGGGCCACCCTCGGCGCCCGGCACGGGGTGTAGCATTATGCTACGGTTTGTAACGGAGTGCTGCAGGAGCGGAGGAACGTCATGGCAGAGGCCCTCGATCGCGTCACGCGGGTTGCCGCCGACCTGATGGACAGCGCGGCGTCCGAGGGTGCCCGCCAGAGCCGTTCGGCCAAGCAGCAACTCGACCACTGGGCGCGGGTCGGGCGCGCGGTGTCCACCCAGCACACCACCTCTCGGCGACGGGTGGAAGCCGCGTTGGCCGGTCACTTGGCGACCAGCGACCTCACCGTCGAGGAGGGTGTGGTGTTCAACGCCGAAATCTCGGCGGCCGTCGAGGAGAGCCTGGCGCGCACCAACTACGGGGCGGCGCTGGCAGGGCAGGGAATCACCACAGTCGCCCTCAACGACGCCGGCGAGATCGTCGAGCACCAACCCGACGGCACCGAGGTGGTGCTTGCGACCAGGCGCTGACCCCGACCCGGCGGGACGATGAACCGACTGGACCTGGTGGTCGGGCCGAACGGTGCCGGCAAGTCGACGTTCATCGCCTTCACCCTCTCGCCACTGCTGCCTGGAAGTCTCGTGGTCAACGCCGACGAGATAGCGAGGCAGCGCTGGCCCGAGGACCCGGCGTCGCACGCGTATGACGCCGCACGAATCGCCGCCGACACCCGCGCAAAGCTGATCGAGCTGGGCCGCTCTTTGATTGCCGAGACCGTGTTTTCGCATCCGTCGAAGCTGGACCTGATTCGCGGCGCGCACGACGAGGGCTTCACCGTCGTCCTCCATGCGTTGCTCGTCCCGGAAAACCTTGCGGTCGAGCGCGTCAGGCACCGCGTGCAGGCCGGCGGCCACCACGTGCCCGAGGCCAAAATCCGCGAACGGCACCGCCGCTTGTGGGCACTGGTCGCCAACGCCATCGCGTTGTCCGACATCGCGACCGTCTACGACAACAGCCGCCTGCGCGGGCCGCGCATCGTCGCCCAACTGAGCGGCGGGGAGGTGGTCGGCGGCCCCGATTGGCCGGCCTGGGCAGCCGAGGAACTGCCGTCGCGCTGGCCGAACTGAGCGCGCATTACCAGGGGCGCCGGCGACGACGGGTCGCGACCCCGTCGCCGACCCGATCACGGGCGGCGTCGGCCAGGTGACTGCCGCGCGCGGCCGCCGTGTTGGCGAACTCGCTGCCACGTAGCCGCGCGATCTCGGCGAGCTCCACCCCGCGATCCCGCGCCGTGTCGGCCAGCTCTTCGCCGCGTTTGCGGGCCTTCTTCGCCAGTGGCGCGCTCTTTTCCGCCGCCGTGCTGGCCAGTTCCTCGCCCCGTTTGCGCGCCTTCTTCGCCAGGGGGGCACCCTTTTCCGCGGCGGTGCTGGCCAGTTCGCGGCCGCGTTCGAGGGCGGCCTCGGCGTACGGGGCGCCTCGTTCTGCGGCGGTGCTGGCCAGTTCGCGGCTGCGTTCGAGGGCGGCCTCGGCGTACGGGGCGCCTCGTTCTGCGGCGGTGCTGGCCAGCTCGAGCCCGCGTTCGGCGCCGGCCTGCAGGCCATGCACGATCTTTTCCCCGAGTTCGGCATCATCGGATCCCGGCAGCGCCGACGACACCCGATCGGAGATCCGTTCCGCCGCCCGTCGGCCCCGCCAGCCCAGGGACGGCTTGCCGGCAGTATCGGCGGACGCGATTATCAGCCCCCCCACCAGGCTGAGGTCGGTCAGAAAATCCTTGCGCTTCTGGGCTTTCAGCTGCGGGTCGCTCTCACTCCAGAACATGTGCGCGCCGAGGTTGGCCGGCAGCACCGTGAAGGCGAGAGCCGCCGAGGCGATACGCGGCGCTTTGCCCGCGGCGAGCAGCAGGCCGCCGCCGATCTGAACGGCCGCGTTGATTTGTGCGAATGTCTTGGGGTCGCTGGGAATGCTGCTGCCCACCGGATCCGGCAGGGAGCGGAGACCGTCAACCGCCGGCGCCGCGGCTTCCGCCGCCGGCTTGGGATGGAGCAGCGAGTCGATTCCCTGGCCGATGAACACTGCCGACAATAGGGGCCTCGCGATTCTGCGGATCAACATGGCAGCTGGGTTACCCGGCGGGCCGGCAAGCAAACCGTCGGCCCGTCGGCGCAGCTCGCGGCCGTCCGTTTGGCCCGACGACGATATGGTGGAGCGCGTGCGGGCGTTGATCATCGTCGACGTGCAAAACGACTTCTGCGAGGGGGGCTCGCTGGCGATAGCCGGCGGCGCCGCGTTGGCTTCCGCCATCACCGGATACCTCGCCGGCGAGCCGGGCTACGACCACGTCGTTGCGACGGAGGACTTCCACATCGAGCCCGGTGACCATTTCTCCGACCGCCCGGACTACCGGTCGTCGTGGCCCCCGCACTGCGTCGCCGAAAGCTCCGGTGCGGATTTCCATCCCGCCCTCGACACCAGCCGCATCGAGGCGGTGTTCCGCAAGGGCGCCTACGGCGCGGCGTACAGCGGCTTCGAGGGCGTCGACGACAAGGGGACCCCGCTGCTCGAGTGGTTGCACCAGCGCGGGGTCGACGAGGTCGACGTGGTCGGCCTTGCCACCGACCATTGCGTCCGGCGGACCGCCGAGGACGCGGCGCGGGCCGGCCTGACCACTCGGGTATTGGTGGACCTGACCGCCGCTGTGGCGGCGGATTCGGCCGCGGAAGCGTTGGCACAGATGCGAACCCTCGGCATCGAGCTGGTCGGCGGCCCGTGATGGTGGCGCCGCTGGATCGCGAGCGCCTGCTCGCCGCGGTGGAGCGCTCGCCCCGGGCGGCCGCCGCGAACGACCGCGCCGGATGGGTGGGGCTGTTCGCCGGCGACGGCCGGGTCGAAGACCCGGTGGGATCGCGCCCCCATGTCGGGCAGGCGCAGATCGGCCGCTTCTACGACACCTTCATCGGCCCGCGCGACATCAAGTTCCATCGCGACCTCGACGTCGTGTTCGGCACCGCCGTGCTGCGCGACCTCGAGCTCGAGGTGTCGATGGGCCCCATCGCGAAAATGGATTCCGCGGTGACGATGTACATTCCCGCGTACCTCCGCTACGACCTCCGAGAAGACAACGGCCGCTGGAAGATTGCCCACCTGCGCGCCTATTGGGAGCTGCCGGCGATGATGCTGCAGTTTCTGCGAACGGGGTCGCGAGCGGCGTCGCCCGCCCTGCACCTGTCGCGTGCTTTGTTGGCCAATCAGGGATTGCGGGGCACCGCGGGCTTCGTGGCCGGCTTTCGGCGGGTCGGTGCGCGGCACAAAAGGCTGGCGGAGACCTTCCTCGGCGCCGTCGTCCGAAAAGACATGTCCGCCGCTCTGCGTCCGCTCTCACCAACGGCCCCAATAACTTTGGGTGACGATGACCGGCTCGATATCGCCGAACTCGTCGAACAGCTCGACGGGGCAAGCTGGGCCAAGGTGATCGGCGCGGGGAGCACGGTCGCGGTTTCGGTCAACTCGGCTCACGGGCGCGGTGTCATGCTCGTCGACGTGGCGTGGCCGGGCAACGCGATCAACCGGATTAGGTACTTTCCGGCCTGAGGTCAGTGCGCAACCGTCAGCGCCAGCGTTGCCGCCGACAGGCACAAATAGGCGCCCGGAAACGCGATGTTGTACACGATGTGGGCCCGCAGGTGCGTGATGAACGCGCCGACGAAGAACAGCACCAGGCCGACGGCGGCCGCAATTCCCAGAGCCGGCGCGGTGCGGAGCCCCACGACCAGCCCGGCGGCCCCTGCCAGCTTTACCGCGGCGAGTGGCCGCAACCAAGAGCGCGGCACCCCGACCTCGGCCGAGTTCGCCAGGACGAATCCCGCGGGGATGAGGTCGGCCACGGCTACTCCGGCGGTGACGACGGCGGTTATCAGCGTGATCACGATGTACGTGGTATACATCTGCGTCAATCCCTTGTCCTACAGGTGTTTCCGCAGCGGCGAGCCGAATGGCCGCAATGCACGTTGCGGCGCACAATCGGTAGGGTCATGGTGCTGGTCTCCTTTGCGACAGAGAGTTCGATGGATGCGCTCATCTTCTTGACGACTCCCACGCAGAAAGGGTGACCCTTGAGCGCACCAAAGGATCTTGTGGATCTCGCGCAACGCTTCGACGCAGATCGACGACACCTGAGGTCGGTCGCGTTTCAGCTGCTCGGATCGGTTGCCGACGCCGACGACGCGGTGCAGGCGGCGTGGCTGAAGGCCACCCGTTACGGATTCGACTCCCTGCTCGTCGTGCTCGACCGGCTCTCACCCTCGCAGTGCGTCGCCCTGGTGCTGCACGATGTGTTCGCCATGCCGTTCGAGAAGATCGCCGCCCTCCTGGACCGGTCGCCGGCCGCCGCGAAGAAGCTCGCAAGCCGGGCCGGCGGCCGACTGCACGCCCGTCCGGCCGTCGAGACGAGCCGTGCGGCCGAGCACCTCGCGGTCGTCGAGGGCTTCGCCCAGCGCGCGCGGGCCGGTTCCGTCCTGCTCATCGACGGTGCCCAGGGCATCGTGATCGCGCCCCACGGGCGCGCGCAGGCCCTGCTGCGGATCGGCTTCGGGGCCGACAACCGCATTCACAGCATCGACATCACCCGCGCTCCCGACCGGCTGCGCCGGGCCGTCCTCGCGCTGCCGAGTCGGCGATCGCAGCAACACCACAGTCCCATCGGGTACCAAGGACATCGAAGACAGCCGGCGCGACCGCCGGCCACCGGGCAACATCGGGAGCGCCATGCTCGATAAGCCGTTCGGGCGGCGAAGCCTGCTGCGGGGCGCCGGTGCGCTCACCGCGGCGTCGCTGGCGCCCTGGTCCGCCGGCTGCGCCCCCGACGACGACGCGCTGACCTTCTTCTTCGCGGCCAATCCGGACGAGCGGGATCGCAGGATGCGCATCGTCGAGGAATTCCAGCGCCGTCATCCCGACATCAAGGTTCGGGCGGTGTTGTCCGCGCCGGGCGTGATGCAGCAGCTGTCGACGTTTTGCGCAGGCGGCAAGTGCCCGGATGTGCTGATGGCGTGGGAATTGACCTACGCCGAACTGGCCGACCGGGGGGTGTTGCTGGACCTCAACACCATGCTCGCGCGCGATCCGGCGTTCGCGGCCGAACTGAGGTCCGACAGCATCCCGTCGCTGTATGACACCTTCACGTTCAACGGGGGCCAGTACGCACTCCCCGAACAGTGGTCCGGGAACTACCTGTTCTACAACAAGCGGCTTTTCGCCGAGGCCGGTCTGCCGGCGCCACCCACAACGTGGGAGCGGCCGTGGAATTTCACCGAGTTTCTGGAAACCGCCAAAGCTCTCACCAGGCGAAACGGATTCGGGCGAGCCACGCAATGGGGTTTCGTCAACATGTGGTTCTCGTACTACTCGGCCGGGTTGTTCGCCATGAACAACGGGGTACCGTGGTCCACCCCGCTGACGAACCCGACCCACTTCAATTTCGGCGACGACGCCTTCATCGAGGCGGTGCAGTTCTACGCCGACCTGTCCAACAAGCACAGGGTGGCGCCCGACGCGTCCGAGGTGCAGTCGATGTCCACGCCCGATCTGTTCGCGGCGGGCAAGGCGGCGATCGCGATGGGCGGCCACTGGCGATACCAGACGTTCATCCGAGCCGAGGACCTCGATTTCGATGTCACCGCGTTGCCGGTGGGGCCGCGCCGGCAGGGACGGCCCGCCCGCTCCAATATCGGGTCCACCGGACTGGCTATTTCCGCGAGCAGTCAACGCAGGGAGCAGGCATGGGAATTCGTGAAATTCGCGACCGGCCCCGTCGGCCAGGCGTTGACCGGTGAATCCACCCTCTTCGTGCCGGTGCTGCGCTCTGCGCTCAATTCAACCGGCTTCGCCGAATCACACCATCGGATCGGCAACCTCGCCGTGCTCACCGAAGGGCCGGCGTATTCGGATGGACTGCCGGTCACCCCGGCGTGGGAAAAGATCGTCGCCCTGATGGACCGCAGCTTCGGTCCTGTGCTGCGCGGATCCCGGCCGGCGACGTCGCTGACCGGCCTGTCGCCCGCCCTCGACGAGGTGCTGCGCAATCCATGACACTGACTGATATTCGCAAAGGTGCCGAAGGCGCGGGGCCATTGCGACGCCGTGCCCGGGCCGGTCGCCTCTTCGTCGCGCCCAACCTGGCGGCGGTCGCGGTGTTCATGATCTTCCCACTCGTGTTCTCGCTGTACATGAGCTTCCAGCAGTGGGACGTATTCAGGCCGCCAAAGTTCGTGGGACTGAAGAACTTCAATGAGCTGTTCACCTCTGACCCGCTGTTTCTCATCGCCATCCGCAACACCGTCGTCTTCACCCTGGGCACGGTGGTGCCGACCATCGTCGTCAGCCTTCTCGTGGCCGGCGTGCTGAACCGGAAAGTCAAGGGCATCGGCATCGTCCGGACCATTGTCTTTCTGCCCCTGGCCATCTCGTCGGTGGTGATGGCGGTCGTCTGGCAGTTCGTCTTCAACACCGACAACGGACTGCTCAACATCATGCTCGGCTGGGTCGGGATCGGCCCGGTCCCATGGCTGGTGGACCCGCAATGGGCCATGGTGTCGCTATGCATCGTCAGCGTATGGCGCAGCGTGCCGTTCGCCACCGTCATCTTGCTGGCCGCGATGCAGGGAGTCCCCGAAACGGTATACGAGGCGGCCAAAATCGACGGCGCGGGCGAAATCCGGCAGTTCGTGTTCATCACGGTGCCGCTGATCCGGGGGGCCGTGTCGTTCGTGCTGGTCATTTCGATCATCCACGCGTTCCAGGCGTTTGACATGGTCTATGTCCTCAACGGCGCGAACGGCGGTCCGGAAAGCGCGACCTACGTTCTGGGCATCATGCTGTTCCAGCACGCGTTCTCGTTCCTGGAATTCGGCTACGCGTCGGCACTGGCCTGGGTGATGTTCGCGATCCTGCTCGTGTTGACCGTCGTGCAGCTGCGCCTCACGCGACAGCGTTCTCTGGAGGCTTCTGGTGCTCTCGGCTGAACGAGTGTTCACGCGCAACGTCTTTCGCGCCGTTGTGGTCTACACCGCCCTGCTCGCGATCGCGTGGTGCTGGCTGTTCCCGATCGCGTGGGCCGTGTCCGGCTCGTTGAAGAGGGAAGGAGAGGTGACCGAGCCACGCCTGCTGCCGGCGCATCCGCGGTGGTCGAACTACACCGAGGTGTTCTCGCTGATGCCGTTCTGGCGCATGTTCTTCAACACAGTGCTGTACGCCGGGTGCGTCACTGCCGGGCAGGTCTTCTTCTGCTCCTTGGCCGGATATGCCTTCGCGCGGCTGCAATTTCGCGGCCGCGACACGCTATTCGTGTTATACCTGGGCACCCTCATGGTGCCCCTGACCGTCACGGTGATCCCGCAGTTCATCCTGATGCGGACCCTGGGCTGGGTGGACACGCCATGGGCGATGATCGTGCCGGGCTTGTTCGGCAGCGCCTTCGGCACCTATCTCATGCGGCAGTTCTTCCGGACGCTGCCCACCGATCTCGAGGAGGCGGCAATTCTGGACGGTTGCTCGCCATGGCAGATCTACTGGCGGATCCTGCTGCCGCATGCGAGGCCGGCGGTGCTGGTGCTCGCGGTGCTCACCTGGGTCAATGTGTGGAACGACTTCCTGTGGCCCCTGCTGATGCTGCAACGCGATAGCCTCGCCACCCTGACACTGGGTCTGGTTCGGCTGCGGGGCGAATACGTCGCCCGCTGGCCGGTGATCATGGCGACCTCCATGCTGATCATGGTGCCGCTGGTCATCATCTACGCCGTCGCGCAGCGCTCCTTTGTCCGCGGCATCGCCGTCACCGGGATGAACGGATAGCCATGGCCTCGGTGAGTTTCGAGCAGGCGACGCGGACCTACCCGGGAACGGATCGCCCCGCCCTGGATGGCCTCGATCTCGACGTCGGGGACGGCGAATTCGTCGTTCTGGTCGGACCGTCCGGCTGCGGCAAGACGACGTCGCTGCGGATGGTGGCCGGACTGGAAACGCTGGATTCCGGACGCATCCGGATCGGGGACCGCGACGTCACCAACGTCGACCCCAAGGATCGCGACGTGGCGATGGTCTTTCAGAATTACGCGCTTTACCCGCACATGACCGTGGCACAGAACATGGGCTTCGCGCTGAAGATCGCCAAGGTCTCAAAATCCGAGATCCGCGAGCAGGTATTGGCGGCGGCGAAACTGCTTGATCTGCAACCCTATCTGGATCGCAAGCCCAAAGACCTGTCCGGTGGGCAGCGCCAGCGGGTGGCGATGGGCCGCGCGATCGTGCGGCGCCCGCGGGTGTTCCTGATGGACGAGCCGCTGTCCAATCTCGACGCCAAACTGCGGGTGCAGACCCGCAACCAGATCGCCGCGCTGCAGCGGCGGCTCGGCACCACCACCGTGTACGTTACCCACGACCAGGTCGAGGCCATGACCATGGGGGACCGGGTCGCCGTGCTGTGCGACGGCGTGCTGCAACAGTTCGCGACGCCCCGCGAGCTCTACCGCAACCCCAAAAACGTATTCGTCGCGGGATTCATCGGGTCACCGGCGATGAACCTGTTCACTCTCCCAATCGTGGACTCCGCGGTGTCGCTGGGGGACTGGCCGATCCAGTTGCCACGCGAGATCGACGGCACCGCAAGCGAGGTCGTCGTCGGGGTCCGTCCCGAACACTTCGAACTGGGTGGCCTCGGGGTCGAGATGGAGGTCGACGTCGTCGAGGAGCTCGGCGCGGACGCCTACCTCTACGGTCGAATCACGGGCTCGGGCAAGGTGATCAGTCAGCCCGTCGTCGCCCGCGCCGACGCGCGTCACCCACCGGAAAAGGGCAGCCGCGTGCGCCTGCATCCCGAACCCGGGCATTTGCATTTCTTCGGCACAGACGGCCTTAGGATTTCGTAGACTTCACCGGCCGAACGTGGAGTTGTTCGGCCAAATTGCGCTGATATCGCGCAACGAGTCGACGTTGGGCGCCCGGACTTATCCGCTCGCGCATCCGATCGCATGAAGCCGACGTTGCACGCGCGCGATGTCATCCTCGGAGGGCATCGCGTTGGTGACGTGGGTGATGGCCACCCCGACATCGGCGCTGCTGATCGGCGCGCATCGGCGCATGATGAGGTCTCTTGTGATGGTGGTGATCTCGTCGTTGGATACGCGCCGGCGCGACAGAGCCGCCAGTGGCACATAACCGGTCGCCGGCATACCGGTGGGGTAACCGGCGCGCACAAAAGCGACGATGCTCGACACCCAATGGGACAGGTCCATACGTCCACCTCGCTAACCGCCATACGCTGCGCACTAGCGGCACTTAGCAACCTAGCAGCGGCTACGTCATCAGCCCGGTAAGACCACGCAGTTACTTGCTAATTATTTATGAGTTTCTCAGACTTACACCCGAATCCTCAGTGCTTTACCAAATTTCGACACGGCAGCGCGCCGCAACGACGTTTGGCCGCAAGGCTTCCTAGTATTGCCGGGTGGTGGATCGCTATGGAACCGATGTCCTCGCGGCGGGTCGGCGCAAGCCTCGCTCGACCGAACACCCGGCGGAGCTGGGCCTGGTAGTCGAGGACGTCGAGACCGGCTACGTCGGTGCGGTGGTGCGAGTCGAATACGGTCGCATCGACCTGGAGGACCGCCACGGCCACACCCGTGGCTTTCCCCTCGGCCCTGGGTACCTGCTTGAAGGCCGCCCGGTGATCCTCACCGCAGCTCGACGCCAGGCGCCCAATGCCACGGGCAGGACGGCGTCCGGCTCGGTCGCGGTGTCGGGTGCCCGCGCCCGGGTCGCCCGCGCCAGCCGCATCTACGTCGAGGGCCGTCATGACGCCGAACTGATCGCGCAGGTGTGGGGCGAGGACCTGCGCGTCGAGGGTGTCGTCGTCGAGCACCTCGGCGGCGTCGACGATCTGGTGGGCATCGTGGCGGAGTTCGGACCCGGCCCGGGCCGCCGGTTGGGCGTGCTCGTCGACCACCTCGTCGACGGGTCGAAGGAGGCGCGGATCGCCGATGCGGTCAGGAAGGGACCGGGCGGTCCCGACACTTTGGTTGTGGGGCATCCGTATGTCGACATCTGGCAGGCCGTAAAGCCGCAGCGGCTTGGTCTGGCTGCCTGGCCGCAGGTCCCGCGGCACCTGGAATGGAAGCACGGCGCCTGTGCGGCGCTGGGCATGCCGCACGCCAACCAGGCGGACATCGCTCGCGCCTGGCGGCGCATCCGCTCGAGGGTGCGCGACTGGAACGACCTGGAACCGGCACTCATCGGCCGCGTCGAAGAACTCATCGATTTCGTGACGCAACCGCCCGGGCCCTGAACCTCTGGGTCAAAAAAGATCCGCAGGATTTTATTCGCCTGCCGAACCGGTATGGCGCCCACGACCTGCTCAAGAATGCGGACGCCACCTCGGATCAGCTATCTTGGCTCCGCCGCGCGCGCCTAACGAGGGCCACAACATCGGCAGGGTCGCTTCACCTCAGCAACACCGCACGCCGCGTTCGTAACCGCGGGCGGCCGCGATGTTTCAGAAAAGTGATGTCTCGTGTCGTCCACGTAAAACAATCTCGCCCGCCGTCACGCGTCGGTCGCCGATGAGCACTAAATCCGTGAAGACCCAATAATCAGCGGGAAACGGAGGAAGTTCATGACCGACGCGCTCGTCATCGACGCCGAAGGGCTCGACCGGCTGTCGTGTAACGCCAAGGCCAACCCCAACGCAGGAAAGAAGACGCTGAAAGCCACGACGGTCTGCGAGGCAGGATTCCGCAACATGACCTACGTGCGCGACCTTGTGCCGATGCTGGTCGGTGAGCCGCCCGCGTTGCTGGGAGACGACTCGGCGCCGAACCCCTCCGAAACCGCCCTGGCGGCATTGGGGTCTTGCGTTTCGGTCGGGCTCCTGGCCAACGCCACCCACCGAGGCGTGACCCTCACCAAGATCGAGGTCGAGATGGAAGGCGACATCGACATCTCCGCGGTATGGGGGGTGGGCGACACCCCCGACGGCAAACGCCTCGGCTTCAGCGCGGTCCGCTGCAAGGTAACCCTCGCCGGTGATGCCGACGAAGCGACCCTCAAGGAGATCCACGACAGCGCGATCGCGTGGTCGCCCGTGGTCAACACGTTCCGCAACCCGGTGAGCGTCGGCTCGACGCTGGTCACCGAATAGGTCCCTTGGTAGGAAACTCACTGTGCCAACATTGACGAAAAGTGCCCTTGCCGAGGCCATCAGGCTGGCTCGCGCCAAGCGCGGTGTGAGCTGGGCGAAGATCGCCGAATCGATCGGCAAGGACGCGGTATGGACCGTCGCGGCGCTGCTCGGCCAGCATCCGCTTTCGGCCGGCGACGCAGCAACCGTCGCAGCGCTTCTCGACCTCGACGATGAGGCGGTCGCAGTTCTTCAACTGACGTCGTACCGAGGATCCGATCCTGCCGTGGTGAACGATCCCACGATCTACCGGTTCCACGAGGCACTGGCGGTCTACGGTCCGGCCATCAAGGAACTCATCCAGGAGGAATTCGGTGACGGCATCATGAGCGCCATCAACTTTCAGATGAGCGTTGAACGACGGCCGCACCCGGCAGGCGACAGGGTGGTCGTCACTTTCGATGGCAAGTTCCTCGATTACGCATGGCAGCACGCTGCCCAGCACGCCCAGGAGGTAATGAAATGACGGCGACGATGGATCCCGCTGCCAGCCAATTGGATTCCGGATTGTTAGACGACATTCGGGCCCACGCCGGGGCGCTGGACCGCGGTGAGCACCACTCGCGGCGCAGCTTCGCCGCACTGGGTGCGGCCGGACTCGTCGGCATTGGCGCACCGGGCAACGCCGACGGCAGGCTCCCCGACATGGCTGACGTCATCCGGCGGATCTCGGGAGAGTGCATGAGCACGGGGTTCTCGTTATGGGCCCACCGGATGGCAGTCGAGTACTTGCTCACCGCCGCAACACCTTTCAGCACTGCGGCCGCGCAGCCGCTGGTTGCCGGGACCACGCTCGGGGTCACCGGCATGGCTGCGGCGTTCAAGGAAGCCGCGGGCTGTGGAAGCCTGGAATTGACGGCCAAACCGGTCGACGACGGCTACGAGGTGTCCGGTCCGATCAGGTGGGCCAGCAACCTCTTCACCGACTCGACTTTGGTCACCGCGGTAAGCACCGACGCCGGTGAAAAGCTGATCGTGGCAGTGCCGTTGACTACGCCGGGCGTCGTCGTGGGGGATCACTTCGACCTGTTGGCAATGGGTAGCACCGCTTCGTCGTACCTAAAGCTGCAAGGCGCGTACGTGCCCGCTGAGCAGGTGCTGTCGCGAGACTTCGACGGGTTTCTGCGGGCGGTGCGCCCGACTTTCCTTGTCCTGCAGTCGGCCATGTGTCTGGGGCTGACGAGGACCACAATGGAACAAAGCAGGCTCGGACTGACGGGGGTCAACGCCGTCTTCGCCGCCGACGTCGACCGCATCACCGAGCAGCTCGCCTCGGCGGAGGCAACGTTGGCCCGGCTGGCCGCCGCCGTCGGTGGGGCGACGGCGCCGACAAAGAAGGAGTTGCTGTCTTTGCGGCTTGCCGCCGCCGAACTTTCCAGCGCGAGCGCCGATCTGGAGATCCGAACCGCCGGGGGCAAGGGCTACGCCAGCAAGACTTCGGCGAGTCGGCGTTACCGGGAAGCGGCGTTCATTCCCGTCCAGTCGCCGTCGGAAGCGCAACTGCGCTGGGAACTCGCTGGATGCGCCTGAGCGAGGGTCGATGGTGACTCCGGTGGCGGTGCCACCCGAGGGCACCGAATCTCAACAACTGGTTGGTGGAATCCCGCTGGCCAGTTTGGTGCGCGACTTTCACCGGCCGATGGTGAACTTCGCTCGCACCATGGTCAATTCGACGACGGTGGCCGAAGAAGCGGTCCAGGAGGCATGGGTGCAGGTCCTGCAGTCCTCCGATTCGTTCGAGGGACGTTCCTCGGTGGGCACCTGGCTATTCGGGATCGTCAAGAACACCGCGTCCCGCCACCGCCGGCGCGAGTCGCGCATCCGCGACCATGAGGTCCTAGCCACCACGCCCGTCGAAGCGGCCGACCCACTGTCGGGCCGCATGCACCCCGCGGGGCACCCCGACGCCGGGCACTGGAGCGTCCCGCCGTCGCGGCGCTTTCTGCCCGAGGACCAAACCGTGGCAAGTGAGCTCGTCGGATTCGTGCGCGCCGCGCTGGATGCGTTGCCGGAGCGGCAACGACAGCTGATCATCCTGCGCGACCTCGTCGGCACATCGGCCGAAGAGGCGGCCGAGGTCCTTCAGCTGTCGGCCGAGGCGCAGCGCGCCCTGCTCTACCGGGCCCGCGGAAATCTCCGAAACGAATTGGAAAAGCGGTATCAACGATGACCGTCTCCGACAACACAGTCCCCGCCATCGACTGCGTCGACTTCGTTCGGCTCGTCGACGAGCTCGTCGATGCCGACCCGACGCGGTGGGGACCGATCGTCGCCAAGCACCTCAAGGAGTGCCCGCCGTGCCTGGTCTATCTGCAACAAATGCTCGACCTCAAGATCCTGCTCAACCACGTGTTTGACGGGGAGAAGCTCAGCGACGAGCACGTTTCGGGCGTCATCAGCGCGATCAACGCCTTCAGGAAAGGCCAACCCGGATGACGATCGACGCGCGGGCGCCGCAACGGGAAAGGCAACTGCCGACGGAAGACACGTTGGTTCCCTTGCCCTCCAAGCTGACCGCCGAGGACCCGTTCGAGCCGCTGAGCGTGGGCGCCATGGTGGACCGGGTGGCCGCGATGGCGGTGGAGAAGGCCGCGCACAAGTGGGCGTTGTTCATGCGTTCACTGGTCGGTGGTGCGATGGTGGCCTTCGGGGTGCTGCTCGCGCTGGTCGTGAGCACCGGTGTGAAGACCCCGGGCGTCGCGAGCCTGCTGATGGGCTTGGCGTTCGGCATGTCCTTCGTGTTGATCCTGGTGTCGGGCATGTCGCTGATCACCGCGGACATGGCCGCGGGGTTGCTCGCCGTCCTGAAACGCATTATGAGCCTTGGCGGCTACGCGTCCTTGGTTGTTGTCGGTCTCGTCGGCAATGTCGTGGGCGCGTTCGTGTTCGTCACGATCTGCGGTGCCGCCGGAGGCCCGTATCTGGGCGCCTTCGCCGAGCGGGCGGCAACCGTCGGCGCCTTGAAGGCCGGCCAGCCGCTCGGGACCGCGCTGTTGCTGGCCGTGGTGTGCACCTGGTTCCTGCAGACCGCGATGTGCATGTTCTTCAAGGCCCGCAGCGACGTCGCGCGGATGGCGTTCGCGTTCTACGGGCCGTTCGCGTTTGTGATCGGCGGCACCCAGCATGTGATCGCGAACGTCGGGTTCCTCGGGCTTCCCCTGCTGCTCAACCTGTTTCATCCCGCCGCGCCGCGCGCCGGGATCAGCTGGGGCTTCGGCCACGACGGCTTGCTCACCAACATCGGCATCACCACCGTGGGCAATTTGATCGGCGGCACGGTCTTCGTGGCGTTGCCCTTCTGGATCATCGCGCAGCTGCAGCGGCGTCAGATCCAAACAATCCCCGATTAGCCCGCGACGGGGCGGTTACATCCGAGAACTTGCGGCCCCAAAGTGTTTAGCGACGGCCGCCGGTTCCGTACCCCGATTCCCTGGCAGTGGGCTCCGTCAGCAACACGCCCCTGCATTCGGTCCGGACACCCGTGATCGTCGCGAAGCCGGGGTCGCCTAGCTGAACGCTTCCTCGGTGTTCAGGACGGTGGCCGCCCACGCACATATCGCCGCGAGGTCGCGCCCGGCGCGCATGACCGTCCGGTCCGGGCGCACCAACGCCGCCGTGGCGCGGCCACGGCGCAGCCACGCACTGAGCGCGCTGCCGGGTTGGGCGGCCACGACGACGACGCCGCGGCGCCGGAGTAGCGTTTGGTCGCCGACGCCGGGGTGCTTCGTGGTGATCAGCGCGAAGCCGGTGCCGATGACGTCGTCGAGCCGTTGACCATTGGGCAGCAATGGATTCGGGCACAGCGTGCCGGCGAGTTGGCGCCGCCGGCGGGATTTGCATACCAACGCGGAGGCGCGCAGCGTCGGTGTGGTCGAGTCGACCACCTTGTCGCGCAGTCCGGGGATCAGCCGCAGCCGGGGCAGCACCACGCGGCGTGCCACGTTGCCCACGCGTCCGCCTCCGGTCATCGCCCAGCCGACACCCAGCGCCAGCTGGATCATGGCCCGGGCGTGTGGTTTACGCTCCTGCTCGTAACTGTCGAGGACGTCTGCGGCCAGGGTGCCGTTGCGCACCCCGGCGATCTTCCAGGCGAGGTTGGCCGCATCCCGCAGTCCCGCTCCCATGCCCTGGCCGATGAACGGGGGAGTGAGGTGCGCCGCGTCGCCGAGGATGAACACGTTCCCGCGGCGCCATCGGTCGGCGATCTGCGCGCGGAATGTGTACTCGGTGACGCGCAGCACCTGCAATTCGCTGTTCGCGATGCCGGCGGTCCAGGGCGCGATCAGCGGCCCCAGCGCATCCAAAGTGCGGAAGTCTTCGGCGGACTCGCCGGCCAGCAGCCGGAACTCCCAGCGATAGCGGGCCGGCCCGATCCGCATGTAAGTTCCGGCGCGAACCGGGTCGCACACCTGGTGCACGCCGTCCCACTGCCGCAGGTCGGCGGGGCTGGCGACATCGGCAACAAGCCAGCGCTGCTCAAAGCGCAAATCCCGCATGGCCGAGCCGATCTCAGCGCGCACAATGCTGTTGGCGCCGTCGCAGCCCAGCAGGTAATCGGCGTCCATGTGGTGAACGTGGCCGTCGGAACGGTCGGTGAACGTGACGCGGACGCTCTCCCCGCTGTCCGTCACCTGCGTGACCTCGGCTTCACCGCGTACCCGGGCGTTCGGGTATCGCTTGAGGTTTGTGCGTAGCAGCGCCTCGAGCTCGGGTTGATCGAACATGTTGGCCTGCGCGAAGCCGTTGGGGCTGCGGGCGGGGTCGCGGTTGAACTCGGCAAGCACACTGAATCGCTGCGATCGGTTGTCCAGCAGCCGCAGACCCAGCGTGGGCCGTGAGATCGCGGCGAACTCGTCGGCGATGCCGAGGCGGGCGATGACGCGGTAAATTTCGTCGTCCAGGTGCACGGCGCGTGGCTGCGGGTACACCCCGGGCCAGCGGTCGAGGACGAGGCACTCCAGCCCGTACTGCGCCAGCAGCGTGGCGGCGGTGATGCCGGTCGGGCCGGCGCCCACGATGACGACGGGAACGTGCCGAAGGGGGGTGTCCGTCACGCGAATCGGACTGTGGCGCGCTGAGTTCCGAGGTCGACGGCCCCGTCGTCGGTGGCCACGGATGCCTCGACGACGTCACCGTCCTGCAGATAGTTGCGGTTGCCGGCCTGACGCGTGAAGAACACCTTCCACTTGAGGGACGGCGGCAACAGGTTTCCGATGATCTGCACCGGCTTCGGCGGCGCGCTGAGCGCGGTGCCCGAAGGGGTGCCCGTGAGCACCAGGTCGCCGGGGGCGAGTTCCTGGAATTGCGTGAGCGACTGCAGCGCCTCCAGCGGGCGATACAGCATGTCGCCGTCGACGAGCGCGTTTTGCCGTTCTTGGCCATTGACGCTCAGGCGCAGCCGCAGATCGCCGAATCGCTTGATCTCGTCGGCGGTGAGCAGGACCAGCTCGGGTCCGACCGGCGTGAATGTCGGATAGGACTTGGCCTCGTAGAACTGGGTCTGCGGAAGTTGGATATCCCGAGCGGAGACGTCGTCGGTGACGACGAGGCCGGCGATGAACTCGGCGAGGTTCGCGTCGGAAATGGTTGTGCCGACCGGGATCGCGCGTCCGATCACGAGCCCGATCTCCACCTCGTAGTCGAGCAGCTTGACGTGTGGGGGTTTGACGATGTCATCGAAGGGGCCGTTGATCGACGCCGACGCCTTGCGAAAGAAGGTGAGCGGAACCGATGCCGGGTCCATGCCCGCGTCCTTGACATGCGACTCGAAGTTGGTCATCTGAGCCACCACCCGGCACGGCCTGGTCACCGGTGAGATCAGCTTCAGGCTGTCCACGGCGACGGTGTCGGCGCTGGCGGCGGCCTGGATCGCGGCCCGGTCGGACAGCAGGCCGGCGGTGGTGGTGGCGGTGGTGTCGATCCTCGCGGCGCCGTCGGGAGTCTTGAGCCACCAGGCGTCGGCGGTGTGCAGCACGGAAACGGTCATGAGGTGGGCACTTTCAGTAGGCCGAGGAGGCGGTTGACATCGAACTCGTTGCGTGCGCGTAGCGCGCTGATCATCGAAACCAGTTCGTGGCGAGCGGTTTTCAGGTCGGTTCCGAGGAAGTCTTTAGTCGCCGGCGGTCCCCATTGAGCGAGTCCGGACGCGGTGAAGGGCGCCCAGCCGGGTTCGAGAGTGTTGTCGAACAGGTCACCGTCGGCGAAGTGCTCGACCAGGAAGCCATCGGGATCGCGCCAGTAATCGAAGATTTGACTGCCCTGGATGTGCCTGCCGATTCCCCATGAGCGCAAATAGCCTCGGTCCGTGAGGTATTCGCCTCCGACGGCCATGGCGTCGAGATCGCTGACCTGGTACGCCGAGTGCAGGTAACGGTTGGCCGGACCCAGCGCTATCGCCAGCGTGTGGTGATCCGCCGGAGTCGATCCCCGATCGCACCGGATGAAGCTCATGGTCGGCCCGCGGGGGCGTTGGCCACCGAAGAACATGAAGTCGCTGACTATCAGTCCCAGGTTGTCGAGGTACCAGTCCAGCGCCTCGAGGTACTTCGTCGACTGGACCACCAGGTGGCCCAGTCGCTGCACTCGGGCCGGCACGCGCAGGGGACGCTGGGCGGCGTTGGTCCGCCGCACGTCGCATCCGAAATTGAAGGCGTGGGACTGCTGGCCGAGTAGCTCGGGCAGTTCGTGCATGCCGGCGACGACGCGGACCGGCATGCCGCTGGGGTCGATCAAGTCGACCGAGAGGCCGCCGATGTGCTCCGGCAGCCGCCGCGTGGGGGCGCCGGATTTGTCGGCCAGGCGCCGCACGTCGGCCTCGTCACAGGCCCGAAACGCGGCGCCGGTGAACCGCGTGCGCGGCCCGCTGCGCAGGATTACGCACGGCGCGCCGGCCTGCGTGCCGCGCAAGTAAAGTTCGTCGGGATCGTGCCTCGCCGTTTGGAAGCCGAAGGCGCGGGAGAACGCCTCGGCGCGCGTGAGGTCGGGCTTTTCGAACTCGAGCCACGCAAGGTCGGCGACTTTGATTACCGGATTGCGGGAACGTCCGGGGTGTTCGCCCGGCAGCGCTCCCTGCTCGCTATGCAGGTCCCGGTGGGCGGGTGTCATTTTCATGGGGCATCTCCAAGTTAACTGACGAAATCGTCACATACTTGTGGACGCGCCGTCAAGACCTATCTGACGAAATCCTCAAAAGTGATGCATACTGCTAAAGATGAGCGCGATGCCCGAAGGCCCGGAGCCGCCCAGCCGCTTGGAACGGCGCAAACAGCGCACCAGGGCGGCGCTGATCAAGGCTGCCCAGCGGTTGATCGCCGAAGGAAAGATCAACGTGCCGGTCCTGGAGATCACCCAGGCCGCCGACGTGGGAATGGGCTCCTTCTACAACCACTTCGACAGCAAGGAGCAATTGTTCGAGGCCGCGGTCAGCGACGTGCTGGACGCGCACGGAGCGATGCTGGACCGGCTCACCGAGTCGCTCGACGACCCCGCGGAAACGTTCGCCACCGCCTTCCGGCTGACGGGACGGCTGTTTCGTCGGCGCCCGCAGGAAAGCGAGATCCTGTTGGCCAACGGGCCGGCGCTGCTGTCGTCCGATCGGGGCCTGGCGCCGCGGGCGCTGCGCGACATCAAGGCCGGTGTTGACACGGGCAGATTCACGGTCGATGACCCCGAGCTTGCCCTCTTCATGGCCGGCGGCGCGCTGCTAGGGCTAGGAAAACTGTTGCGTGACAACCCGGATCGCGACGACGCGCGGGCCGCCGACAGCGTCACCGAAAGCGTTCTGCGTCTGTTCGGGCTCAGCGGCGCGGACGCGCAGGCGGTCTGCCAACTCCCGCTGCCCGACGACGCGTTCGCGAAGCCTTAGCGGTTTCGGGTGTCGGTCGACCACACGGTCGTGCAGCCCGGACATTGCAGGTTGACCCGCGTCGCCTGATTGCTTAGCAGGTACTGCCAGTGCGCACGACAGTTGCGCTCGCTGCGGCACTCCGCGCAGGCGCTGCGGCCCCAGGCGCAGTTCGGGCAGGGCAGCCAGGCGCGCCGGGACGGGTCGGCGTGCGGATCGATCGGCAGGGTGGCCGTCACAGTGAGCCTTCCTAATCAAGCATTAGGTTAGGCTACCCATATTCTCTCGATCGGTCTATCGACTGTGACGAAACCCACGGGACCTCCCTGAGCGAGGGTGTCTCCATTGCTCCGGGCGCTCGAATATTCCGGACCTGCCGGAGACGTTCGCAGATACCCTCTGCCACCAGGGCATTACGGCCCTCTCAAGAGGAACGCGGAGGCGCTGGAGTTGCTCCGGTCGTCGGCGCCGGGTCGACCGACCGCCGGCTGACCCGCGTGGGACGAAGCGCCACGAGCAGCGTCCCGATGGCGAAGATGAGTGCGATCATCCACCCGAAATGCCCGTCGGGCGCGAAACCGTCGGCGGCGAGAAACGACAGGCCGAAGGCCGCCATCGCCGCACCGATCAGAATGACGGGTTCGGTCCAGCGATCACTGAGCGGCACCCCGAGCATCGGAAGTGGCGCGGCGAAAACGCGCCGTCCCCACCACAACAGCACCAGCTCGATCGCTACCGCGATGCTGAGGACGACCACCCATTCCAGACGGGCCAGCCACCACTGGCCCGTACCTTCGGTCGGTTGCGGCAACAGTCCCGCCGGATAGGCGACGATCGCGACGACCACGACGGGGATCATGTGCCAGAGGTAAAGGGCCATGACGTTGTTGTTCCCGATGGCCAGCACCCGTTTGACGGGACCCGCGCGCAGCGCGCGGTTGAGCGCGGGCGCGAGCGTCATCACCAATCCGGCCTGCGCGCATCCGAAGGCCAGCAGCGCCGCGGTGGGCGGCGTCGTGTTGTCGATGGTCTGCCCGGGAACGCCGATCATGCTGACCGGGTAGGCGCCCAGCCTGATCAGCAGCGCCAGCGCGATCGCCGAACTGGCGGCCAGCAGCACGGGTCTGCGACCCGCCAGTAGCCCTCCGCGCCAAGCGATTCCGAGCTGGTAGAACGCACCCCAGCACAGCAGATAATTCAGCCAGCCGAGATAGTGCACATGACCGCCGATCGAGATGGCGTCCACCGCCACCACCCCCACCGCCAGCGCCGCCGGCACGAGCAGTCCCCAACGCCGATGTGCCGCAACGGCAGCCGGTGTCAGCGACACCACGACCAGGTAGACAGCGAGGAACCACAGGTGCATGGCCACCGCCCAACCCGCATACTCCAGCGTCGTACCGGCCACGTGGCTGACGTCGAGCACCGCCACCACCACCGAGACCAACGCGACATACACCGCCGTCGGGCCCAGCACCCGGGCCAATCGACGCCGAAGCCAGCTCTGGCGCGACACACCCTCGGTCTCACGCCGATGCGTCCAGGACACCGCGCCGGCATAGCCGGCCACCAGAAAGAACGTCGGGACGGCCTGGAAGGGCCACGTCAGCCACTGGGTCCAAGGCATGTCGACGAGCGGGTTCTGCCGGCCGAAAGATCCGTCGTTGTAGGTCACCGCGCCGGCCAGCCAATGCCCCAACACGATCAGGACCACACCCGACACGCGATAGAAATCCACCGCCAGATTGCGGACCGGTTGCGTCGTGTTGGTCTCGTCCATTAGGCCGCGGGAAGTTTCAAGCCGTGCACTCGCGCCACGGTACCCGTCCAGGGACGCGCCGTCGGTCGGCGCACAATGGGGCCATGAAACGAGCTCATCTCGCCGAACTCGAAGTTGGACGCCTCGGTCTGGGCGCGATGGGCATGTCCGTCGCCTATGCCGGTGCCGGGACCGACGACGCCGAATCCATCCGCACGATCCATCACGCCATCGACCTCGGCGTCACGCTGATCGACACCGCCGAGGTCTACGGCCCCTACGTCAACGAAGAACTCGTCGCCCGCGCCCTGCAGGGCCGGCGCGATCGGGTGGTACTGGCAACAAAGTTCGGCCTGATCTCCCACACCGGCCGTGACGGCCTCGACAGCAGTCCCGCCAACATCCGCATCGCGGTGGACGGGTCGCTGCAGAGGCTGGCGACCGACTACATCGACCTCTACTACCAACATCGCCTCGACCGCGAGACCCCGATCGAAGACACGATCGGAGCGCTGGCCGAGCTGGTCGCCGCCGGAAAGATCCGCCACATCGGTCTTTCCGAAGTGGGTGTCAACACCATTCGCCGTGCCCACGCCGTGCATCCCATCACCGCAGTGCAGTCCGAATACTCCGTGTGGACCCGCGACCCCGAAGTCGGGGTGCTGGACGTATTGCGGGAACTCGGAATCGGGTTCGTCGCCTACTCGCCGTTGGGCCGCGGATTTCTCACCGGCGCAATCCGCTCCAACGGGGAGCTTCCCGACAGCGACTACCGCAAGACCAACCCGCGCTTCTTCGACGAAAACTTCCAGCACAACCTGCAGAGCGCGGACGAGCTGCGTGACATCGCCGCCGACGTCGGCGCCACCCCCGCTCAGGTGGCGTTGGCCTGGCTGCTGGCGAAAGGTCCTGACATCGTGCCGATTCCGGGAACAAAGCGCATCACCCGGCTTGAGGAAAACGTCGCCGCCGACACCGTTGAGCTCGCCCCCGACCAACTGGCGAGAATCGACCGACTCACCCCGCCCGTCGGCGGCCATCACGCCGAGGCGCAAATGGGATGGATCGACCGCTAATGGGTGACAACAAGAAGCTGGTGATCGGGCCCAGCGGTTTCTTGGGATCACATGTCACGCGCCAGCTCGTCGCCACTGGTGCCGACGTGCGAGTCATGTTGCGCCGCACCAGTTCCACTAAAGGGATCGACGATCTCCCCGTCGAGCGCTGTTACGGGGATGTCTTCGACGACGGTGCCTTGCGTGCCGCCATGGCCGGTTGTGACGTCGTCTACTACTGCGTCGTCGATGCCCGGATGTGGTTGCGTGATCCGGCGCCGTTGTTTCGCACCAACGTCGAAGGGCTGCGCCACGTTCTCGACGCCGCCCTGGACGCCGACCTGAAGAAGTTCGTATACACCAGCACCACGGGATCTTTGGCGATCAGCGACAGCCGGCCGGTCACCGAAGACGACCCGCACAACTGGGATCAGGGTGGCGCCTACATCCAAGCCCGATTGGCCGGCGAGAACCTGCTGCTGTCGTACGCCCGCGACAAGGGGCTGCCCGGCGTGGCATTGTGCATATCCACCACCTATGGCCCGGGCGATTGGGCGCCGACGCCGCACGGCTCCTTGATCGCCCTCGTCGCCAACGGGCGTTTCCCGTTCTATTTCGGCTACTCGTCAGAAGTCGTGGGCATCGAAGATGCTGCCACGGCAATGCTTTTGGCTGCGGAACGTGGACGAAACGGCGAGCGCTACATCATCTCCGACCGATACATGAGCATCCGTGAGCTGCATCGGATCGCCGCCACCGCCGTGGGCAGACGGCCGCCGCGCATCGGCATCCCGATGGCGGCGCTGCGCGCCGGTGCGCGCGTCAACGACGTGATGGCGCGCCTGCTGCGCCGAGACCTTCCGTTTGCCTACGCCGGAATGCGCATGGCGGAGCTGATGTCGCCCCTCGACCACGGCAAGGCCGAACGCGAACTCGGGTGGAAACCCGAACCCGTCGAAGACTCGATCCGCAAGGCCGCGGTCTTCTTCGCTTCGCGCAGCTAGCTGCGCGCGTTAGTCCGCAGCGGCCAGCGCCGCCGAGCCATATTTCTTCTCGATCAGCGCCCACGGGTCGGCGTACGGGCCCCGGCCCTCGGCGCGGCGCTGCAGCTTGAGGACGGCGCGCAGCAACGGCCGCAAGATCGGCCCCAATGCGCGCAGGATGATGCGCATACGGCCCTGGGATTCGGCGATCCAGGCTGTGGTCTCGCGCCAGTCATGCTGTTGGAAGTCAAGCAGCGCTTGGGCTTCCGTGGTGTCAAACCATCCGGTGAAACTCCACCCGCGGTCGTCGCCGGGGTCGCCGGGCAGGCTTGCCGAAGGTCCGAGTCGGCCCAGGCCGGCGGCGGTCATCAGGTCGTCCTCGAGGTCGCGTTGCAGCATCACATACGATTCGTTTCCGCCGATGAGCAGTGCCTTGCCGGCGATCGTGGCCTTGCGATCGACGGCGTTGGCGAATGCCAGCGCCACGTCGCGGGCGTCCACGGTGTGGATGCGGTTGTCGCCCGGCATCGAGCGCATCAGGAGCAAGTGGTCGCCGTTGATGCTCGCCTGGGTGTCCGGCGAGATGACTCCGCCCAACCGGAACAGCGCGTACGGCAGACCGCTGGCCCGGATCGCCGCCTCGGCCAGCACCTTATCCTCGCCGTACTGGTCGATGGGTTGCACCGGGGTGGACGGCGCGATCCGCTCGGGATAGCGGTAGGGATTGCGTGACCCGTAGACGGCGGCGCTGGATGCCAACAGGAACAGCGGGGGATCGGGCAGGTCCGCGGCCGCCGCCAGCAGATTCTCCGTGCCTCCCACGTTGACTCGTCTGGCCAGCGCGGGATTGCGATACGACGGGGGCGAAACCACGGCGGCGAGGTGAATGATCGCCTCGGGCCGGTGGGTCGCGACCAGTTCGCGCACCGCCTCGGCATCCAGCAGGTCGATGTAGGCCGGAATCAGCTTCCCGCCGCCCGGGGACAACTCGGCTGCGGCGGCGAGGGTCTTGTCGGTCCGCAGGTCCGTGGCGACGACGGTTCGTCCCCGGTCGAGCAGGATCTGCGCGCATCGCCTGCCGACCTGACCGAACGCGCCGGTGACCAGAATGGTGCCAACACTCATCGACGTATCACTGCTCCATCAGTCGGCCGGCGAGCTTGGTAGCTACCCGCCGGATTCGGTCGGAAACATCGTCTTGCAGGGCCCACACCCCGCGCGCCGTCGTCGCCGATGTCAGTTCGATCTCGGGCGCGTGGACCTGGTGCGTCTTCGCCTGCGCGGGCCGTCCGATGCCCTTGCGGGTTAACGCCAGGAAGTCGTCGGCGGCGACGATCAGCTTGCCGCCGGCCTCGGACGTGTCGCTGACGAAGTCGTCGGTGGGCAGCCTAGCGTGACAGTTCACGCCGAAACTGTAACCCGCGAAGCGGTCGACGCGTCGAGCGGTGCCCAAGGTGTCTGTCACCGCCGCACGGAGTCTCAACGGGGGCCCACCGAGGCCTATGGTCACATGGACCCACGGGTATCGCGCGGGCACAACGGATGAGGAGGCGCGCATCGCATGAGCATTCCGGATCGTCAGCGCGCGGTGGTGATGAACGGCCCCGGAGCGCCCCTCGAGACCGTGGACAGGTCGGTTGACGAACCCGGTCCGGGACAGGCGCTGGTCAGGGTGCGGGCGTCGAGCCTGAACTTTCACGACAACATCAATCTCATGGGGCTCCTGCCTGGGCCGTGGCCGCGTGTGCCGATGAGCGACGGCGCCGGAGAGGTTGTGGCCGTCGGTGCCGGGGTCGACGGGCTGCAAGTGGGTGACCGCGTCATGGGGACGTTCCACCCGAGTTGGTTGGATGGGCCGCCAACCCCGGAAGCCAAAAGGGAACTGCCCGGCGACACGGAAGACGGGTGGTTGCAGCAGTACCGCGTCGCCCACGCCTCGGGTCTGGTCCGCACGCCCGGGCACCTCAGCGACGTCGAGGCCGCGACCGTGCCCTGCGCCGGTGTGACGGCCTGGAGTGCCCTGACGGAAGCCAACATCGGCGACGGCGACGTCGTGGTCACCCAAGGGACCGGCGGGGTGTCGCTGTTCGCGGTGCAGCTCGCCCGGGCGCTGGGCGCCACGGTGATTCTGACGTCGTCGTCCGACGACAAGCTAAAAATCGGATCAGATTTGGGCGCAACGCATCTCATCAACTATCGCGCGGCCCCAAACTGGGAGACCGAGGTGAAGCGGCTGACCGCCGGAAGGGGCGCCGACCTGATCGTCGACCTAGGTGGGCCCGCCACGCTGGCGCAGTCCGTGCACTCGGCGCGGGTGGGAGGCACGGTCGCGGTGATCGGCGTGCTCAGCGGTTTCGACACGGCGCCCATCTCAGTCGCGGAAGTGATGCTCAACAACCTGCGGGTCGTCGGAATCACGGTGGGCAGCGTGCGCGCGCACCGGGCCCTGTGCGAGTTGATATCGAGTACCGGCATCAAGCCCCAGATCAGCCACGTCTTCGACTGGGAACAACTGCAGGGGGCACTTGCGGTGATGCGCGCCGGCGAGCACGTCGGCAAGATCGCAATAACCATCCCCTGACCGTCACCATTGGGAACCATCGGGAAGGTAACGACAACCATGACGGACTCGCCCTCGCGGCTGATAGACGCCCGGATCAAAGAGCTGGGGGATTGGCGCGGCGAAATGCTCGCTCGCATCAGGAAATTGATCAAGCAGGCCGACCCCGACGTGGTCGAGGAGTGGAAGTGGCGAGGTGTCCCGGTGTGGTACCACGACGGGATGATCTGCACCGGCGAGACGTACAAGAGCGTCGTCAAGGTGACCTTCGCCAAGGGCGCATCGCTAGAGGATCCGTCGGGCCTCTTCAACTCCAGCCTCGACGGCAACACCAGGCGAGCCATCGATTTCCACGAGGGTGACAGGATCGACGAGAAGGCATTCAAGGCGCTTATCCGCGCCGCCGTGCAGCTGAACACGTCCTAGCGACCTGTACAGTCGCGAGGCGGTGCTGTACAGTCGCCCAGCACAAGGTCAAGGAGGCCAACGGCGATGACGCGCAGGCGAATTCGGTGAGCGCCGAAGGGTGGGACGTCGCGTCACGACAGCTCTACCACGAGCGCCGCACCATGGGCGACGGCTCGGCGAGTGGGTCTTGAACTTTCCGCGCGAGTACGCCGCCGATCGCGGTGTGCCGTTCAACCAGGTGCGCCGGGGCAGAGCCGCAAAAGGGGACCAACAGTGAGCGACCAACTTCGCGACATCCGAGAGCTGGCCAACGACACCTCCGCCTACCGCGACGAGTTGTTCCGACGCTGGACCGGACTGCTCAGCTACCGCTACATCGGCCGTAACCACTCGTCGATGAACCTCGGCGAGAGCGACGCCACCGTCACCATCCGCCGCGACATGCGCAACGAGGCCGGTGGACTCATGGTGGCGCCGTTGGCCATCTCCTCGCCGGAGGGATGCCAGACCGACATGGTCGCGGTGCCGAACCCGGTCATCGCGTCGGTACAGATCATCGACCCCGGCTACGACGTCACGAGGGTCGAAATCGTCGGGTCCGGCATCGTGCACCAGGGTCGGACCATGGGTTACGGGCGGTGCACGATCGTGGACGCCGACAACCCCAACCGGGTGATCGCCTTCAACGAGGGGCAGGGAGCCGTCATCGGTGTCCCACCGGAAGGCCTTGGCAAGATGGACGTTTCGGGCACCGAGCTGGTGGTCGAAGACTCGCCCGATCTGCCGCCGCTGTGGCAAGCCTTCGGGGCCAGCCAGCGCGGCGACGGCCATTGGGTATTGCCGGCGCTGAGCGCCGAGCTCGCCTCGCCGGATGCCGCGCTGCACATCGGACCTCAACACGTCGTCCTCGAGACCGCGGCGACCGACCTGGCCGCCGAGGTCGCCGGAACCAGAAAGGTGCAGGTCATCAGCTGGCACGTCATGTTCATGTCACGCGGCAAGGTGGGCCCCTTCCGCGTGGAAGGCACGGCGCATGCCGGCGGACCCGGACGCATCGGCGTGCGGATGCTTCTGCACGACGAAGGAAACGCGGACAAGGCCATTACCTCCGCCGCGGCGATCTTCGAGATGGTGAGCTCCCACTAATCCCGTCGGCCGTCGCGCGCGGGATTGAATTCAACCCGAACTAAGAGGGACCGACGGGTAAACCTTTCTTCGGCGACGGCCGTGCCGCGCGTGGGCCCTTGACCGTCGTGACCTCGCGGACAATGATCATTGACATGGGCAACCATCGACGCTAGACACCTTGGATGCTAGAAACAGTCCGATGTGTATTTTCGGGCCACCGGGTCAATCTGTATTTGGTGTCGAGCCTTGAAAGTGATGGGGGAAAAGATGAAGCGGCGCGACCTGACTAAGAAGATTTCCGCGTGCGCGTTCGGCGCTCTACTGGCGGTCATGGTGGTGCCGTCAACCGTCGCGCGCGCCGACCAAACGGGCCAGGACTTCACCAACTTCCTGCAGACGCATGGCGTCAACCTTGGTAGCACGGCACTGGACGTGAAGGCGGCGCAGGTGATGTGCAAAGACCTCTACGCGGGCTACACCGAGAAGGACGAGGTGGACCAGCTGACGGGGGCCAAGCGACTGAATCCGGGGCAGGCGCAGTTGTTCGTCGGCGCGGCCACCGCGGATTACTGCCCACAACACCACCCCGCTAGCAAGCCAAGCACGTAAGGGCCTCTCGACGAAGCCCTGGTCATACGACTGCGCGCATATGTATGGTGCAAGAACCCCCGGCACGACAGGAGAAGCGCAGTGGCAGAACGGTTGGCTGGAAAGGTCGCGCTCGTCAGTGGCGGTGCCCGGGGGATGGGCGCCTCGCACGTGCGGACCCTGGTGGCCGCGGGGGCCAAGGTGGTGTTCGGCGACATCCTCGACGACGAGGGCAAGGCTGTCGCGGCTGAACTCGGCCCCAACTCTGACGCCGTTCGCTACGTGCATCTGGACGTCACCAGACCCGAGCACTGGGAATCCGCGGTGGCCACCGCCGTGAGCGAGTTCGGCGGCGTCGACGTCCTGGTGAACAACGCCGGCATCCTCAACATCGGCACCATCGAGGATTACGCGATCTCCGAGTGGCAAAAGATCCTCGACGTCAATCTGACCGGCGTGTTCCTCGGCATCCGCGCTGTGGTGAAACCGATGAAGGACGCGGGGCGGGGATCGATCATCAACATCTCCTCCATCGAGGGGATGGCCGGTACCATCGCGTGCCACGGTTACACCGCAAGCAAGTTCGCCGTCCGAGGACTGACGAAATCGGTGGCACTCGAACTGGGGCCGAGCGGAATCCGGGTGAACTCGATCCATCCCGGGCTCATCAAGACGCCGATGACCCAGTGGGTTCCCGAAGACATCTTCCAGACTGCGTTGGGCCGGGCCGCCGACCCGCGGGAGGTTTCCAACCTCGTGGTCTATCTGGCCAGCGACGAGTCCAGCTATTCGACGGGCTCCGAGTTCGTCGTGGACGGCGGCACCACCGCCGGTTTAGGGCACAAGGACTTCTCCGCGGTCGACGCCAGCCAGCAGCCCGAGTGGGTCACCTAGCCCTACCACACCGAAACTGCGGCCAGCGCTACAGCATTAGCGGCGAGCACGCGCTGTGCGCAGGCTCGGCGCCCAATTTGAGAACCTATACCGCCGTCAAGGATTCGGTTTTCTTGGTTGGCGCGGGCCAAGGCGAAGGCACCGGCCGTTGCCGCACCCGTTGCGGCCACCAGAACCACTTGCCCAGCAGAGCGGCAATCGACGGCGTCATCAACGACCGCACGACCAGTGTGTCGAACAACAGCCCCAGGCCGATGGTGGTGCCGACCTGGCCGATGACGGTCAGCTCACTGACCGCCATCGTCATCATCGTGAAGGCGAACACCAGCCCCGCCGAGGTGACCACGGATCCGGTCCCACCCATTGCCCGGATGATGCCGGTATTCAGGCCGGCGTGGATCTCTTCCTTGAATCGGGACACCAATAGCAGGTTGTAGTCGGCGCCAACAGCCAGCAGGATGATGACCGACATCGCCAGCACCATCCAGTGCAGTTCGATGCCGACCAGGTGCTGCCAGATGAGCACCGAGAGTCCGAAGGACGCCGCCAGCGAAATTAGGACGGTGCCCACGATCACCGCTGAGGCCACGACACTTCGCGTGATGATCAGCATGATTATGAAAATCAAGCACAGCGAAGCGATTCCGGCGATCAGCAGGTCATAGTTGCTGCCGTCCTGCATGTCCTTGAAGGTTGCGGCGGTGCCGCCGAGGTAGATCTTGGAGCCCTCCAGGGGCGTGCCCTTGAGTGCTTCGTAAGTGGCCTTCTTGATCGCATCGATGTGCGAAATGCCCTCCGGTGTCATCGGATCGCCGTCGTGGCTGATGATGAATCGCACGGCGTGGCCGTCGGGCGGAAGGAAATTCTTCATGCCCTTCTTGAACTCGGCGTTGTTGAAGGTTTCCGGGGGCAGGTAGAACGAGTCGTCGTTCTTGGACGCGTCGAACGCTTTGCCCATGGCGTTTGAGTTTTTCTGCGCCTCGTTCTGCTGATCCTGCAGCCCTTTTTGGGTCGAATACATGGTCAACATGGTCGTTTTCATGTCCTTCATGTTTTCGATCATGGCGGGCATCAGCGCCGTGAGCTGGGGCATCAGTGTATCGAGGTGATCCATGACGGGCAGCAGGCTCTGGATGTCATCGGTCATCGTGTCGATGCCGTCGAGGGTGTCGAAGACGGACCGAATCGACCAGCACACCGGTATGTCGTAGCAATGCTTTTCCCAATAGAAGTAGCTACGGATGGGTCGGAAGAAGTCGTCGAAATCCGAGATGTGGTCGCGTAATTCGGCGATGTCGATGGTCATGTCGTGCATCTTTTTGACCATGATGTGCATGGTGTCGGCCATCTGCTGGGTCAGGCTCTGCATCTTGACCATGCTGTCGATGGTCGTCTGCATCATGTCGGCCTGCTTGCGCATGTCGGCCATCTGATCTGCCTGGTACTTCTGATTCATCTGCTGGGTGACGCTCTGCATGCTGATCTGAAACGGGATCGAGGTGTGCTCGATCGGGGTGCCCTGCGGTCGGGTGATCGCCTGCACGCGCGAGATTCCGGGCACCCGGAAGATCGACTTGGCTATCTTGTCGATCACCAGGAAGTCGGCGGAATTGCGTAGGTCGTGGTCACTTTCGATCATCAGGAGCTCGGGGTTCATCCGCGCATTCGAGAAGTGCCGGTCAGCGGCCGCGTAGCCGGCGTTCGCCGGCAGATCGGCGGGCAGGTACTTGCGGTCGTCGTAGTTGGTCCGGTAGCCGGGCAGGGTCAGCAGACCGACGAGTGCGATCGCGATCGTCATGATCAGAACGGGCCCGGGCCACCGTACGACGACGGCGCCGATCTTGCGCCAGCCGCGAATCCGCTGCGCCCGCTTGGGCTCGAGTGTCTGGCGGAAGCGCGACGCCAACGAGATCACCGCGGGGCCCAGCGTCAAGGCCGCCGCGACCACGACCACCATGCCGATGGCCAGCGGGATGCCCAGCGTCTGGAAGTAGGGCAGGTTGGTGAAGTGCAGGCAGAACGTCGCGCCCGCGATGGTCAGGCCCGACCCGAGTACGACGTGCGCGGTGCCCCCAAACATCGTGTAGTACGCGTCTTCTCGCGATTCGCCGGCCGACCGGGCTTCCTGATATCGCCCGATCAGGAAGATCGCATAGTCGGTGGCGGCCGCGATCGCCAGCGTCACCAACAGGTTCGTGGCGAACGTGGAGAGCCCGATGATCTTGTGGTAGCCGAGGAAGGCCACCATTCCACGGGCGGCGGCTAGTTCGAGCACGACCATCACCAACGTGAGCAGCACCGTGATGATGGACCGGTAGACCATCAGCAGCATCGCGATGATCACTATGAACGTGACGGTGGTGATCACCTGCAGGCTGCGGTCGCCGGCGATGTGCTGATCCGCTTGCACCGCGGAGGGGCCGGTGACGTAGGCCTTGACACCGTTGGGCGTGGGCACGCTCTTGACGATGTTTTGCACAGCCTCGACCGACTCGTTGGCCAGGGCCTCGCCCTGGTTGCCGGCGAGGTAGACCTGGACGTACGCGGCCTTACCATCGTTGCTTTGTGCGCCCGCCCCGGTTAACGGATCGCTCCACATGTCCTGAACGTGTTCGACGTGTTTGGTGTCGGCGTCGAGCTTCTTGACTACCTGGTCGTAGTAGGCGTGTGCGTCGTTGCCGAGCGGATTCTGGCCCTCGAGAACGATCATGACCGAGCTGTTGGACTTGTATTCGCCGAACACCTCACCCACGTGCTTTGTGGCGATGACCGATTGCGCGTCGTCGGGGCTCATCGAGACCGAGCGCATCTTCCCGACCTCGTCCAGCTGGGGGACGACCACATTGAGCACCGCGATGATCGCGATCCAGCCAAGGATGATGGGTACGGCGAACCTTCGGATGATTCGCGGGATCGCCGGGCGCTCGGCGTGTCTGGCGATGGGGAGGGTGTCAGTCGGGTGTTCAGCGCTTGCGCTCATGCGGATTTCACCAAGCAAAAGGTCAGGGCGTGCACGCCGTTGGTTATCTTCTCGTCCTTGACTTCGTCATCGATGGTGATGCGACAGCCGAGGCGGTCACCGTCGCTTTGGGCCGAGAGGTTGGGGAAGACCGAGGGGGCGGTCGTGCTGAGGACCAGCGTCCAGGGGAGTGGCGCATCGTCGACGCGCTTCGGGTCGGCGCTGAGATCCAGGTAGTTCACGTTTGCGTGGCTTGCCGAGCCGAAAATCTCGTACTTGACGACCTTGGGCTTGAACGGCTTGGAATCATCCTGCCGCGGGCTCGCCATGACGCCCGTGTCGTTGGCCGCGAAGAACGACTTGACCCGCGCCACGGTGAACCCGCCGATCACCACCACCGCCACGATCAACAGCGGCAACCACGCATTGCGCACGACCTTGGATAGCTGCACCTGCGTGGATTCCTCTCCTCGTCAATCAACGGTGGTGCGTCGCCCTCTAGGTGATCACCGCATTACGTTGCGCCACAACGAAGTTCATAGGACGTCGTGATCTGCACGGTTTGGGCCGTCGGGCCCCGGGAAGTCTGCCCCTGCATCGCCGAAGCCCCGTCTGATGCCACCAGAGCATAATACACCGCCTGCATAGTTTGCAGACAGTGCAAAAAGGTGATCTAGCTAACTATCCGGCGGTTCATTTCGCGAAGATGCTGTTGACCAGCGCGGCAGCGCTTTCGACGTAGGGCATCGGCGTGTCGTCAGAATCCTTCGGCTCGTCACTGGCCCACCGTTCGATGCCAGAACGCACGGCCGTCAATGCCAGCGCGGCGATCAAGGCGGATATCTCGTCGTCCGGCCGCATGCCCTGGCGGCGGGCAACGATGTCGGTCAACTGGTTCTGGAACCGCTCCAGCTCCGCGAGGAACGCGGCCAAGACGGCGGGGCTGGTTTTGGCGAGCTCGAGCATGCCGGCGGCCTGTTCGCGCCGTGGGGGCAGGTCGCGGAGATGGTGCGCTGCCAGCGTGATCAGTTCGGCCAGGATCACCCGATATGGGGCGGGTCCGGCCGCGACGAACTCTTCGGCCAGCTCAGGGGGCAGGTCGGAGGGTCCGTAGGCGATCGCGGACTCCTTGGTGGGGAAGTAGTTGAAGAACGTCCGCGTCGAGATTCCCGCCTCGACGCAGATCTCCTCGATGGTCACCTTGTCGAAACCGCGGTCGGTCGCCAGGCGCACAGCGGCGTCGCGGATGTCCGCGCTGGTCTGGCGGCGACGCCGCTCGCGCAGACCCATGTGATTGCCCATAACACTCATAGTTGCACGATACGCAAACTTTGCAGTCAACTGGCCGCGGGTGGCGTGGCCCGACCGCATCGTTGCGGCGCGCTGTTCACGGATTAGCAGGGGCGAGGGCGTCGCGCAGGTGATCGCACTGACTGGCGAAGAACTTCACCGAAATCGGTGCGTTGCCCGCGATTTGATCGAACGCGTGAAAGGCGCCCGGAACGATCTCTTCATGCACGGGAACCCCCGCCTCCCGTAGGCGTCGCCCATAGTCCAAGCACTCCTGATAGAACAGGTCCAACGTCCCGACACCGATCCAGGTGGGCGGCAGGCCCGACAGGTTTTCCCGACGAGCCGGCGCGGCCTCCCGAGGATCTGCGCCGTTGAGGTACCACAGCCACGCCTGCTGATTGTCGCTTTCGGTCCACATGAGCCGCCTCTGGCCGCCGTGGTGGGCGCCGGTGCGGTCGTCGAGCATCGGGTAGACCAGCATCTGGAACGCGAGTTTGACGTCGTCGCGATCGTGGGCGCGCTGGGCCACAGCGGCCGCGAAATGTCCACCGGCGCTGGCCCCGCCGACCGCGACGCGCTCCGGGTCGACCCACGGTTGGCGCGCCAGCCACCGCAGCGCCGCATAGCAGTCCTCGACCGGGATCGGATAGGGGTGCTCGGGCGCCAGCCGGTGTTCCACCGCGGCCACCGCGACACCGGTGAGATGCGACAGCTTGCGAAGAAACTTGTCGTCCTGGGCGGCGTGTCCCATGATCGTGCCGCCGCCGTGGATCCACAGCATCGCCGCTGCCGGGTGGGGAAGGCTGACGGGACGGTGCAGGCGAACCGTGACGTGCTCGTTGACCGCGGCCATCGGGACGTTGCGCATCCGGCCCGCGCTCCCCATGAGGTTCATGAGCGCGCGCTGGACCTTGTAGCCGCGGTGAAGGGCGTATCCGCGGGGCAAGAAATGGGCCGCCTTGCGCAGACCGGGATCCAACGCCTGCCGCGACGTGAAGGCGTTGTCGGCGTAAGTGTTTGCCATCGCGTGCCCTCCGGTCCGGTGCGCCGGCTCACGCCGACCATACATGAAGCGAATAATGTCCATAGGCATTCACTGATTGGCCGGCGCGCCGAGAGGGTAAACGCGGTCGTGGCTTCGACCATGACCAAGATCATCAGCGTCCTGGATCCTCGCACCGGCGACAAAGTGACGCAGGTCCCCATCACCGAGCCGGCGGACTGTGACACTGCGGTCCGGCGCGC